>CP075370.1:3590000-3890000 GCA_019454225.1 Paracoccaceae bacterium | reverse complement strand
CCTGCCCATGACGGCGGCAGGATCGACGCCGCCACGGTCCTGCGCGTGACGCTGTCGCTGCTCGGGGCCGATTTCGCACAGCTGGTGACGGCGGATCAGGTGGCGGGCCTCGTCTGAACGGCGCCGGGGATCACGGCCGCGTCCGCCGCCGCCGCGCGGGCCGCCAGGGACGACACGAACAGCAGAAGCGCCGCCAGGACACCGAAGGTCAGGCGGAAGCCGACCGCCTCGGCGGCGAAGCCGATGGTGGAGGGCGCGACCAGGATGCCCGCGTAGCCGACCATCGTGACCACCGAGATCGCCGCGCCCGAGGGAAGCCCGGGGTGGTTCCCGGCCGCGGAAAAGATCACCGGCACCATGTTCGCCACACCGAGCCCCGCCAGGGCGAAGCCCGCGATCGCGATCCCGGCGTCGGGCGCGGATGCCGCGACGGCAAGCCCTGCCGCGCCGATCAGGCCCGATACGCGCAGGGTGCGGACGGCACCGAAGCGGTTGCGGATGGCATCGCCCGCAAAGCGCACCACGGCCATGGCCCCCGCGAACAGGGCGAAGGCCAGGCCCGAGGTTTCGACGCCCGCGCCGAGTTCCTTGCCGAGGTAGAGTGCGGCCCAGTCGAGGACCGCGCCTTCCGGCACCATCGACAGCAGGGCAAGCGCCCCCAGAAGCCACAGCGCCCCGTCATGCGGAATCAGGCGCGTCTGCGGCTCCGTCCGGTCGCGGGCGGCAGGGGGATCGCCGGCCATCAGGTAGGGTGCGGCGATCAGCACGAGCGCCAGGGTGATCCCTGCGGTCGCCATGGCCTGCACTTCGGACCCGGCCCGGGCGATGATCACGCTGCCCGAGGCGCCGCCCGCAAAGCCCCCGAGGCTCCAGAACCCGTGCGAGGAGGACATGATGGCCCGGCCGAGCCGACGCTCGACCTCGACCGCGTTCGCGTTCATCGCCACGTCCATGCAGCCGATCATCGCGCCGAACAGGGCCATCGCAACTGCCAGCAGCGGCACCGAAGGGGCAAAGACGACCACCGGCAACACCGGCACGATGGCGAGCATGAAGGTCCGCAGCACGGCGCGTGCGCCGAAACGCCCGATCAGGCGCCCGCAGAACAGCATCGCCCCCACGGCCCCGGCACCCAGAACCAGGATCAGCAGGCCCAGTGTCGCTTCGCCGATCCCGTGCCGGGGCAGAAGCAAGGGGATTTGTGGCGCCCAGGCCCCCATGACGAAACCGTTGGCCAGGAACATGGTGGCCACGGCCCACCGGCCCCGCGTGGCTGAGGTTGCGTCATCCATCCTGCTGTCCCCTGGCCATGCGCCCCGCTTCCTAGCCTGCCGCCGGGCCGATGGGAAGGTCAGGACGTGGCCTGCGCCCGCCGGTCGAAGATCATCGAGACCGCGCGATGATCGCTGGTCTGCGCCTTCCTGCCGCGCGCGGCGGCGACCCGGTGGTGCACGTCATGTTCGATCTTGCCGCCACCGGACCGCGCCCGGAACGCCGCGACCTGCGGACGGTCGGCGCCGGTCAGGGCTTGCGTGAACATGATGTGATCCAGCAGGATGCGGGGGTTGCGTGCGGGGTCCAGCCGGTCGCGCCCCAGATCGTAGGACCAGCGGGCGGTGTCGTCGAAGTCGAACAGCGCATGGTTCAGGAACTGCCGCGCGAGAAAGACATCGCCCTGCAGGTTGCCGACGAGATCGTGGTAGAGAAACCGCCGCTCGATCCGCTCCTTGCCCGGCCCGTCGTTCAGGTCGCCCGCGACGATGATTGCGGCATCGGGTTCGGACTGGAACCGGGCATCGATGTAGTGGCGGATATCGGTTGCCTCGGTCGTCAGCTTGATGCGCGAGGTCATGATGTCGGCCACGAGCGCCGGTTGGCGATCGAAGAAATCCGCCGCATAGGCATCGCCCTTGGGGTAGACGCCGTTGATCTTGCTTTTCAGGTGGCAGCCGATGATCTCCAGATGCTGCATCTTGCCGTTCGGCAGGTCGATCTCGACCTGCAGGACCTGCGGATGCCGGTAGTGGCCGTGCGTGCCCGGCACGAGGAACCGCAGGTTCGCCGCTGCGGCATCGAAGATCGGAAACGAGACTTCCCACCGGTCGCCACGCCGCTGGTTGCCCCAGGCGGGCGCGGTCAGTGCGCGCCAGCGGTCCAGATGCTGGAGCCGCCCGCGAATCGGCACCCCGCGCCGGACCAGGAACCACAGCCACTGCGCGCCCTGCGTGCCATAGTCGCGCCAGTCGGCGGAACCCCGGGTCACCAGATCATAGCCGGGCGCGACCCGGTCAAAGAAGGCGGCGGCGCGGGCCTCGCCCTTGGGGCCCTCGCCGACCAGCAGGACGTCGGGGTCGATGCCCGCGATTTCTTCCGCGATCGCATCAAGGCGCGGTTCATCCTCGGGGCGGGGGACGGCCAACTTGTCGCCATGTTCGATGTTCCAGGCCGCGAGCTTGAAATGCTCCATCGTCAAATCCTCTGCGGGTTGAATATCCGCAAAATCTGGCAGCCCGGGGTTGGGCAGACAAGCTATGCCAAAGGTCAGGTGCCGCGCGGCTTGGCGCGCGTGGTGGGTTCCGCCGCGGTCGGGTCGTCCGGCCAGGGGTGCCGCGGATACCGGCCCCGCATGTCGCGCCGGACATCCGCGTAGCCGCCCTTCCAGAACCCGGGAAGATCGGTCGTCACGGCCACCGGCTTGCCCCCCGGCGACAGCAGCGTCAGGCGCAGGGGCCGGCGGTCGGGGCCGACGGCGGGGTGTTCGGTGACGCCAAAGAATTCCTGCACGCGCGCCTCGATTCCCGGCGTGTCGGCGTCATAGTCGATGGGCAGGCGGCGCCCGAGCGGGGTTGTCACATGCGCGGGCCAGAGCCGGTCGAGCGCGGCGACGCCATCGCGCCCCAGATGGTCGCGAAGCGCCTCTGTCAGGTCCAGGCCACGCAGGTCGGCCCGCGTGCGCAGGTTCACCAGCCAGGGCAGCAGCCAATCCCCGGCAATGGCCATCAGTGCGGCATCATCGACCGGTGGCAGCGGCAGGCCGGCTGCCCGCCCCTCGACCGCGCGCGCGCGCAGGCGGGCGGCGGCGGGCGTCCAGGGCAGGCCCTCGGCGCGGAGGCCGTCAAGCGCGGCGCGGGCCAGTGCATCGGGATCGGGATCGGGCAGCGCGCGGTCAGCCAGCACCAGCGGACCGAACCGTTCCTGCCTCCGCGCGACCACCCGGCCCTCGCGGTCCGACCATTCCACGCGGTCCTCCCAGCCGATGCGGCCCGGGAAGAGATCCCGCAACTCGGACTCGGTCAGCGATGCGGCCTGGCGCACCGTCGCCTCGCGCCCTGCGCCGTCCAGATCGGTCGCCACGATCAGACGCGCGGCCGACAGCGGGCCGCCCGGTTCCATCGCCGCACCGCGTCCGTTCGACAGAAGCCAGCGGGGTGCATCGCCCGGACGGCGCAAGCCGATGCGGTCGGGATAGGCGAGGGCGGCCATCGCGCCGGGTGATGGCGCGGGGCGGTCGGGGGCCAGCCTTGACAGCCGCGCCGCTTCCGCGCGCACCCGTTCCAGCGTCATGCGGTCGGCGGGCCAGGGGTGGCGTCCGGCATAGTCGCGGGGATCGCGCAGCGCTGTCAGCCGCAAGGAGAGGTCTGGAGGTGCGCCGCGAAGCGGATCGCGGTCTGACAGCAGCGCGGCGACGGGCGCCGCCGCGCGGCCTGCGACCGCCAGCATGTGCGCCAGACGGGGATGCAGCGGCATCGCGGCAAGGCTGCGGCCATGGGCGGTGATGCCGCCCCTTGCATCGAGCGCGCCAAGATCGCGCAGCGTGGCGCGCGCCTCGGTCAGGGCGGCCGCCGGTGGCGCGGTCAGGAACGGCAGATCCGAGGCACCCCAGAGCGCCAGATCGAGCGCAAGCGCGGTCAGGTCAGCGGTGGCGATCTCGGGCGGGGCGAAGGCAGGCAGCGCGCCTTCCTCGGCCCGCGCCCACAACCGATAGCAGACACCGGGGGCGACCCGGCCCGCGCGACCCCTTCGCTGCTCGGCCTCGGCGCGACTGACCCGTTCGGTAACCAGCCGCCCAAGGCCGGTGGCAGGTTCGAACCGCGCCCGCCGTGCGCGGCCGGCGTCAACGACAACCCGGACGTCGGGGATGGTCAGCGAGGTTTCCGCGATCGAGGTGGCCAGAACCACCTTGCGCCCCTGCGGCAGGGGCGACAGGACCGCGCGCTGTTCGGCCAGCGACAGCGCGCCGAACAGCGGCTGCACCAAGCATCCCGCTGGCAGTCGGCCCTCGACCAGACGTGCCACCCGGCGGATTTCGCCCTCGCCCGGAAGGAAGCACAGGACGCCGCCCTCGGTGGCATCGACGGCATCGAGCAGCAGCCGCGCGGCCTCGGTCTCCCATCGGGCATCGGCGGGCAGGGGGCGGGCAAGCCAGTGTGTCTCGACCGGAAAGGCCCGCCCTTCGGCGGTCACCACGGGCGCATCCCCCATGAGCGCGGCGACCGGAGCGGCATCGAGCGTGGCGGACATCACGATCAGCAGCAGGTCCGGCCGGAGTGCCGCGCGAAGTTCCAGCGTCAACGCAAGTCCGAGGTCGGCGTTCAGCGACCGCTCGTGAAACTCGTCAAAGATCACCGCGCCGATGCCCGAAAGTTCCGGGTCCGACTGGATCATTCGGGTCAGGATACCCTCGGTCACCACCTCGATCCGGGTGGCCGCCGAAATCTTCGCGTCGCCCCTGATGCGGTAGCCGACGGTCTGCCCGGCCGTTTCGCCCAGGGTCTGCGCCATGCGTTCGGCCGCTGCCCGCGCCGCCAGCCGCCGGGGCTCCAGCATGACGATGCGCCCGGGCGCTAGGTTCGCCGCAAGCAGCGCCGGCGGCACCCGCGTGGTCTTGCCTGCGCCGGGCGGGGCCTGAAGCACCACACGCCCTGCGCTGCGCAGGGCAGCCAGGAGGTCGGGCAGTACGGCGTCGATGGGCAGCGCGGCGTCGGTCACCCGGGCCTTATCGGCGTTTCATGACCGCATTTCCATAGAGCGTCTGGACCCGGACTTCATCGACGCGCATCATTCCGCCCGGAGCGGGAACATAGATGACGGTGAAGGGAAACCGGCTGCGCTCGGCCATCTCGGAATCGGAATAGCCGGCGACCCGTCGATACTCGCCCCGGCAGACCAGACCCTCGCCCTGTGGCCGGGGATCGGACAGGCGGGTTGTGGTGCGGCGCCGGCCATCGAACGTGGTGATCGCCGCGGTGCATGCCGCCTCGCGCGGAACGTCGCGGAGGATGGCATAGATCGATGTGACCGGATCGAGCGTGCCGCCCTGCGTCGCCGGATCCACGACGTTCAGACGATGATCCTTGTCGGACCGATAGGTCACGACGGTCGGAACACCCCGCTTGTACTCGATCACCGATTTCGACTGGCGCTTGCCGGTGTCGGCGTCTTCGGCATAGCGCGCGGGGGCATAGCGGCCGTTCGCGATACCGCCCTCGGACGAGGCGAGGAAGCGCACCCGCCGGATTGCCGCCCCGGCCCCCCTGCTTTCCAGGGCCAGCTCTGCCCGATAGGCGTTGCCGCGCTGTTCGCCGGACAGCCGGACGGTTCCCGCGTAGACCCCGAGCACGGTAACCCGGTAGCTGTGTTCGTCACGGATGTCGCGCGAGACCGGCACCGCGGCCTCGGCCCGGGACTGCGCATGCAGGTGCGGCGTTGCCGCGATCAGCGTGGCCAGAAACACCACGCCGATCAGGCAGACAGTCAGCAGTTTTCGCAGCGGCTGGCGGGGTGGAAGCATGTCGGACCTGTCGGAATGCGCAAATGCAAGGTGGGTACGGATAGTGCCGTTACACCCCCCGCGCGCGACGCGGCGTTGACATTCCTGCGACCATGGGCGCGTCTGGGCGCCGGTTGGGCGAAAGTTTGCCGGGAATTCGCAGAATGGACGAAAGCGATCTGGCCGAGCGGGTGATTGCCGGGGACCGGCGGGCCGTGGCGCGGGCGATCACGCTTGTGGAAAGCGCGCGGGCCGATCACCGGTCCGCGGCGTTGCGGCTGGGCGAGCGGCTGCGGGTGGCAGGGCGTCAGGCCCTGCGAATCGGGCTGTCCGGGACGCCTGGGGTTGGAAAGTCGACCTTCATCGAAAGCTTCGGCCTGATGCTGACGGCGCAGGGGCTGCGGGTGGCGGTTCTTGCGGTGGACCCGTCTTCGGCGCGCACCGGCGGGTCGATCCTGGGTGACAAGACCCGGATGGATCGGTTGAGCCGCGACCCGCGAGCCTTCATCCGCCCGTCGCCCAGTCGCACCCATCTGGGTGGCGTGGCCCGCCGCACGCGCGAGGCCGTGGCGATCTGCGAAGCGGCCGGTTTCGACGTTGTGCTGATCGAGACCGTCGGCGTGGGCCAGTCGGAAACGGTGGTGGCCGACCTGTGCGACCTGTTCGTCCTGCTGATGGCGCCGGGCGGGGGCGACGAGTTGCAGGGTGTCAAGCGCGGCATCATGGAGATGGCCGACCTGATCCTGGTGAACAAGGCCGATGGCGACCTGCGCCCGGCCGCGCAGCGCACCTGCGCCGAATATGCCGGAGCACTGCGGTTGCTGCGGCGCAGGCCGCAGGACCCCGAGGGCTTTCCGCTCGCCATGACCGTCTCGGCGCTTGCGGATCAGGGGCTTGATGCCGCGTGGTCGGCAATGCGGCGGCTGGCGGACTGGCGCCGTGACGAGGGGCACTTTGCCGCCATCCGCGCCGGTCAGGCGGTGCGGTGGTTCGAGGCCGAGGTCCGCGACGGCCTGATCGCCCGCGTCATGGCGCGACCGGCGCTGCAGGCCGCGCTCGACCAGCAGGGTCGGGCGGTGGCCGACGGGCGCGCATCGCCCGATGCCGCCGCCGCGGCCGTGCTGGAGATGATCCGCCTGCCCTGAGTTCCGCGCTGTTGCGCCGCCGGCCGGGCAGCGTGCGGTCGGCCAAGTCGCGGTTAACGTTCCGTTGCTAGACCCTGTGCCCATCCGAAACGGCACGCCCCCGAGCGGGCCGGTGCGGGAAAGGGCACAGCGAAGCAAGGGGCAAACGCGATGAATGTGGCAGTAACCGATGGGCTCCAGCTGATGCCGCCGCCCTTTTCGGCGGACCTCGGCCTCTGGTCCCGCGAGGATGGGACGCCCGGCTCGGCGAGCTACGCCGGTCAGCCCAACGCCGCCTTCGTGCCGGCCGATCAGGATTTCGCCGGTTGTCTGGAACTGCAGAAAACCGCAACGACGCAGCGGCTGCGTTCCTACGCACAGACACCCATCCTGCCCGGCGTCTACCTGCGGATTACCGCACGCGTGAAGGCGATATCGGGAAACCTGCCGACCGTCCGGATCGCCGCCTATGCGGCACGCGCCAATGGCACCAACGTGGGGTCGGTGCTGCAGACCGGGCCGGCAGTTTCGCTGACGTCTTACGGGCAGGTCGTGACGGTCACCGCAATCGTGGGAACCGGCGGGCGTACGGGCGTGAACATGGTCTGGGGCCTGACACCCGTCTACGGCCATTTCGGGCTGGATCTGACCGGTCCCAACGGCGGCGTGGTGCGGATCGATGACATCGTGATCGAGGACGTGTCGTCGTTCTTCCAGCGGAAGCTGATGGACTGGGTTGATGTCCGGGATTTCGGCGCCGTGGGTGATGGCGTTACCGATGACGCGGGCGCCTTCATCGCGGCGGACGCGGCGGCGGCGGGGCGGAGCGTTCTGGTGTCGGCGGGAACCTACTTCCTGAACTCGAACACCACATTCAACACCAAGGTCCGGTTCGAGGGAAAGGTGGTGATGCCCGCCAACCGCCGCCTTGTCTGCACCCGCGACTACAACATGGATACCTACGAAGCCGCGTTCGGCAGCGAGCCCGAAGGCTTCCGGCGGGCGTTGCAGGCGCTGTTCTATTTCACCGACCACGTGACGCTCGATCTTGGCGGGCGCAGGGTCCAGCTGACCGAACCGGTGGACGTTGCGGCCGTTGCGGGCCTCGACACGCTGGCGCAGCGGCGCGTTCTGGCGAACGGGCAGCTGGAGGCGCAGCCCGGATCGGGGTGGAACACCACCACGGTCACATCGGTTGCCACCTACACCCCCGCAAGCAATGCGACGCTGCTGACGGCGGTTGCGAATGTGGCCGGCATTCCGGTGGGCGCGCGGGTCAGCGGCACCGGGGTCGGGCGCGAGGTCTATGTCCGGTCGAAGAACGTCGGCGCGGGCACGGTCGAGTTGTCGCGGCCGCTGTGGGGGGCGGCTGGCACCCGCACGCTGACCTTCACCCGCTATCGCTACATGCTCGATTTCAGCGGTTTCGCATCCCTGAGCCGGTTCGAGATCATCGACATGGAATTCCAGTGCGGCGGGCTTGCGAGTGCCGTCATGATACCACCTGCGGGGTCGACCTTCCGGGTGGCGGACAGCGTGATCAACCGTCCCAAGGATCGTGCGCTGACCTCGATCGGCACGGGATGCCAGGGGATGTTCGTGGACCAGTGCCAGTTCCTTTCGGATGAACAGCCGCTGCCCGCACAGGACCGCACGACGATCTGCCTGAACGTGAACGCCAACGATGCCAAGATCCGCGACAACCGGATCGTCCGGTTCGCCCATTTCGCGATCCTGTCAGGGTCTGGCAACGTGCTGACGGGGAACCACTTCTTCCAGGGCGACGACCAGGCGCTCGGGGTGCGCCGCGCCGGTGTCGTGTTCGCGTCGACCAACGTCAAGTCGACGATGACGGCGAATTACATCGACAACTGCTTCATCGAATGGAGCAACGAGCATGATGCCGTTCCAGCCTTCGCGTCGGGGTTCTCGTTCGGCGGGCTGACGCTGACCGGCAACATATTCACCGTGAACGACGTGGCCCCCTCGTTCCGCTGGATCGTGGTGTCGCCCTATGGCTCGGGCCACTTCATCAACGGGTTCATGGTGAATGACAACGTGTTCCGGACGGTCAACACCAACGTGGATCGCGTCGACGGTGTGGACACGACGCTGGCGACCCTCGATTTCACGCGCTTCCGCAACATCCTGTTCGAGGCGAACACGTTCAACGGCGTGAACCAGATCACCCAGAGCCCGGTCGTGGTGCGGCACACGCAGAACACCGCCGCGAACACCTGGGTGATCGACGGCTCGGCGATCCTGCCGTTCGGATCGCGGGCGCGCAATGTCACGGCCGTGGTGGCGGACGGACAGATCACGACGGCGGCGAACGCCGGCAATTCCGAGATGCCCTGGACATTGTCGGAGCAGGGCCCCGGGGGTGCGCAGGTCCATCTGCGGTGGTCCACGGCGCTGAAGGGCAAGGCCAATGTGACGATCCGGTGCGACAACCCGAACTGACGGAGGGCGGGACGGCGCAACGGGCGGGGCGGACCGGACGGTCCGCCCCTTCCCGCAGCTACGGCAACAGATCGGCGGCCGCCAGCCGGAACGCGCGCGCGAAGCCCGCGTTCAGCAGGGCCGAGACGGGGTGGAAGCGCACGAAGGCGAAATCGGCAAGATCGACATAGACGGCGGCCTTCGGGTGCTGCGCCAGCCATAGCGCGCGCAACATTGCGCGGTCCTCAGCAGGCGCGAATTCGGCACGGGCCCGCAGCATCAACCGGGGATGAACGAGAGGGTCGCCCCGTGGCGGGACATCGCCCAGAAGCAGCGCGCAATCCCGGATCAACCGCAGTGCCGGAGCGTGCGCGGTGAGCCCGGACACAAGCGCGATCGACACGCCTTCGGCGTCGCGGCCATGCGCGATCCGGCTGATGCCCGGTGTGCCGCTGGCCGGGTCAAGAAAGGACAGCGCAGCGTGCCTGGCCCCGGCCAGCAGGCTGCGGGCCATTGCCCGCGCGGCGTCGTCGGGCGGCAATGTCCGGTCTGTCGGTTCGCGCGGCGGCGCCGGGTCGGTCATCGGACCAGCATCCTAGGGGGTGATTCGGCTGTCGAATCAGCGGCCGAAGAGTTTCAACCTGCAGCAGTGCTGAAAAGCCCGGCGCCTGCCAGTGACGTTGCGTCACAGGGGCGTGCGGCGATCATCCGTCGCGCCATGCCGCCGCAGATGCCGGTTTCGTGAGCAGAAATGAACAGCCAAGCCCTTGATCTGAAACGCGGCGAAAGCATCGCGCCCAGACAGCTTTACAGGTTGGTCGGATAATGGAAAAAGTATTTACAAAAAAACATATACATTAAATATAGTTACGCATTCCTTTTCACATCGGGTATTGTCTTGTGAGGGTCGGCTGCCGTCACGGGGGCCGACGGATGGGCTGGCCCCTGGCCGCGCCCTGACACGAGGGGGAGTTATCTTGGCAAATGTCGTTCCGGCGCAGGGGCGCTATTCGGCTTCTTCCGATTTTGTGGCAAACGCCCATGTCGATGCCGACCGCTATGCGGAAATGTATGCGGCTTCGCTGGCCGATCCCGAGGCCTTCTGGGCCGAGCAGGGGCAGCGCATCGACTGGATCGCGCCATACACCCGCGTGAAGGACACCGATTTCACTTTCGGCAAGGTCTCGATCAAGTGGTACGACGACGGGTCGCTGAACGTCAGCGCGAACTGCATCGACCGCCATATGCTGACGCGCGCCAATCAGACCGCGATCATCTGGGAACCCGACGACCCGAAGACGCCCGCCCAGCACATCACCTATGCGCAGCTGCTGGAGCAGACCTGCCGGATGGCCAATGTGCTCAAGGCGCATGGCGTGAAGAAGGGTGACCGGGTGGTGCTGTACCTCCCGATGATCCCGGAGGCCGCCTATGCCATGCTTGCCTGTGCGCGGATCGGTGCGATCCATTCAGTTGTCTTTGCGGGCTTCTCGCCGGATGCGCTGGCCAACCGCATCAACGACAGCGAGGCACGGATCGTCATCACCGCCGACCATGCGCCGCGCGGCGGCAAGAAAACGGCACTGAAATCCAACACCGACAAGGCTCTGCTGGACTGCGACGACCATGTGAAATGCCTGGTGGTCAAGCATACCGGCGACCAGACGACATGGATCGACGGCCGCGATGTCGACGTGAAGGCCGAGATGGCTGCGGCAAAGCCCTACTGCCCCTATGTCGAGGTCGGTGCCGAGGACCCGCTGTTCATCCTCTACACCTCGGGATCGACGGGCAAGCCGAAGGGCGTGGTGCATACCTCGGGCGGCTATCTGGTCTATGCCGCGATGACGCATCAGCTGACGTTCGACTACCACGACGGCGATGTCTTCTGGTGCACGGCCGACGTGGGCTGGGTGACCGGGCACAGCTACATCATCTATGGGCCGCTGGCGAACGGTGCGACGACGCTGATGTTCGAGGGCGTGCCGACCTTCCCCGATGCGGGGCGGTTCTGGGAGGTCTGCGCCAAGCACAGGGTCAACCAGTTCTATACGGCACCCACCGCGATCCGCAGCCTGATGGGCCTCGGGCCGGAATGGGTCGAGAAGCACGACCTGTCCAGCCTGCGGCTTCTGGGTTCGGTAGGCGAGCCGATCAACCCCGAGGCGTGGAACTGGTACAACACCCATGTCGGCAAGGGCCGCTGCCCGATCGTCGATACCTTCTGGCAGACCGAGACTGGCGGTCACCTGATCACGCCGCTGCCGGGAGCGATCCCGCAAAAGCCGGGATCGGCCACGCTGCCGTTTTTCGGGGTGAAGCCGGTGGTTCTCGATCCGGCGACGGCGGCGGTGCAGGAGTCGACCGAGACGGATGGCGTGCTGTGCATCGCCGACAGCTGGCCGGGCCAGATGCGGACGCTTTGGGGCGACCACAAGCGGTTCGAGGAAGCCTACTTTGCCCAGTATCGCGGATACTACTTCACGGGCGACGGCTGCCGCCGCGATGCCGACGGCTACTACTGGATCACCGGTCGCGTCGATGACGTGATCAACGTGTCCGGCCACCGGATGGGCACGGCGGAGGTCGAAAGCGCGCTTGTCGCGCATGAGATGGTGGCCGAGGCGGCCGTGGTGGGCTACCCGCATGATATCAAGGGGCAGGGCATCTATGCCTATGTCACGCTGATGAATGGCGTGGAGCCGACCGAGGCCCTGCGCAAGGAGCTTGAGGGCTGGGTCCGCAAGGAAATCGGCCCGATCGCCAAGCCCGACCTGATCCAGTGGGCCCCCGGTCTGCCGAAGACCCGTTCGGGCAAGATCATGCGCCGCATCCTGCGCAAGATCGCAGAGAATGACTTCGGGGCGCTTGGCGATACCTCGACGCTTGCCGACCCGTCGGTGGTCGAGGACCTGATCGAGAACCGGATGAACCGGGGGTAATCGGCATGGCGGATGTAGTCACCACCCCCGCCGTGCTGATCCTGCTGGGCCCCCCCGGCGCCGGCAAGGGCACGCAGGCGCGGATGCTGGAAGAGGCGTTCGGGCTGGTCCAGCTTTCCACCGGCGACCTTCTGCGCGCCGCCGTCGCTGCCGGAACCCCGGCAGGACTGGCGGCGAAGGCCGTGATGGATGCCGGCGGGCTGGTCAGCGACGAGATCGTGCTGGCCGTCCTGAAGGACCGGATGGCGCAGCCGGATACGGCACGGGGCGTCATCCTCGACGGCTTTCCGCGCACGGATGGGCAGGCCGGGGCGCTCGACGCGCTGCTGGCCGGGCAGGGACAGAAGGTAACTGCCGCTGTCAGCCTGGAGGTTGACGACGAAGCAATGGTTGGCCGTGTTTCTGGCCGCTACACCTGCGCCGGTTGCGGCGAGGGCTATCATGACGAGTTCAAGCAACCCGCCATCGCGGGCGTTTGCGACAAATGCGGCGGCACGGCATTCAAGCGCCGGGCCGACGACAACGCCGAAACGGTGCGGGCGCGGCTTGCCGCCTACCACGCACAGACGGCACCGCTGATCGCCTACTACGAAGGTCAGGGCGTTCTGGAGCGCATCGATGCGATGAAGGACATCGCGGATGTGGCCGGGATGCTTTCGTCCATCGTGCGGCGGGTGGCGGCATAACAGACGGGCCGGTGCCCGCATGCTGCGGGGACCGGTGGGAAGGGAACCTCAGGGAGTAGCAGACATGGCGGACAAATCCTCCAATGCCTACTGGGCCGCAAACATCCGGATCATCATCATTTCGCTGGTGGTCTGGTTCGCGTGCTCGTTCGGCCTTGGCATCATCCTGCGTCCGATGCTGAAGGGCATCAGCGTAGGCGGCGCGGACCTTGGTTTCTGGTTCGCCCAGAACGGGTCGATCTACGTGTTCCTTGTGCTGATCTTCGCCTACGCATGGCGGATGAACAAGCTCGACAAGGAATTCGGTGTGGACGAATAAGGGGATAGCGGGGACATGGATCAGTTTACCCTCAACCTGCTGGTGGTGGGTGCGACCTTCGCGCTCTACATCGGCATCGCGGTCTGGGCCCGTGCGGGCTCGACTGCGGAATTCTACGCCGCCGGTCAGGGTGTGAACCCGATCATGAACGGGATGGCCACGGGCGCCGACTGGATGTCGGCCGCGTCGTTCATCTCGATGGCCGGGATCATCGCGCTGGCACCTGCGGGCGGCTACACGCAGTCGGCCTTCCTGATGGGCTGGACCGGTGGCTACGTGCTGCTGGCGCTGCTGCTCGCGCCCTATCTGCGCAAGTTCGGCAAGTTCACGGTGCCCGAGTTCATCGGCGACCGCTTCTATTCGGGTGGCGCCCGTCTGGTGGCGGTGATCTGCCTGATCGTCATCTCGGTGACCTATGTGATCGGGCAGATGCGTGGCGTCGGCGTGACCTTCTCGCGCTTCCTCGAGGTGTCCACCGATACCGGCCTCTACATCGGCGCGGCCATCGTGTTCGCCTATGCGGTGCTTGGCGGCATGAAGGGCATCACCTACACGCAGGTGGCGCAGTATGTCGTGCTGATCATCGCCTACACGATCCCGGCGATCTTCATCTCGCTGTCGCTGACCGGCAACTTCCTGCCCCAGATGGGTCTGGTCGGGGGCTATGCGCCCACGGGCGGCGACATCTCGATGCTGGCCAAGCTGGACCAGGTGGTGACGGAACTGGGCTTCACCGCCTATACCGCCGACACCAGCAGCGTGCTGAACATGGTGCTGTTCACGATGGCGCTGATGATCGGCACGGCGGGTCTGCCGCACGTGATCATCCGCTTCTTCACCGTTCCCAAGGTGGCGGATGCCCGTTCGTCGGCCGGCTGGGCGCTGGTGTTCATCGCGCTGCTCTATACCGTGGCCCCGGCCGTGGGTGCGATGGCCCGTCTGAACCTGACGACGACCTTCTGGCCCGCTGCTGTCACCGGCAACGCGCTTGACGGCGAGGCCCTGTCGATCGCCGACATCGACAGCAAGCCGGAACTGAGCTGGATCAACACCTGGAAGAACACCGGCCTGCTGCAGTTCAGCGACCGGAACGGCGACGGCAAGATCCAGTACTTCAATGACGCTCCGATCGCCGCCGTGAACACTGCGGTGGCCAATGCGACCAAGGCGCTGACCGACGCGCGCACTGCCGCCGGTCTGCCCGAAGCCGCCGACCTGACCACCCCCGAGGCGGTCACCGTCAACGGTGCGGTCGATGCCAACCTGCAGGGGCTGCAGACCGCCATGGTCGAGGCCGTTGCTGCCCGTGACGCCCGGTTCGCCGAAGTGAAGTACGGCGGCAAGACGGTGGCCGAACTCGGCTGGGTCGGCAACGAAGTGACCCGCGTGGACAACGACATCATGGTTCTGGCGAACCCTGAGATCGCGCGTCTGCCGGGCTGGGTCGTCGCCCTGGTTGCTGCCGGCGGTCTTGCGGCGGCACTGTCCACCGCGGCCGGTCTGCTGCTGGCGATTTCCTCCGCCGTGTCGCACGACCTGATCAAGGGCTCGATCAACCCCAACATCAGCGAGAAGGGCGAACTTCTGGCCGCCCGGGTCTCGATGGCGGGCGCGATCGTGCTGGCGACCTGGCTTGGCCTCAACCCGCCCGGCTTTGCCGCGCAGGTGGTGGCACTGGCCTTCGGTCTGGCTGCGGCGACGATCTTCCCGGCGCTGATGATGGGCATCTTCTCGAAGCGCATCACCAAGGAAGGGGCGATCCTCGGCATGCTCGTCGGGCTCGTGTTCACCTCGTTCTACATCTTCATGTATCTCGGGTTCTTCTTCATCCCCGGGACCGCATGGTATCCGAACACGGCCGCCAACCACTTCTTCGGCATCTCGCCGCTGTCCATCGGTACCGTCGGCGCGATCCTGAACTTCGTCGTGGCCTATGTCGTCTCGATGGCGACCAAGGCCCCGCCGCAGGACGTGCAGGACCTGGTGGAATCCATCCGGGTTCCCCGTGGTGCCGGCAAGGCCGTCGCGCACTGACAAGACCGCGCCCCCCGGGAGTCACCCGGGGGGCGCACCCCAACCCCCGGCCCGAGGCATGCCAGCCACATGGACGCGCAGCTTCAGACCATCCTCGGTTTCCTGGAAACCGTGCATCCCTACGACAGCCTGCCGCAGGACGAACTGGCGCGGGTCGCCGGTTCCTTCAGCCGCAGGGAATATGCTGCCGGAGAAGAGGTCTATCACGCGGGCGAACCGCTGAAGGGGCTCTATCTGGTCAAGCGCGGCTCGGTCGAGGTGCTGGACCCTTCGGGTGCGCTCGTCTCTCTGCTCGGTCCCCGCAACACCTTCGGCGAACGCGGCCTGATGCGCGACGGGCTGGCGGTGACCACGGCGCGGGTCACCGAGGACGCCGTGCTGCTGCTGCTGCCCACCGTCGAGTTCCGGCGCCTCATCGCGGATTTCCCGGCCTTCGAGCGCCTTTTCAACCGCCACCGCAACCATGAAGGGCGCAGCCCCGACCTGACGACGATGAAGGTCGGCGATCTGATGGCGCGCAAGCCCGTCACCGTTTCGCCGCATGATCCGATCCGCCTTGCCGCACAACGGATGCGGGATGCGCATGTGTCGTCGCTGGGCGTCGTCGACGGGAACCGCTTCGTGGGTATCCTGACGACCCGCGACATGACGAACAAGGTCGTGGCCAGCGGCATCGACGCGGGTTCGCCCGTATCCGGCATCATGACACCCGATCCGGTGCATCTGGCCCCCGACGCCCTCGGCTCGGACATCCTGCACATCATGCTGGAACGCCGCATCGGGCATCTGCCGGTGGTCGAGGGCGGCCAGCTGGTCGGGATGGTCACCCAGACCGATCTGACGCGGTTCCAGGCCGTCAGTTCGGCGCAACTGGTGCGTGACGCGGCCACCGCCGAGACGGTCGAGGATATGGTCGCCGTGACCGCGCGCATTCCGAAACTGCTGGTGCAACTGGTGGGTGGAAACAACGCGCATGAGGTCGTCACGCGGCTGATCACCGACATCGCCGATACCGTGACGCGCCGGCTGATCGCCCTTGCCGAGGCCGAACTGGGGCCCGCGCCCGCACCCTGGCTTTGGCTCGCCTGCGGTTCGCAGGGGCGGCAGGAACAGACCGGTGTGTCCGATCAGGACAACTGCATGGTGATCGACGACTCCGCGACGCCCGGCGACATGGAGTGGTTCCAAGCCCTTGCACGCCGCGTTTCGGACGGGTTGAACCTGTGCGGCTATGTCTATTGCCCGGGCGACATGATGGCGACCAACCCCCGCTGGTGCCAGCCGGCGCGGGTGTGGCGCGACTATTTCCGTGGCTGGGTCGCCAAGCCCGACCCGATGGCGCAGATGCTGGCCTCGGTGATGTTCGACCTGCGGCCGATCGGGGGGGCGCCTTCCCTGTTCCGCGACCTGCAGGCCGAAACGCTGGAGATGGCGGCGAAGAACTCGATCTTCGTGGCCCACATGATTGCGAACAGCCTGAAGCACACGCCACCCCTGGGCCTGCTGCGCGGCTTTGCCACGATCCGGTCGGGCGAGCACAAGAACATGATCGACATGAAGCACAACGGTGTCGTTCCGGTCACCGATCTGGGGCGGGTCTATGCGTTGATCGGGCAGTTTCCGGCGGTGAACACCCGCGCCCGGATCACCGCAGCCGAGGAAGCGGGGGTCATTTCCGTCACCGGCGCCCGCGACCTGATCGAGGCCTATGACCTGATCGCGCAGACCCGGCTGGAAAACCAGGCGCGTCTGGTCCGTTCGGGGCGCAGGCCCGACAATTTCCTTGCCCCGCACGACCTGAGCGATTTCGAACGCAGCCACCTGCGCGACGCCTTTGTCGTGGTGCGCACCATGCAATCCGCCCTGGGTCAGGCCCGGGGCGCGCGGACCTGAGGGCGCGGACATGCTGATGGACATTCTTGCGGCCGTATCCGCCGGGGCCGGGATCGCAGGGATCGTGCTGGCCGTGCGGTGGCTCAGCGGCGGGCGGATGCCGAAGTGGACGATCCCCGCCGCGATCGGTGCGGGGATCATCGCCTTTTCGATCTGGTCGGAATATTCGTGGTTCCCGCGTGTTTCTGCTGCCCTGCCGGCCGAGGCGCCGATCGTGCTGGCGCCCGCCGATCCTTCCCCGCTGCGCCCCTGGACCTATGTGTTCCCCCTGACCACGCGCTTCGTGGCGCTTGACCGTACGGCGATGGTCACAAGCGCCGAAAACCCTGCGATCCGCCGCGCCGATGCCGTGGTCGTGCAACGCTGGAACAGCACCAAGCGGGTGCCGATGGGGTTCGACTGTGCCGCGGGGCGGCAGGTTGCTTTGACCGAAGGTGCCGTGCTTGCACCCGACGGCACGCTGACCGGTGCCGTGTGGATGACGGTCGCGGGAGACGACAAGATGCAGATGGCGGCGTGCCTGGGGGGAGCGTGATGGCCGAGGCGGCAAGACGGCACCGTGTGCTGGTGATCGAGGACGAGGACAACATTGCCATCGCGCTCGACTACCTGATGACGCGCGAGGGGTATGAGCATGACCGGGTGGCGAACGGCGGCGAAGCCATGGCGCGCATCCGCGACACACATCCCGACCTGGTGCTTCTGGACGTGATGCTGCCCGAGGTTTCCGGCTACGAAATATGCCAGGGCGTGCGGCTGGACCCGGACCTTTCGGATGTGAAGATCCTCATGATGACGGCGCGCGGCTCGGCCATCGAGCGCAAGAAGGGCATGGCGCTTGGTGCTGACGGGTTCATCACCAAGCCTTTCGAGTTGAAGGAATTGCGGCAGGAAGTGCGGCGCCTGCTGGGGCAGGACGCCTGATCCGCCGCAGGCGCGGCGCCGAGGAGGGCGTCGCAAGGGGGACTGGCATCATGGCCATCGGCCTCGAACGGTTGTCGTTGCGCATCCGCGTGTTTCTTTTCTTCGCCGCGCTTGGGCTCGGGGCGGGCACGGCGGTTGCCGGCGGGCTGTGGCTGGCCTTCCGCAGGCTCGGCACGCCCGAGGCATTGAACGCCTTCGTGCAGGGCGGGGTGATCGCGGTCTTCGTGACGCTGGGCCTGGTGGCCTGGGTCTGGTTCCTGTTCGACACGAACGTCGCAAAGCCGATCGAGACGCTCGCAGGATCGCTGCGCGCGCGGGCGCATGCCGATGTGGCGGCGGACCTCGACGCGGCGCCGGCGCGCTATCTGGGTGATCTGGCCCCTGCGGCCTCGGCCGCCGCGCTGACCCTGACCGAGACGCGCAATGCGCTCGCCGAGGCGGTCGCGCGCGAGACGACCAGGCTGGCGGCCGAAAAGTCGCGACTGGAAACGCTTCTGTCGGACGTGCCGGTCGGGGTTCTGCTGTGTTCCGCGGACCATCAGCTTGTGTTCTACAACGGCACGGCCGTCGACCTGATGGGGGCGGGTGGCGCCGCGCCCGGTCTTGACCGGCGCCTGTTCGATTTCCTGCACGAAGGTCCCGTGCGCCACGCCCATGACCGACTGATCGAGGGCGGCGAACCCGATGCGGCATCCGACCTGCTGTGCACGACGGTTGCCGGGGCGCGGGTGCTGGCCGCGCGGATGCGGCTGCTTGCCGCCGGGGGTGACGCCCGCCCGGGATATGTGCTGACACTGCGCGACGTGACGGCCGATCTGGGCGCCCATGCGCGGCGCGAGGCGCTGATCGCCGAACTGTTCGACCGCGTGCGCCGCCCTGCCGCCAACCTCCGGACGGTGCTGGAGGTGCTGCCCCCGGGCGAGGCCACGCCAGCCCGCCTTGATGCTGCGCTGCGCCAGGAGGCGGCGGCACTGACGCAGGCGATCACCGAACTGGGTGCGCGGCATGACGAGGGCCGGTCGGAGGGCTGGCCACTTGCGCTGACCCGCGCATCGGACCTTGCGGACGGGCTGGCCGCGCGGGCGACCGCCCGGGGTGTCACACTGACCACGCGCGCCGATCCGCTGATCCTGCGATGCAACGGGTTCGAGGTGATCGCCCTGTTCGACCGGGCGCTGCGCGGGCTGGCTGCGCGCGGCGATGTCGAGGCGGTCGCCTTCGAGGTCGTCGAGGACGATGCCGATGCGGACCTGCGGCTGACCTGGGCGGGCGCGCCGCTGGCGGTATCCGATCTGGACCGCTGGCTGGCCGATCCGCTCGACCCCTCGGTGCCAGAGGTCACGGGGCGCACCGTGCTGTCCACCCATGCCACCGAATGCTGGCCCGAACCGGCCGGGCAGGGGCGGCAGGCGCTGTGCCTGCCGATCCGCACCGCGCGCCGTGCCGTGCGCCGCCCCGCGCCCATTGCCCGCGCGGTGGTCTATGATTTCGACCTGCTGTCGAAGGCCCGCAACGCCGCCGTTGTCGACAGCCGGCTGTCCGATCTGACCTATGTGGTGTTCGATACCGAAACGACCGGGCTGCTGCCCGATCAGGGCGACGAGATCGTGCAGATCGCCGCCGTGCGCATCGTCAACGGGCGGCGCCTGGATGGCGAGGTCTTCGATACCCTGGTGAACCCCCGCCGCCCGATCCCGCGCGCCTCGACCGATGTTCACGGGATCACCGAGGCCATGGTGGCCGAGGCCCCGGGGATCGAGGAGGTGGGCCGGGCGTTTCACCGCTTTGCCGAGGGTGCGGTGCTGATTGCCCACAATGCCCCGTTCGACATGCAGTTCCTGAAGCGGCACGAGCGCGCAATGGGCGTCACCTTCGATCACCCGATCCTCGACACCGTGCTGCTGTCGGCGGTGGTGTTCGGCCAGGCCGAGACCCACAGCCTTGACGCCCTTACCCACCGTCTGGGCATCACGATCCCCGAAGAGGCGCGGCACACCGCCATCGGCGACACCGTGGCAACGGCCGATGCCTTCCTGAAGCTTCTGCCGATGCTGGCGGGGCGCCGGCTCGACACGTTCGGCGAGGTGCTGGCCGAAGTGCGCCGTCATGGGCGGCTGCTGAAGGATCTCAACTGATCCCCGGCGGCCCGTGCGGCCGGTCAGTCGCCCCGATCCGATGAGGGGATCAGCCCGCTCAGCGCCCGGCCGACCAGGTTCGACACCTTCGGCCTCGGCAGCGCGGCAAAGGGCATCGGGCGGCACACCTCCATCGCGGCCACGCCGACGCGCGCGGTCAGAGCCCCGTTCACCAGCCCTTCTCCGAACCGCCGCGACAGCTTGGACAGCACGCCGCCGCCCGCGACCGATCCGATCAGGTCGTCCGTCAGCGCCAGGGCGCCGGTTGCCGCCAGATGCGTGAACACGCGCCGCATCAGGCGCCAGCTGCCCAGCGTGCCCGCCCGCCCGCCATAGATCGCGGCCAGCCGCCGCACCATCCGCAGGTTGGCCCACAGCGCGACCGCCACATCGGCAAGCGCCAGCGGCACAAGCGCGGTGGCCAGGGCCACCTGGCGCGCCGCCCCCTCGATCTCGGCCCGGGCGGCAAGGTCAAGCGCCGCCATCAGTTCCGCCTCGGTCAGGGCGATCACCGCGTCGGCATCCAGCACCTCGTCCCGGCGGCTGCGCAGGCGGTCCAGAGCCCATCGCATGTCCTCGCGCCCCGCATAGAGCGCCTCGACCGCCGCCGCGGCACGTCGCGCCTCGGCCAGCGGCGCGGTTCGCGCGGCAACGATCCGCCTGTGAAGGTCGTCGATCCGCGCAAGGCGTGCATAGGCCATCGCCTCGCGCAGCGCGAAGACCAGCACAACCAGAACCGCCGCGCCGGTCAGCAGCATCGCCACCGAGCCCAGCAGGCTGTTGCGCGCCAGAAGCGCTGTCACGAAATCCCACAGCGCGACCGAGATCACGAAACTGCCAAAGGCGCCCAGCACCCAGATCGCCAGCCGCCCGAACCGGGATGGCCGCGCCGCTGCCACGGCGGCCGCCCCGCGCATGGCACCCGGCAGCGGCATGGGTCCCTCGACAGGCGGTGCGTCGGCGGGCGAAGGGCCGGGAGCGTCAAGCTCGATCAGCACGGGGCGCGGCGGCGATGGCGGGGCGGACATGGCAGGCTCCGGCGCGGCAGCGCCTCGGGGAGAGGTGCGCATTCCCCGCCCCGCGGTCAAGCCTTGGGCTGTCAGTCGGGCAGCTCGACGCCATCGCGCTGTCCGTGGCTGGTCGCGCGGTCATAGCTGACCTGACGTGCCCGGTGTTCGCGCAGCAGTTCGCGGCCGAGGCGGCGCAGGCGGTTGCGGTCGGGCGCGGGGTCCATCGCCTGCACGTCGTCGCGGAACTCGTTGGCGATGCGCCGCAGGATATCCTCATGCCCCCGCTCATGGCGTTCGAGTGCGGCATACATCCGGTCCCATTTCGCCTGAAGGTCGCGCGGCGCGTCGGCGCGGTTGGTCCAGTTCGGCATGGTCACCACCGGCCTGCAGGCCACCCGGACACGGCTGACCGTCGGCCGACCCTGCGGCGTCACGGTCAGCCTGCCGCTGAACTGCCCCCATTCGCCATGACGCGACAGCGCGCGACGCAACGCGGCGGCGGTGGTTCCGGCGACGTCGTATCGGGCGGGTGTCGGCGCGGCGATGTCGATGATCACATCCATCGACGCAGGCTAGCACCACCGGTGCGCGCCGCGCAATCGGCTCAGGCCAGCCGGTCGGACAGCAGGAAATCCGCCGCGCGGTCCAGCCGGATATGCGGCGGCCCCTCGCCCGGCTTCAGCGACAGCGCGGCCGGGGCAAAGGTCATCAGCCGCCAGTCGCCATCCAGCCAACGCTCGGCCCCCTCGCGGGCGGGCGACAGCAGGCGGCCCGGATCCTCGGGAAGGTGGCCGGGGAACAGCGCGGCCTGCCGACCGGTTCCCTCCAGGGTGCCGCGCACGCAGGGCAGGGCCACGCCGCCATGATCACGCATCTCCTCGGTGGTCGCACGCAGGCTGGCCAGCGAAAGCGCCATGGTCCGGGCGCCTGCAAAGGCCGCGCGGTCGCGCGCCTCGCGCAGCATGGCCTCGATGATCGCCGTCATGCGGGGGTGTTCGGTGTGGTGCAGATGGTCGGCCTTGGTCGCCGCGAACAGGATGCGCTCGACCCGCTTTGCCCCCAGCAGGCGCAGCAGCATGCCGGTGGTGCCGGGCCGGAAGGCCGACAGGATTTCCGCCATGGTGCGCCGCTGGTCCTCAAGCGCCCGTGGCCCCGCATGGATTGCTCCCAGAACGTCCATCAGCACCACCTGCCGGTCGATCCGCGCAAAGTGGTCGCGGAAGAAGGGGGCCACCACGCGGTCACGGTAGGCCACGAACCGGCGCGACATCTCGCGCCACAGGGAACCGCGCGGAGTAGACGAGGGCGGCGGCAGCGGCGCGAAGGTCAGCACCGGCGACCCCGCCAGATCCCCCGGCAGCAGGAACCGGCCCGGCGTGCAGTCAGACCAGCCGGCATCCCGCGCCGCCGACAGATGGTCCGTCCAGGCCGCCGCCAGCTGCCGCGCCGTTTCCTCGTCGAAGGGCAGGCTGCCGTCGGCCGCGCGGGCCTGTGCCAGGAATGCGGCCGCCTCGGCCCGGCCCTCGATCCTGGCAAGGGTGCGGTCGCACCAGGCCGCATAGTCGAGATCGAGCAGCGCCACGTCCAGCAGCCATTCGCCGGGATAGTCGATGATGTCGAGGTGCAGCGTCCGTGGCCCACGAAGCCCCCCGAACAAACCCTGCGGCCGCAGCCGCAGCGACAGGCGCAGTTCCGAGATCTGCCGCGTCGATGCGGGCCAGCGTGGCGCCGGACCGGTCAGCGCGGCCAGATGCGCCTCATACTCGAAGCGCGGCAGCGTGACATGCGGCTGCGGTTGCAGAAAGGCTGTCTCGATCTGGTCCGCAGCCGAGAACTGAACCATCCGGGCGCGGTCCATCAGGTTGGCGACCAGCGAGGTGATGAACACGGTCTTGCCCGCACGGGCGAGGCCCGTCACGCCAAGGCGGATGCGCGGCTCCTCGAACAGGGACTCCGAAAGCCCCTGCACGACGTCGCCCGCGCCGCGTACGATCCCGCCCACCAGTCCCGCCACGCGGCCACTCCTGCCTTGTCGATCCCCAGACAATAGGAACCCCCGTCTTCCGGCGAAAGGGGCGGTTGCGCGGGACGACACGGCAGGCTAGGGCGCGGATCATGCCGCGCTATGCCTTTCGCATCGAATATGACGGAACGCCCTTCCACGGCTGGCAGCGCCAGTCGGAAGGCCACGCCTCGGTGCAGGGCGCGGTCGAGGCGGCGCTTGCCCGGCTCGATCCGGCCGCGCCGGTGGTGCAGGGTGCCGGGCGGACCGACGCCGGGGTGCATGCGACCGGGCAGGTGGCCCATGCCGACCTGTCGCGCGACTGGGACGTCTTTCGCCTGCTGCAGGCGGTGAATGCCCATCTGCGGCCCCTGCCCGTGGCGGTGACCGCCTGCGCGCAGGTCGGGGCAGATTTCCACGCCCGGTTCTCGGCCCGGGAACGGCAGTACCTGTACCGCATCGTCAACCGCCGCGCCCCGCCGGTGCTGGACCGCGGCACGGCCTGGCACGTCGCGCCGCCGCTCGACGCCGGGGCGATGCGGGCCGGCGCGGCGCATCTGATCGGCAGGCACGACTTCACCACCTTCCGCGCCGCGCTGTGCCAGGCGCAAAGCCCGGTCAAGACGCTGGACGCGGCCGGGGTCGAGGCGCTGCCGCTGCCGGGCGGGCAGGAGATCCGCCTGACCTTCCGCGCGCGATCCTTCCTGCACAGCCAGGTGCGCTCGATGGTGGGCACGCTTGAACGGGTGGGGGCAGGGGCATGGGCGCCGCGCCGGATGGCCGATGCGATCGCCGCCCGCGACCGCGCGGCCTGCGGGCCGGTGGCGCCGCCGCAGGGCCTGTGCCTGACCCATGTGGCCTATGAAACCGATCCCTTTGCGACCTGACCGCCCGGCCTTTACGGCGCAGGGCCGCGCGCCTATAACGCCGCCGATGCGAACCGGGTGCGATAAACGAATTAGCCGCCCGGCGCCCTGACACGGGCGCCGGGGTTCCTGCCGTTCCCGTCCCGCTTTCCCGAAGGACCGCCCCCATGTGCGCCGATACCACGACCGCGCCCGATTACCGCGATACCGTCTTCCTGCCCGAAACCGAGTTTCCGATGCGCGCGGGCCTGCCGCAGCGCGAACCCGGCTGGCTGGACCGCTGGGCGCGGATCGGGGTCTATGACCGCCTGCGCGAGCGGGCGGCCGGTCGCGCGCCCTTTGTCCTGCACGACGGCCCCCCCTATGCCAACGGGCATCTGCACATCGGGCACGCGCTGAACAAGGTGCTGAAGGACATGGTGGTCCGGTCGCAGCAGATGATGGGCCGCGACAGCCGCTATGTGCCGGGCTGGGACTGCCACGGCCTGCCGATCGAATGGAAGATCGAGGAGCAGTATCGCGCCAAGGGCCTGAACAAGGACGACGTGGACACGGTCGCGTTCCGCCAGGAATGCCGCAAGTTCGCCGAAGGCTGGATCGACGTGCAGCGGGCGGAATTCAAGCGCCTGGGCGTGACCGGCGCCTGGGATCGCCCCTATCTGACAATGGACTACCACGCCGAGGCGGTGATCGCGGCCGAGTTCATGCAGTTCCTGATGAACGGGTCGCTCTATCAGGGGTCGAAGCCGGTGATGTGGTCGCCGGTGGAAAAGACCGCGCTGGCCGAGGCGGAGGTGGAGTATCACGAGCATACCAGCCATCAGGTCTGGGTGCCGTTCCGGGTGGCCAGCACGAGCTACCTTGGGATTGGGGGCACAAACCCTGAATCCCATGAGCAATTGCTGCGGCATCAGGCGTTGCGATCCGCCCGCGTCCTGATCTGGACCACCACCCCCTGGACCATCCCGCAGAACCGGGCGGTCGCGTTCAACCCGTCCATTTCCTATGGTCTCTATGAGGTCACGGGGCGCCCTGCGGAAAGCAACGCCACCATCGGCTCGACCTATCTGATGGCCGACAATCTGGCCGCGCAGGTGATGGCCGCGGCCAAGCTGGACGGCACGATGTATCGTCGGCTGCGGGATGTGACTGCCGATGAGTTGGGGGCCCTGACCCTTGCCCACCCCTTCCGCGGGATCGAGGGCGGCAACGGCGAATGGGACTATGACGTGCCCATGCTGCCCGGCGAGCATGTCACCGACGACGCGGGCACCGGGTTCGTGCATACCGCGCCCAGCCATGGCGATGACGACTACATCCTCGGCCAGAAGTTCGGCCTGCCGATGACCTACAACGTCGAGCCCGACGGCAGCTATCGGGCCGACGTGCCGATCTTCGGCGGGCAGCACATCATCACGCCCGAGGGCAAGGAAGGCCCCGCCAACGTCAGCGTCATCAGGGCGCTGCACGGGGCGGGGGCGCTTTTCGCCAAGGCCAAGCTGCGCCATTCCTACCCGCATTCCTGGCGGTCGAAGGCGCCGGTGATCTATCGCAACACGCCACAGTGGTTTGTCGCCATCGACCGCAAGCTGGATGACGGCATGGGTGCGCATGGCGACACGATCCGCAGCCGGGCCCTGGCCTCGATCAACGAGCTTGTCACATGGACCCCGCAGACGGGCCGCAACCGCCTGCATTCGATGATCGAGGCGCGGCCCGACTGGGTGCTGTCGCGCCAGCGGGCCTGGGGCGTGCCGCTGACCTGCTTTGTCAGGAAGGGCGCACGGCCGACCGATCCCGAGTTCCTGCTGCGCGACGAACGGGTGAATGCCCGGATCGTCGCGGCCTTCGAGGCCGAGGGCGCCGATGTCTGGTATGTGCAGGGATTCAAGGAACGCGTCCTTGATGGCCTTGTGGATAGCGCAGCCTATGAACAGGTCTTCGACATCCTAGACGTGTGGTTCGACTCCGGCTCGACCCATGCCTTCGTGCTGCGCGACCGGGCGGACGGCGCGGCGGACGGCATCGCCGACCTTTACCTTGAAGGCACCGACCAGCATCGCGGATGGTTCCATTCCAGCCTGTTGCAGGCCTGCGGCACCAAGGGGCGCGCGCCATACCGGGGCGTCCTGACCCACGGGTTCACGCTGGACGAGAAGGGCATGAAGATGTCCAAGTCGCTCGGCAACACCGTGGCGCCGCAGGCGGTGATCGACGAATACGGCGCCGACATCCTGCGCCTCTGGGTGGCACAGTCCGACTACACGCAGGATCTGCGGATCGGCAAGGAAATCCTGAAGGGCGTGGCCGACAGCTATCGCCGGTTGCGCAACACGCTGCGCTTCATGCTGGGCAACCTGAAGGATTTCGACGAGACCGAGCGTGTGGCGCCCGCCGAGATGCCGGAACTGGAACGCTGGGTCCTGCACCGGCTGGCCGAACTGGATGCCGAGGTGCGCAGCGGCTACGCGGCCTATGACTTCCAGGGCGTGTTCCAGCGGCTCTTTGCCTTTGCGACCACGGATCTGTCGTCGATCTACTTCGACATCCGCAAGGATGCCCTGTACTGCGATGCGCCGTCGTCGTTGCGCCGCCGGGCCTGCCGGACGATCCTGGACCTGCTGTTCCACCGCCTGACCGGCTGGCTCGCCCCGATCCTGGTGTTCACCGCCGAGGAGGTCTGGCTGTCGCGGTTCCCGTCGGATGACGACAGCATCCATCTGCGCGACTTCCCCGAGACGCCGGTGGACTGGCGCGACGATGCGCTTGCCGAACGCTGGCAGCGTATCCGCCAGGCCCGCCGCGTCGTCACGGCGGCGCTTGAGGTGCAGCGCACCGCCAAGGTCATCGGCGCCAGCCTTGAGGCCGCCCCCGTTGTGCATGTGCAGGATCAGGGCCTGCTTGCGGCGCTGAGGGCTGTGGATTTCGCCGAAATCTGCATCACCAGCGGGATGACGCTGACCGATGCCGCCGCCGCCGAAGATGCCTTCCACCTGGCCGAGGTGCCGGGTATTGCCGTGGTCTTTGCCCCGGCCGAGGGCCAGAAATGCGAGCGCTGCTGGCAGATCCTGCCCGACGTCGGTCACCACCGGCACCCCGCCACCTGTGCCCGCTGCGACGCGGCACTGGGCTAGACCGGTTGGTCCGGCCCCCGTTCCGGCCCTGCGGTGCCGGGAGGGGGGCCTGTGCGCCTAGCGCGGGCGCGGTGGCAGGATCTGCTGCGCGATGCCGGCAAGGGCCAGGTAGAGCGTTGTCAGGATCAGACCCCAGTGGGCCCATGACCCCTCGTCGAAATCGACCCAGGCCGCCCATCCGGCAAAGGCCACCCAGGCAAAGGCCACCGGCAGAGTGATCTCGCGCCAGCGGTCGGTGCGCACGGGATGCACGAACTTCAGGTTCAGGAACATCGCCACCGTCAGCGCGACCACGATGAACAGCGTCGTCCACTCGCCCGGTCGCAGTGCGAACAGCACCAGCACCACCATGTTCCAGCAGGCGGGAAAGCCGGCAAAGGAATTATCCTTTGTCTTCATACGGGTATCCGCGAAATAGATCACCGATCCATAGACGATGACTATGATCGCGATCCAGCCCGTCCACCCCGTCAGAAGCCCCGACTTGAACAGCGCGTAGGCCGGAATGAACACATAGGTCAGGTAGTCCACGATCAGGTCCATCAGCACGCCGTCATAGGTGGGCCAGTTTTCCTTGACGTCGTAGCGGCGAGCCAGCGGGCCGTCCACGCCATCGACCACAAGCGCCAGAACCAGCCACAGGAACATCAGGCTCCACCGTTCCTCGACAGCGGCCAGCATGGCCAGCATCGACAGGACCGCGCCTGTGGCGGTCAGGAGGTGAACGGACAAAGCCTTCATCTTCAACGACATGATGGGCCTTTCATGCGCGAGGGTGGGCGCGGGCGTAAACCTCCATCAGCCGCGCGGTGTCAACGGCCGTGTAGCCTTGCGTGGTGGACAGCGACGCATGGCCGAGCAGTTCCTGTATCGCGCGCAGGTCCCCGCCCGCAACCAGAAGATGGGTCGCGAAGGAATGGCGCAGGGCGTGTGGCGTGGCGGTCGCGGGCAGGCCCAGCCGCGCCCGGGTGCGCGCCATCGCGGCCTGCACGATCGCGGGGTTCAGGGCCCCGCCGCGCGCGCCCCGGAACAGCGGCCCGTCGCGCGTGATCTCGAACGGGCAGAGCCGCACATAGTCCTCGACCGCGGTCCGGGCCACCGGCAGAACCGGCACCAGCCGTTCCTTGCCGCCCTTGCCCGAAATGCGCAGCACCGTCGGCAGCGGCTGCGCCGCGCCGGTCAGCCCGAGCGCCTCGGAGATCCGCAGGCCGCAGCCGTAGAGCAGCGTCACCACCGCCCGGTCGCGCGCCGCGATCCAGGGTTCGCGCGCATCGTCGCCCACCGTGTCCAGCACCGCGCGCGCCGCGTCCTCCGACAGCGGGCGGGGCAGTTTGCGGCGATAGCGGGGGGCCCGGGCCGACAGGGTCGCCGTGGCGTCGACGCCCTCGCGGTCGGCCAGCCAGCCGGTAAAGCCCTTCACCGCCGACAGCACCCGCGCCATCGACCGGGCCGACAGGCCGCGCGCACGCTCATGGGCTGCAAAGGCCCGCAGGTCGGTCTGCGGCACCGCGGCAAGGGCCGACAACCCCTCGGTACCGCCCCGGTGTTCTGCCAGAAACGCAAGCCACCGCGTCACATCGCGCGCATAGGCCGCGACGGTGTTCGCTGCGGCGCCATCCATCGCGCGCAGGTGATCCAGCCAGACAGACAGGGCGTTCCGTGCAGCGGGCGAGATCGCCAGGGTCACGACAGCCAGCGCCGCATCGTGCGTTCGAACACGCCAGCAAAGAAGGCCAGCAGGTCGGTGCCCTGGGCCGGGCGGAACTGATGCGGGTCCTCGGCGCCCATGGCCAGCATCCCGGGCAGCCGCCCCGCACCGAAATCCAGCCGCATCAGCGCCTCTGACCGTATCCACGTCGCCTTGTCGCCGTAGATCGCATCCGAGCCGGGTATGACCTGCCGCAGCGTGACAGGGCGCAGCGACACGTTGCGCCCGCCCGCCATGTAGCTGGCCACAAAGCCCGGTTCCGCCACGATCAGCACATCGCCCAGCCGCCGCAGCACCGGGTCTGCCGCGCCCTGCGCCGTTTCCAGTACCAGCCGGATGCAGTCGACCCGCAGGGTCTGCGCCACCTCGCCGCCCAGACCCTTCAGGAAATCCTCGAAGCTCAGCGGGTCCAGCATCTGCAGCAGCGCCCGATGCACCTGGTTGGTCCCCGCAAGATTGTCATAGGCGGCGGCAATGACGTTGCGATGCGTGTCTTCCAGACGGTCGAGCCGCGCCTCCAGCCGTTCCATGGCGATGCCGCGCAGATCGACGATGTTCGATCCCATGGCCCGCTCATTCGCGCCGATCAGCGCGCTCATCACCTC
Source organism: Paracoccaceae bacterium (assembly GCA_019454225.1). Taxonomy (NCBI): domain Bacteria; kingdom Pseudomonadati; phylum Pseudomonadota; class Alphaproteobacteria; order Rhodobacterales; family Paracoccaceae; species Paracoccaceae bacterium. The sequence goes on along the minus strand of CP075370.1, from coordinate 3,860,406 downwards.
GCGGTCGTCCAGAATGGTCTCGGGCGCCGCGATCAGGCGGTCCCGCAGGTCCTGTGAAATCATGCTGTTGCTGCCCGTTCTTCTGATTTGCCGGGCAGGTTACACCATGTCTAAAGGATTTTCTGCCCCGTTTTTGCCCAGTCGGCCAGGAATTGTTCGAGACCGCGGTCGGTCAGCGGGTGGCTGGCCAGGGCCTTGATGACGGCGGGGGGGGCGGTGATGACGTCGGCACCGATCAGCGCGCATTGCGTCACGTGGTTGGGCGTGCGGATCGAGGCCGCCAGGATCTGCGTCGAGAAGTCGTAATTGTCGTAGACCTCGCGGATGTCGCGGATCAGGTCCAGCCCGTCGAGGTTGATGTCGTCCAGCCGCCCGATGAAGGGGCTGATGAAGGTGGCCCCGGCCTTGGCGGCGATCAGGGCCTGGTTGACGCTGAAGCACAGCGTGACGTTCACCATGAAGCCTTCGCCGGTCAGGGTCTTGCAGGTCTTCAGCCCGTCCCAGGTCAGCGGCACCTTGACCGTGATGTTGGGCGCGATCGCGGCCAGCTTCCGGCCCTCGGCGATCATCTCGTCAGCCTTGGTCGCGACCACCTCGGCCGATACCGGGCCCGAGACGATGCCGCAGATTTCGCGGGTGACCTCGAGGATGTCGCGCCCGGACTTCAGGATCAGCGAGGGATTGGTCGTCACCCCATCGACCATGCCGAGGTCGTTCAGTTCCGAAATCGCCGCGACATCCGCGGTATCGACGAAGAATTTCATGGCTTGTCCTTCGGGGTTGTGAGGCCGACGCGGCGGGTTTACCCCAAAGGCCGGGCATGCGGAAGGCAGACATGGCGGATCGGGTGTTCGATGCGGGCGAGACGGTCGGCGTGCTGACCACCGAACCGCTGGGCCGCGTTCTGGACTATCGTGCGCCCGAGGGCGGTTGCGGCACCGGCGACCTTGTCGAGGTGCCGCTGGGCCCGCGCCGGGTGCTGGGCGTGGTCTGGAGGGCGGGCGAGGGGCAGTTCGATCCGACGAGGCTGCGCGCGGTCAACCGCGTGCTCGACGTGCCGCCGATGCGTGCCGAGATGCGGGAGTTCCTGTCCCGCGCGGGGGCCTACACCCTGACGCCGCTGCCGGCGATGCTGCGCCTTGCCACCCGCGCCCCGGGCCTGGCCGACCCGCCCGCCGTGCGGCGCGTCTATCGGCTGGCGGGGCCGGTTCCGAACAGCCTGACACCTGCCCGCCACCGGGTGATCGAGGCGCTGCGATCCTGGCAGGGGGGGGTGGTGACGCTGGCCGAACTGACGGCCGCCGCGGCCTGCGGTGCCAGCGTTGTCAAGGGGTTGGTGGCCATGGGCGTGGTCGCCGAGGAAGAGGCGCCAAAGGACATGCCCTATCCCCCGCTGGACCCGCACCGTCCGGCACGGCTGACGGGCGACCAGGTGGCGGCGGGCGACATGCTGGTGGCCGAGGTGGCGCGGGGCGGGTACTCCTGCACGCTGCTGAAGGGCGTGACGGGCTCGGGCAAGACCGAGGTCTATCTGGAGGCGGTGGCGGAATGCCTCAGGGCAGGGCGTCAGGCGCTTGTCCTCCTGCCCGAGATCGCGCTGACCGGCGAGTTCCTGACCCGGGTCGAGGCGCGGTTCGGGGCCCGGCCCGCCGAATGGCATTCGGGCGTCACAGCAACCGAGCGGCGGCGGCTGTGGCGCATGGCGGCAGAGGGCGAGGCGTCGCTGGTGACGGGTGCGCGGTCGGCGCTTTTCCTGCCATTCCAGAGGCTTGGGCTGATCGTGGTGGATGAGGAGCACGACACGTCCTACAAGCAGGAGGAGGGCGTGCTGTACAATGCCCGCGACATGGCGGTGCTGCGGGGGGCGATGGCGGGGTGCCCGGTGGTGCTGGCCTCGGCCACCCCCAGCCTTGAAACCTGGGCAAATGTCGAGGCGGGCAAGTATGGCCGGATCGACCTGTCGGCGCGGTTCGGCGCTGCGGTGATGCCGGGGATGCAAGCCATTGACATGCGGGCGGAAAGGCTGCCCGCCGATCGCTGGATCAGCGACACGCTGGCGGCCCGGGTCGCGGCGGTGGTGGCGCGGGGGGAACAGGCGATGCTGTTCCTGAACCGGCGGGGATACGCGCCGGTCACGTTGTGCCGGGCCTGCGGGGCGCAGGTGGGGTGCGACGCCTGCGACGCGCGGATGGTCGAACACCGGTTTCTCAAGCGATTGGTGTGCCACCAGTGCGGCGCCACAAAACCTGTGCCTCATGCCTGCCCTTCCTGCGGCGCCGAGGGGCGGATGGCGGCGGTCGGGCCGGGAGTGGAGCGGTTGGCGGAGGAGGTGGCGGCGCGGTTTCCGGGGGCGCGGGTGGCGGTGCTGTCGAGCGATCTGTTCGGCACGGTGCGGGACCTGAAGGCGCAGATCGAGACCATCGCGGCGGGCGGTGCCGACATCGTGATCGGCACGCAGATCGTTGCAAAAGGCCATAACTTTCCGCTACTTACCCTTGTCGGTGTGATTGATGCCGACCTGGGTTTGCAGGGGTCCGACCTGCGGGCGGCCGAGCGGACGTTCCAGTTGATGCGGCAGGTGGCGGGTCGCGCGGGGCGGGCCGAGAGGCCGGGCGAGGCGCTGCTGCAGACCCACCAGCCCGAGCATCCGGTGATCCGGGCGATCCTGGGTGGCGATGAAGAGGCGTTCTGGCGGGCCGAGGCGGCCGAGCGGCGGGCGGTGGGGGCGCCGCCCTACGGGCGCATGGCAGGGATCATCCTGTCTGGTCCGGATGTTGCGCAGGTCTTTGATATTGCGTCGGAACTTGCGCGGCGGGACGAGCCGCTGCGGGCGGTGGGCGCGCAGGTCTTCGGGCCTGCGCCTGCGCCGGTGGCGCGAATCCGGGGGCGGCACCGGGTGCGGTTGCTGGTCAAGGCCGACAAGGCGGCCCCGTTGCAGGGGGCACTGGCGGACTGGGCGGCGCAGGTGCGGTTGCCGGGCTCGGTGCGCCTGGCGATCGACATCGACCCGCAAAGCTTCATGTAGGCCGAATCGGCCGCGGGGAGCCGGGTTAACCCGGAGACTCAACGGGATGCGGGCGTATGGCCCCCGTCCCGCCCGCGTCGGTTCCGCGTATGGCATCCGTCCCGACAGGCCGCGCGCGATGGTGCGGCTTAACGCAACGCGCGGTCCCTGCCGCGACAGCCGCGCGGCCGGGTCGCGCGGCGTGCTGGCGGGGCCGGGGCGACGGCAGTGCCGATCCTGCGCGGGGGAGGAGGTCCGCTGATGGCGGATCAGCGGGCCGCCGCCTTGCGCGCCAGCCGTTTCAGGCGGCGCTTTTCGGCGATCCGGGCCTTTTCGGCATCCGCGATGGGCAGAAGCTCGGCCGAGGGGACGGGGCGCAGATCGCCCGGCGGCTTGACGAAGAACCAGGACCGGTAGCGGTTGTAGGCCGCGTCGGAGACCAGGTCGGTGACCATCAGGTCGGCCCCCACCTGAGAGGCGAGGTCGTTGACCGCCCAGACCACCAGCGGCCAGGACTGGGCGTCGTAGTCGTCGCCCGCCATGACGCCGCCGGGCTTCAGCCGGGAATACCAGTCGCACAGGGTGCGGCCGCCCTCTTCGCCGGTATGGGCGTAGCCGTCGCAGTAGACGAAATCGAAATGCGCCTCGGGGAACAGGGGCAGCGCCTGATCGAAGGTCATGCGCAGCAGCGTGTAATCGGCCATCAGCCCGACGGTGGTCAGGGCGTTGCGGTATTCGGCGACGCCGTGGCCGTCGGCATAGGCATCGACGCCGAAGAAGCGGCGGAACCGGCCCGATGCCACCATGCGCGCCGAGAACGAGCCTGCGGCAACCCCGAGTTCGATCCCGAGACAGCCCGAGCCGGGCAACGGATCGGCGACGTTCCAGCGTTGCGTGCCCGGCAGGACGCGCGCCTGAACGGCGGGCATCCGGGAAAGGGCGTGGCGGTGCAACGCGGGGGGATGCATGGCGGCTCCTGTCGGCGGCCAAGCCTAGCCTTGCCGTTCCGGCGATGCAAACAGGACGGCGGCGCCCCCACAGCCCGCCGCCCTGCCGCCGCCCGCCTGCCCACGGGGGGGGCGGGCGATGCGATCAGACGAAATCGAAGTTCGGGACGTAGTCGAACTTGAAGTCGTTGCCGGTGTCGAAGCCGCCGAAGTAGCCTGCCAGCAGCAGCGTGCCCGCGACACCCTGGGCGCCGATGACGGTGCCCTGCGCCGTCTGGCTGATGATCAGGTCGGCTTCCGACAGGCCGAGCGCCGCGTGGAAATGGACCTGGTCGCCCTCGACACGGCTGAAGTCGAGCACGCGGTCGCCCGCGCCGAAGACGAACACGTCGCCGCCGATGCCGCCCGTCATCTGGTCCTTGCCCTCGCCGCCGTCCAGCACGTCGCCGCCGTCGCCGCCGAACAGCCGGTCATTCCCGGCGCCCCCCCAGAGCAGATCGTTGCCCCGGTCGCCATAGAGCCAGTCGGCCCCGGCCCCGCCGTCGATGATGTCATTGCCCCGGCCGCCGTCGACGGTATCGTTGCCGCGAAGCGCGGTGATCGCATCGTTGCCGTTCAGCCCGTTCATCGTGTCGGCAGCGGCGGTGCCGGTCAGCACGTCGTTGCCGTTGGTGCCGGTCAGTTGCGGGGCGGGCGGGGTGACGGTGCCGCCCGGCGGGACATAGCCGCCGAGGTTCGACAGGATGGGGGAGGTGCCCGCGATCAGCGCGCCGTCGATCACCACGATCTTTTCCAGCTGCAGGCCGGCATAGGCGCCGCCGACGCCGGGCTGCGGGCTTTCCGAGATGTAGAAGAAGTCGCCGCCGTTCTTGGACTGGTCGGGGTCGACGTCCAGCGGATTGGCGACCGAGGCGCCGAAGTTCGTCACCTGGCCGGTCGCGGTGGTGACGGTCAGCCCGGTCACCGATCCGGCACCGGCGACAAGCTGGCCGGTCACCGGGTCGAAGGCCCCGGGGATGAAGGTGATCTTGACCGTGTCGGTGGCGGCGAACCAGACGCGTCCGATCTCGATCGTCGTCAGGGTGCCGTTGCCGTCGAATTGCAGGGCTTCGCCGATCTGGTTGCCCTTGAGGGTCAGGGTGGTCATCGCAAACTCCTGTCGGGACGCGGGGTGAGCAGGGGCCGGAGCATCCCGTTCGGTCCGGCAGGATGTAAACGGCCGCCCCGCGCTTTCATTCCGCCGACAGCGCGAGATCCGCGCAGGGGCGGCAGGTTGCCGCCCGGCGCCCCGGCGCGCACCGCGCCGGAACCGGCTGGCCCTGCCGCGAGGACGGCGCTAAGCAGCGGACATGACGCTGCGAACCCTTTCCCTGGCCGAGGCGAACCGGCTGCCGTTCCACCGCAGGCCGGTGTTCCTGCTGTGCCTGGTGGCGGCGGCGATGCCGCTGGCCTTCAACACCTGGTCGGCGCTGCTGAACAACTTCGTCATCGAGGTGGGCGGGTTCACCGGGGTCGAGATCGGCTGGCTGCACACGGTGCGGGAAATTCCCGGGTTCCTGGCGGTGGGGGTGATCGCCATCCTTCTGGTGATGCGGGAACAGGTGCTGGGCCTTGTGTCGCTGGCGCTGCTGGGGGTGGCGACGGCGCTGACGGCCTGGTTCCCCGGTTTCGGCGGGATGCTGTTCATCACGCTGATGTCGTCGATCGGGTTCCACTATTTCGAGACGGTGAACCAGTCGCTGCAACTGCAGTGGATCGACAAGGCCCGGGCGCCCCAGGTGATCGGCTGGCTGGTCGCGGTCGGATCGGCGGCGTCGCTGCTGGCCTATGGCGCCATCGTGATGACGTGGCGGGCGCTCGGGCTGGACTACAACATCGTCTACATGGTGTCGGGCGGGCTGTGCGCGCTGATCGCGGTCTATGCGATGCTGGCCTTCCCGCAGTTCGAGGCGCCGCACCCGCAGGCGCGCCGCATGATCCTGCGGCGGCGCTACTGGCTCTACTATGCGTTGCAGTTCATGGCCGGGGCGCGGCGGCAGATCTTCGTGGTGTTCGCGGCCTTCATGATGGTCGAGCGGTTCGGCTTCGGGGTCGAGGCGATCACCGCGCTGTTCCTCGTCAATTTCGTGGCCGGGATGCTGTTTGCCCCGGTCGCCGGCCGGATGATCGCGCGGTTCGGCGAGGCGCGGGTGATGCGGGTGGAATATGCCGGGCTGATGGTGCTGTTCCTGGCCTATGGCGGGCTCTATGCCTTCGGCTGGGGGGCGCTGCTGGCCGGGGTGCTGTATGTGATCGACCACATGCTGTTCTCGATGTCCTTCACGCTGAAGACCTATTTCCAGAAGATCGCCGATCCGGGGGATATCGCGCCGACGGCCGCCGTGGCCTTTACCATCAACCACATCGCGGCCGTATTCCTGCCCGCCGCACTGGGGTATCTGTGGATCGTGGCGCCGGGGGGCGTGTTCCTGCTGGCGGCGGGGATGGCCAGCGTGTCGCTGACGCTGGCGCTGCTGGTGCCGCGCGATCCGGTGCCGGGACGCGAGACGCGGCTGCGGTTCTGGCGCGGCGTCATGCCGCTGGCGGCGGAGTAGACCGGTGCATGACGTGGCGGTGCTCGGGGCGGGGCCGGCAGGTGCGGCGGCCGCGGTGACGGCGGCGCGGGCGGGGTTGCGCGTGGCGCTGATCGACCGGGCGCGGTTCCCGCGGGACAAGCTGTGCGGCGGCGGCCTGACCGGGCGGGCGCAGGCGGTCATGGCGCGGGTGTTCGGTCAGGCGCCCGACCCCGAGACGACGCTCGCGGCGCGGCATGTGCGGATCGTGGCGGGGGATGCGGTGCTGGGCGACTGGCCGGATGCGCCGCCCATCCTGATGGTGATGCGGCGCGATTTCGATGCCGGGCTGGTGGCGGCGGCGCTGCGGGCGGGGGCGGAGGATTTCACCGGGGCACGGGTGCTGCGCGTCGATGCCGCCGCCCCGGCGGTCGAGATGGAGGACGGGCGGCGGATTGCGGCGCGGGTGATCGTGGGGGCCGATGGCGCGGCGGGGGTGGCGGCGCGGGCGCTGCACGGCCGCCCCTTCGACCCTGCCACCGTGGGCTTTGCCCTGGAGGTCGAGGCGCCCGCCGTGCCCGGCGCCGCTGTCGAGATCGACCTGGGCGCGGCCGCATGGGGCTATGGCTGGGCTTTCCCCAAGCGGGGCAGCCTGACCGTGGGCCTGGGGGGCGTGCAGGCGCGGAACGACGACCTGAAGGCGCGGCTGGCCCGCTATGCGGCACGCCACGGTGCTGCGGGGCTACGCTGCAAGGGCGCGTTCATTCCTTCGGGCCGGGTGGTCGCGGGGCGCGGCGCGGTGATGCTGGCCGGGGACGCGGCGGGTTGCGTCGATCCGATCACCGGCGAGGGGATCGCCTGGGCGATGGAGACGGGGCATCTGGCGGGGCTGGCGGCGGTGCAGGCCCTGGCGTCGGGCGACCCGGCGTCGGCCGCCGCCCGGCACTGGCGTGCGATGGGCCATGCGCGGGGCGAACTGATGCGGGCGCGGCTGCTGTCGCAGGTGCTGCACCGTCCGCCGTTCCAGGCGCGCTGCCACCGCCTGCTGGCGGCGCAGCCCCGGTTGCAGGCGCGGTTCCTGTCGTTGCTGGCCGGGCAGATGGATTATGCCGACCTGGGTTTCCGCAGCGTCTGGCGGCTGGTGCGCGGGCTGGCGGCGCCGCGGGCGGGTTGACGGCGCGGGGCGCCGGGCCTATCGCCCGGACAGCCGCCAAGGAGCCTGCCGCATGTCCACCTTTTCCGCCCTGACCACCCTGCCCGGGCAGGAGGCCGCCGAGGCGCTGGCCGCCGCGATGGAACGCATGACGCCGGAGCCCGCGGGCGTGGGCGTTTTCGAGATCGAGGACGGGTCGGGCCGGTGGGAGGTGGGCGCCTATTTCACCGAGGCGCCGAACGAGGTGGTTCTGATGCTGCTGGCCGCAGCCTTTGGCGCGGCGGATTTCGCGGTGTCGGACCTGCCCGAGATCGACTGGGTGGCCAAGGTGCGGCGCGAACTGCATCCGGTCGAGGCGGGCCGGTTCTTTGTCTATGGCCCGCATGACGCGCATCGCGTGCCTGCCGACCGCGTGGCGTTGCAGATCGAGGCGACGGTGGCCTTCGGCACCGGGCACCACGGCACGACGCAAGGCTGCCTGCGCGCCTTCGACCGGCTGGCCGCGGCCGGTTTCGCGCCCGGGCGGGTGGCCGACATCGGCTGCGGCACGGCGGTTCTGGCGATGGCGGCGGCAATGGTGGTGCCGGACGCCCTGGTGATCGCGTCGGATATCGACGCCGTGGCGGTCGATGTTGCGCTGGCCAATGTGGCGATCAACGGGCTGGCCGGCCGGGTGGAATGCCTGGAGGCCGCAGGTTTCGGCCACCCCCGCCTTGCCGAGGCGGCACCCTATGACCTGATCTTCGCCAACATCCTGAAGGGCCCCCTGATCGAGCTTGCGCCCGAGGTGACGGCGCATCTGGCGCCGGGGGGCGTGGCGATTCTCTCGGGCCTGCTTTGCGTGCAGGCCGAGTCGGTGACGGCGGCCTATGTGGCGGCCGGATGCCGCCTTTCGGCGCGCGAGGATCTGGGCGAATGGTCCACGCTGGTGCTGCGCCGCGACTGACGGGGCGGCGTGACACGCAAGGGTTGCGGCGGGGCCGGAATTCCGTCGGGCTTTCGCCTTAATTGGCGAAAATGCCATAATGTTGCCCGATTGCGGGCGCAGAACCGCACCGGGTCGGGGGGCTCTGTGTTGGGATGCAAGCCATGACGGACCCGAATCTTCAGGACTTCTATGCCCGGATCGCCCGGGTGCAGGCCGCCCATGCGCGCGGCCACGGCTTTGAGGCCGAGGGGCTGCTGGGCCGGTCGCACTATACCCGCCCGCGCCGCCGCCGCATTCCGATCGTGAAGCCGCTGACCGTGGCGGTGCTGTGCCTGATCGGGCTCAAGGCGACGATCCACTACCATGTCGGCGACGGTGTCTATCGCGCCCGCGTTGCCGCCCTGTCGGCCGGCGACTCGGTCGATCAGGTGGGCGCCTTTGTCATGGCGCCCGATCCGGCGATGCTGTGGGTCTCGTCCAGGTTGCAGGCCTGGGCGCCGCGCTGACGGCCGGCAGGCCAGACACCGGCACAGGAAAAGGAAAAGGCCGCGCCCCGGTGGGTGCGGCCTTTCCTTCGTTCGGACCGGGGGCAGGGAGGGAGAAACCCCCGGGAACGACCTGCGCCAGCGGCGCGCGTCAGATGTGGTCGATGTCGGCCCGGCAGAGCCCGATATCGTCAAGCTCGCGGTCCGTCAGTTTCGCCAGCGCATTGCGCGTGACGCGGGCTTCGTTCCAGGTGGCCAGCGTGGCAAGCGCCATGCTGATGACAGATACGAAGCGGTAGGTCGTGATCGCGCCGAACGGCGCCGGGCGGGTGGTCTCGGTGGCGGCCATGGCGGTTTCCTTTCACAAATGGCTCAATCGTTCAGCATTGCTGTTCGATGACTGCCAAATAGGATTGCTGCGTGCGCAAAGCAATCCACCGCCGCAGCATGGCCGGGATGCAGCCATTGCATGACTGATCGTCATCAATTCGCCATGTTTTCAGTGCTGTCCCGGCAGGTGTCGCAATTCGCACCGCAAGCGTCGCGCACCGGCTGCACACGCTGCATTGCAGCATGACTGGCCGCCGGTGGCAACCCTTTCGCAGGGCTGTGGCGTGCAGGCACTGGCCGATGTTCGCTTTTCGTGCTAGGGCTGCGGCAAAAGGGCAGGGGGCAGGATTGCGCGTGATCGGCATCGACCCGGGGTTGCGCAACCTCGGCTGGGGCGTGATCGACGTCACCGGGACGCGGATTGCGCATGTCGCGAACGGCGTCTGCCATTCCGACGGGGCCGAGGGTGAGCTTGCCTGGCGGCTGTGCAGCCTGCACGCGCAACTGACGGATGTCTTCGCCCGCCATGCGCCGGATGCGGCGGCGGTGGAACATACCTTCGTCAACAAGGACGCGGTGGCGACGCTGAAGCTGGGGCAGGCACGGGGCATCGCGCTTCTGGTTCCGGCGCAGGCGGGGATCGCGGTGGGCGAATACGCGCCGAACGCGGTGAAGAAGACGGTTGTCGGCGTCGGCCATGCGGCGAAGGTTCAGGTCGATCACATGGTGCGGCTGCATCTGCCGGGCGTGGTGATCGCGGGGCCGGATGCGGCCGATGCGCTGGCCGTCGCGATCTGCCATGCGCATCACCTGCAATCGGCGGGGCGCCTGGCCGCCGCGGTGAAGCGGGCGGCGGGATGATCGGGCGCATTTCCGGACGGATCGAGTTTCGCGGCGCGGATCACGTGGTGATCGACGCGCGGGGCGTGGGCTATGTGGTGCATGTGTCCGACCGGACGCTGGCGGCCCTGCCCGGCGTGGGCGAGGCCGCCGCGCTGTGGACCGAACTTCTGGTGCGCGAGGATGCGCTGACGCTGGTCGGCTTTCCCACGCTGATCGAGAAGGAATGGCATCGCCTGCTGATGACGGTGCAGGGCGTGGGGTCGAAGGCGGCGATGGCGATCCTCGGTGCGCTCGGGCCGGAGGGCGTGGGGCGGGCGATCGCGCTTGGCGATGCCCGCGCGATCCAGGCGGCACCCGGTGTGGGGCCCAAGATCGCCAGCCGCGTGGTGCTGGAACTCAAGGCCAAGGCGCCGGGGATCATGGCGATGGGCGCCGATCCGGCGGTCAGCCGGGGGACCGTGGCCGCCGAGGTCGCGGCCGAGGTGATCGAACCCGCCGCCGCGCCGCGCCGCGCCGCCAGGCCCCCTGCCGCATCGCCATCGGCCGCCAGCCACGCGGCGGATGCGCTGTCGGCGCTGTCGAACCTGGGTTACGGGATGTCCGAGGCGGCGGCGGCCGTCGCGCAGGCCGGGGCCGACGCGCCCGAGGCCGATACGCCCGCGCTGATCCGGCGGGCGCTGAAGCTGCTGGCGCCGCGCGGCTGATCCACGCCGGGGCCGGCCCGGCGCGGATGCGCGTGAGGTCAGGCCGTCAGACCGGCGGGTTCGGCCAGGCCATGGGCGCGGCAGGCGGCGGTCAGGGTGTTCGCCAGAAGGCAGGCGATGGTCATCGGGCCGACACCGCCGGGCACCGGGGTGATCGCGCCCGCCACCTGTGCGGCGCTGTCGAAATGCACGTCGCCCACCAGCCGGGTGCGCCCGTCACGCTCGATCCGGTTGATGCCCACGTCGATCACGGTGGCGCCGGGTTTCACCCAGTCGCCCAGGATCATCTCGGGCCGTCCCACGGCGGCAACCAGGATGTCGGCGCGGCGGCAGGTCTCTGGCAGGTCGGCGGTGCGGGAATGGGCGACCGTCACGGTGCAGCTGTCGGCCAGCAGCAGTTGCGCCATCGGCTTGCCCACGATGTTCGACCGGCCCACCACCACCGCGTTCATCCCCGCCAGCGACCCGTGCAGGTCGCGCAGCAGCATCAGGCAGCCCAGGGGCGTGCAGGGCACCATCGCCTTCTGTCCAGTGGCAAGGCGGCCGACGTTCAGGATGTGGAAGCCGTCCACGTCCTTTTCCGGCGCGATGGCGTTGATCGCCAGATCGGGGTTCATGTGGCGCGGCAGCGGCAGCTGCACGAGGATTCCATGCACCGCCGGATCGGCGTTCAGCCGCGCGATCAATGCCAGCAGGTCGGCCTCGCGGGTCTCGGCCGGAAGGCGATGCTCGAACGAGGCCATCCCCGCCTCGACCGTCTGGGCGTGCTTGTTGCGGACATAGACCTGTGACGCGGGGTCCTCGCCCACCAGAACCACGGCAAGGCCGGGGGTGACGCCCTGTTCCGCCAGACGGGCGACATGGATCGCCACCTGGCCACGGATGCGGGCGGCAAAGGCCTTGCCGTCGATGATGGTCGCCGCCATCAGAACAGGCCCTCGACGTCGCCGTCGGCGTTCAGCCGGATCACCTCGGCGCTCGGAACCTTGGGCAGGCCCGGCATCGTCATGATCTCGCCGCAGATCGCCACCACGAACCCGGCCCCCGCCGACAGCCGCACCTCGCGCACCGGTATGGTGTGGCCCGTGGGGGCGCCGCGAACCGCCGGGTCGGTGGTGAAGCTGTACTGGGTCTTGGCCATGCAGACCGGCAGGTGGCCATAGCCGGCCGCCTCCCATGCCTTGAGCTGGTCGCGCACCGACTTGTCGGCGGTCACGCCGGCCGCGCGGTAGATCTTGCCGGCGATGGCCTCGATCTTGGCCATCAGGCCCATGTCATCGAGATAGATCGGCGCGAACTGCGACGGACCCTCGGCCAGCGACACGACCTTGCGCGCGAGGTCCTCGATGCCTTCCGACCCCTTGGCCCAGTGCTTGCACAGGATCGCCTCGGCGCCCAGACCGGCGACATAATCCTTGACCGCCTGAACCTCGGCATCGGTGTCGCTGTAGAAGTGGTTGATCGCCACGACCACCGGCACGCCGAAGCCCTTCACGTTTTCGATGTGGCGGCCGAGGTTGGGGCAGCCTGCCTGCACGGCGGCCACGTTCTCGGCCCCCAGATCGGCCTTGGCCACGCCGCCGTTCATCTTCATCGCGCGCACGGTGGCGACGATCACGGCCGCCGCGGGCTTCAGCCCCGCCTTGCGGCACTTGATGTCAAAGAACTTCTCGGCACCAAGGTCGGCGCCGAACCCGGCTTCGGTCACCACATAGTCGCCCAGCTTCAGCGCCGTGGTCGTGGCGATGACCGAGTTGCAGCCGTGCGCGATGTTGGCGAAGGGGCCGCCGTGCACGAAGGCGGGGTTGTTCTCCAGCGTCTGCACCAGGTTCGGCTGCATCGCGTCCTTCAGGAGGACGGTCATCGCCCCGTCGGCCTTCAGGTCGCGCGCATAGACCGGCTTTTTCTCGCGCGTGTAGGCCACGATGATGTCGCCCAGGCGCTTTTCGAGGTCTTTCAGGTCCTTGGACAGGCAGAGGATCGCCATCACCTCGGAGGCCACGGTGATGTCAAAGCCGGTCTGGCGGGGGAAGCCGTTCGACACGCCGCCCAAGCTGACCACGATGTCACGCAGGGCGCGGTCATTCATGTCCATCACCCGGCGCCACACGATGCGGCGTTCGTCGATGTCGAGCGCGTTGCCCCAGTAGATGTGGTTGTCGATCATCGCCGACAGCAGGTTGTGCGCCGCGGTGATGGCGTGGAAGTCGCCGGTGAAGTGAAGGTTCATCTCTTCCATCGGCACGACCTGCGCCATGCCGCCGCCCGCCGCGCCGCCCTTCATGCCGAAGTTCGGGCCAAGGCTGGCCTCGCGGATGCAGATGATCGCCTTCTTGCCGATGCGGTTCAGCCCGTCGCCCAGGCCCACGGTGGTGGTGGTCTTGCCCTCGCCCGCGGGGGTCGGGTTGATCGCGGTCACCAGGATCAGCTTGCCGTCCGGCCGGTCCTTGAGGTCGGCGATGAACGCCTGCCCGACCTTGGCCTTGTCATGGCCATAGGGCAGCAGGTGCTCTGCCGGGATGCCCAGCTTTGCGCCGATCTCCAGGATCGGTTTCTTCCTGGCGGCGCGGGCGATCTCGATATCGGTCAGCATGGGGTCCCCCGGAATGGTCGGTTTGCGACGTGATACCCGGGAACTGCCGTCAGGCGAGGGGGGATTGCGACATGGCGCGCGCGAATTTCGCCCTGTCGCGGCTTGGGCCGACCCGCAGGGGCCGGGGGGCCCGGCGCGTTTCCGAAGGCTGCGGGGCGTCAGCTCCGCGCCGCCGCCAGATGGGCCCAGGCCGGCTGGTCCGGGATGTGCAGCGTCACGGTTTCGCCAAGGGTCAGCGTGCCCTCGCGCTCGACCCAGGCGGTGACGCCCCGGCGCCCGGTGGCGGCCGCCTTGAACCCCGCGCCATGGCCGGGGTGCCGCGTCTCGATCGGGCGGGCGGGCAGCTGGCAGGGGCGGTTTTCCATGTCCACCACGATGGTTGCGCCGTTGGCGCCCTGCAGGCGGCTGGATGGCGGCAGGTGCGTCAGGTCGGGAATGCCCGATATGACCAGCGTTGCCCCGGTCAGCGCGGGGTCGAGCGCGGGCAGCCCCATGGCCGCAGCAATTTCTGCGATCTCCTCGGCGGACAGCACGGACAGTTGCCGGGTGTTCCGGATTTCGGTGTCGCGCGGATATTGCGACAGCACGCGGGAACACGACGGCCGCGTCAGCCCGCCATGCGCCTCGCCCTGCGGCCCGGCGAAGGTCAGCACGAGGCTGTCGCGCGGTGAGGACGGCAGGGCCGCATCGCGATCGGGCACGATACCCAGCCAGGCGACGGTTCCGGTGAAGGCGGTGCGTTTCAATGCGGACATGTCAGACCCTGAGCGTGAGGAAGGTGCGGCGGAACGGGAACAGTGCCGATCCGTCGGTGCGCAGCGGATAGGCATCGGCGAGGGCGATGTCATAGGCGGCGATGAAGGCCGCGGCCTCGTCGGGTGCAAGGCGGTCGAGGAAGGGCCGCATTGCGGTCGAACCGGTGAAGGCGCGCACCGGATGGCCCTCGGCGGCGGTCGGCAGGTGCTGGACATAGTCGGTTTCCCAGGCGGCAACCTGCCCCAGTGGCGCCAGCATCGTCCAGTAATCCGCGGCAGGCGCGACCGGCGGCACCCGGTTGCCCTGGCCGAACCGGTCGGGAAACATCCGCGCCGCGATCCGGCGCAGCAGGTCATGCGACGGCCGGTCGTCCTGGCGCGGCATCTGCACCGCCAGCCAGCCGCCCGGTGCCAGCGTGCCCGCCAGACGGGGAAGCAGCGCAGCGTGATCCGGCAGCCATTGCAGCGTGGCGTTCGAAAAGATCAGCGCGGGCGGGCTTGCGGGTTCCCAGCCGGCGATGTCGGCTTCGATCAGGTCGTCATAGGCGCGGGTGTCGCGCGCCGTCGCCAGCATGGCCGGCGAGGCATCCACGCCCGCCAGCCGTCGCCCGGCGGCACGCGCGCGCAGCGCGGGGCCCGCCGCCCCGGACCCGCAGCCGAGATCGACGATGTCGCCGCCCGGCAGGGCACCGACCTGCGCGAGCAGATCCATCGCAGGCCGCAAACGATGCCCCCGGAACCTGTCGTAGGCCCCGGGGTTCCAGTCGGTCCCGCCGATTGCCATGTCAGGACGAGGGTTCGGGTTCCATGCCGCCGGGAGAGGATTTCGGCTTGGTCTTGGGAATCGCGATCACGCTTGTCAGGCCGGACGAGGGCGGCGCGGGCGGCGGATCGTCGCCGTCCAGCTTCTCGCCCGCGATGACCTTGCGGATCTCGTCGCCCGTCAGGGTTTCGTATTCCAGCAAGCCCTTGGCCAGGCGCTCGAAATCCTCGGACTTCTCCATCAGGATGCGCCGCGCGGTCTCATAGCCCTCGTCGATCAGGGCCTTCACCTCGGCCTCGATCGCCTTCTTGGTCTCGGCCGAGACCGAGAAGCCTGCGGTGTTGCCCTGATACCCCTCATGCGCCTCGGCATAGTCGATGTTGCCGATCACGTCCGACATGCCCCACCGCATCACCATGGCGCGCGCCAGCGACGACGCCTGCATGATGTCGCCCGCCGGGCCGCTGGACACGCCTTCCTCGCCGTACTTGATGATCTCGGCCGCCTTGCCCGCCATGGTCATGGCGATCTTCTGCTTGCCCTCATCCTTGTGCATGTTCAGCCGGTCCATCTCGGGCAGGCTGACGACCATGCCGAGCGCGCCGCCGCGCGGGATGATGGTGGCCTTGTAGACCGGGTCGCACTTGGGCAGGTTCATCCCGACGATGGCGTGGCCTGCCTCGTGATAGGCGGTCTTTTCCTTCTGGTCGGCGGTCAGCACCATGCTGCGGCGCTCGGCCCCCATCATGACCTTGTCCTTGGCCATCTCGAAATCGTCCATCGTCACGAACCGGCGGCCGACGCGGGCGGCCATCAGCGCGGCCTCGTTCACGAGGTTGGCCAGATCGGCGCCCGAGAACCCGGGGGTGCCGCGCGCGATCAGGCGCAGGTCGACATCGGGGCCCACCGGCACCTTGCGGGCGTGCACGGTCAGGATCTTCTCGCGGCCCTTGATGTCGGGGTTCGGCACGTGGATCTGGCGGTCGAAACGGCCGGGGCGCAGCAGGGCGGGGTCCAGCACGTCCTTGCGGTTGGTGGCGGCCACGATGATCACGCCCTCGTTCGCCTCGAACCCGTCCATTTCGACCAGCAGCTGGTTCAGCGTCTGCTCACGCTCGTCATTGCCGCCGCCGATGCCCACGCCCCGGGCGCGGCCCACGGCGTCGATCTCGTCGATGAAGACGATGCAGGGGGCGTTCTTCTTGGCCTGCTCGAACATGTCGCGCACGCGGCTGGCGCCCACGCCCACGAACATCTCGACGAAATCGGACCCCGAGATGGTGAAGAACGGCACCCCCGCCTCGCCCGCGATGGCGCGCGCGAGCAGCGTCTTGCCGGTGCCCGGCGGGCCGACCAGCAGCGCGCCTTTCGGGATCTTGCCGCCGAGACGGCTGAACTTCTGCGGGTTGCGCAGGAACTCGACGATCTCCTCAAGCTCTTCCTTGGCCTCGTCGATGCCCGCCACGTCGTCGAACGTCACCCGGCCATGCTTTTCCGTCAGCAGCTTGGCGCGCGACTTGCCAAAGCCCATCGCGCCGCCGCGCCCGCCGCCCTGCATCCGGTTCATGAAGAAGATCCAGATGCCGATCAGCACGAGGAACGGAAGCCACAGCGAGATCAGGCTGAAGATCCCCGACTGTTCCTGCGGTTCCACCCGGACATCGACGCCCTTGCCGATCAGGTTCGAGGCCACTTCCTCGCCCTGTGGCCGGATGGTGACGTATTGCTGCCCGTCCTTGCCGCGCACGATCACCTTTTCGCCGTCGATGGTGACCGAGGACACGTTGCCGTCGTTCACCCGCTGCACGAAGTCCGAATAGGAGATGGACCGCGCGTTCATCGTGCTCTGACCGCCAGAGAACAGGTTGAACAGTGCAAGGATCAGGACGAAGAGGACGACCCAGAAGGCGATGTTTCGTGCGTTACCCACGAAGTACTCCCATGTCCGCCGTCGCCCAGGGGGGGCGCGGCCTTTGATGACAAGATAGCCATTCGGGGCCGGGGTTCAATGCGCCATGATCGACGCAGCGAAGGTGGGGCGGATTTCGGCCCGCCAACCGCCCGGCATTCCGGCCAGCGGGGCCGCGACCAGGCGGTCGTCCAGCCAGACGGCGGGGGTGACCTCCAGCACATGACGGGGCAGGCCCGTCGCACGCCAGCCGGGGCAGGCCGTCAGGCCCGGCGCCCCGAGCGCGCGGATCGCCAGCCCCGCAGCCGCCGGTCCGGTCAGGTGCCAGCGGCCATCCCACCGGGCATCGGGGTCGGCGACGGCCTGCGCCACCGCGCGGGGTTCCCGCGCCAGCCAGAGACAGTCCTGCCGCGACCGCAGGCGGCATCCCTGCAGCGTCGCGTCGCGCCGGTCGCGGGCGGCGAGCAGCAGGTTGACCTGACGGTCCTGCCGCGGCGGCCGCCGGTCGCCCGACAGCCAGGCGACCCCGGCGACCAGCAGCTGACGCTGCAGGTCATGGGGCAGGGCGTCGAAACCGGCGCGGTCGATCCGCAGGGCGCCCGCCAGTTCCCGCACATGCGCCGCGCAGGCCTGCCGCAGCATCTCGCGCAGGGCGGCCCGCGCCACCGCCAGCTGTGCCGCTGACCTGCCGATGCGCGCGGCATCGATCCCCAGCGGCGCAAGCGCCGCCATCGTCTGCCGGGCGCGCACCCGCTCGAATCGCGCGTCCGCGTTGGTCGGGTCCTCGACCCAGCCGATTCCGTGCCGCCGCAGGTAGGCGCGCAGGTCGGCGCGGCGGATGTTCAGCAACGGGCGCCCCCACCAGAGACCATCCTCCTGCCAGAGCGACCGCATGCCCGAAAGCCCGTCCAGCCCCGCCGCCCGCGACAGCGCCATGAGGAAGGATTCCGCTTGGTCGTCGGCGGTATGGCCAAGCGCGATCTGCGTCACCCCCGCCTCGCGTGCCCATGCGGCGATCAGGGCGCGGCGGGCACGGCGGGCCACGTCCATCAGGTTGCCCGCAACGGGCCCGTGATCCCAGACCATCGTGCGGTGCGGCACGCCCAGCGATGCGCAAAGCGCGGCCACCGTGTCGGCCTCGGCCGCCGAACCCGCGCGCAGGCGGTGGTCGACCGTCACGGCCGAGACGGGCACCTGCCAATGCCGGCAGGTCCGCACCATCAGATGCAGCAACGCCACCGAGTCGCCGCCGCCCGACACCGCAACCCCGACGTGTCGCCCGGGGGCCGGCGGCAGGGCATGGGCCACGTCAAGCAGCAGCCCGGCATCGTCGCCCTGTTCCGGGGGCCAGTCGGCGGGCGGCGTCCCTACCGGCACCCCAGCGACACCATGGCCGCCTGCGCCTCGATCGCGGGCTGGCCGCCGGGAAAGCGCACGCCGACCTCCTGCAGGGTCACGCAGGCTTCCGGCCCCTGGCCCAGTTGCCCGAGTGACTGCCCCAGCTTCAGCAGGGATTCCGGGGCGCGGGCGCCATCCGGCGCCCCGCTGAACGCCTCCAGATAGGCGCGGGCGGCATTCGCCGTCTCGCCCAGCTGGCTCAGCGCCTCGCCCCGCAGGAAATGCGCCTCCTGCGTCAGCGGACCACCCAGGTAGGTCTCGGCAAAGGTCTTGAAGAGCGTTTCGGCGGTGCGAAAGTCACCTTGACCGAGCACCTCCCGGGCCCGGTCAAAGTCGGCCTGCTCGCTGACGGCAAGCTGCGGCCCGCCCGTGGGCGCGGGGGTGGCAGGGGCGGTGACAGCAGGCGCCTCGCCTCCCAGCGGCGGCGTAGGCGGGATCGAGGCCAGATCGCCGCCGCCCAGTTCGCGCAGGCGGAACTCGATGTCGCCCAGCCGGTTCGTTCCGTCCGCGACCACCCGGTTGATGCGCAGCTCCAGCGCCTCGGACTTGGCAGTCAGCGCCGTCAGCGCCATCTCGATCGTGTCGAGCCGCATCAGCGCGGGGCCGGATGCGCCCGATCCCTGCGCCGCGCCGGTGGTGTTCAGCTCGGCGCGCAGCCCGTCTATTTCGCCCCGCAGGATCAGCAGTTCCTGACGGATGTCGGCCAGCGTCTGCGCGCGGTCCTGCGCAAGCGCGGGACCGGCCAGGACGATCGCAAGAAGCGCCGCCCGCCACATCGCCCTAGACCCCCGCGCCGGCAGTCAGCACGGTGACCGCGCGGCGGTTGCGCGAATAGCAGGACTCGGTCGAGCAGACCTCGACCGGACGTTCCTTGCCATAGCTGACGGTGCGCAGCCGCGCCGCAGAAACACCCTGCGAAATCAGGTAGTTCTGCACCGCATTCGCGCGCCGGTCGCCCAGTGCGATGTTGTATTCGCGGGTGCCCTGCTCGTCGGCATGGCCCTCGATGATGATCGCAAAGCGCGCGCCCTGGTTGTTCAGCCACTGCGCCTGTGCGCTCAGCGTCTGCGTCGCCTCGGCCGAAAGGGTCGACTGGTCGACGGCAAAGAACACGCGGTCACCCAGGGTCTGCGCGAAATAGGCGGGCGAGGTGGGGTCGTTCGGCCCGCCCAGCGAGGCGGAATCGATCCCCCCCGCGCCAGGCCCGCCCGGCCCGCCTGCACCGCCCGCGCCAAAGCGGTCAGGGTTGTTGCATGCCGCCAGCGCAAGTCCGGCGAGGATCAGAAGGGCCTTCGGAAGCATGGCCATGAACAGGTTTCCTTTGTTCTTTGCTCGATTGCCGCCACGATATCAGGTTTGCGCGGGGCAGGGAATCACACGGTGTTTCAGGGCAGAAGCGGCGACCAGGCCGGGTCCGAGGCCGGGCCCTCGGTGGCAACCCGCCGCAGGTTCCGCCCCGATATGTCCACCGAATAAAGGGCCGGCTGGCCGCCCTCGCCTGCGGTCTCGCGGGTGAACATGATGACGCGGCCGTTCGGTGCCCAGGTCGGACCCTCGTCCAGGAAGCTCGCGGTCAGCAGGCGTTCCTCCGATCCGTCGGTGCGCATCACCCCGATGTGGAACCGGCCCTGATGCTGCTTGGTGAAGGCGATCAGGTCGCCGCGCGGGCTCCACACCGGCGTGCCATAGCGACCCTGGCCGTTCGAGATGCGCACCGCCTCGCCGCCGCTGGCCGGCATGATGTAAAGCTGCTGCGTGCCTGACCGGTCGCTCTCGAACACGATGCGCGACCCGTCGGGGCTGAAGGACGGGGCGGTCTCGATCGCCGGGGTGTTGGTCAGCCGCGTCCGCGTGCCCGACTGGGTGTCGAGCAGGTAGATGTCGGTATTGCCACCCTCCGCCAGGCTGAACACCACGCGCCGCCCGTCCCCGGCAAAGCGCGGCGCGAAGGTCATCGTGCCGGGCTGTTCGTCCAGTGCGCGGGCCGACAGGCTGGCCACGTCCATCAGGTAGATGCGCGGAAAGCCCGTCTGATACGAGGTATAGAGGATGCGGTCACCGCTGGGCGAGAACCGGGGCGCGATCACGATCGAATTGCTGTCGGTCAGATAGCTGACATTGGCGCCGTCGTAGTCCATCACGGCCAGGCGCTTGCGCCGGTCGTTCTTGGGGCCGCTCTCGGCGACAAAGACCACGCGGCTGTCGAAATACCCGCCCTCGCCGGTGATGCGCGAATACACCGCATCGGCCACCTTGTGCGCCATCCGCCGCCAGCTGGCCCGGGTGCCCGCGAACTGCAGCCCGTCGCCCAGTTGCTGGCCCGCGAACACGTCGTAGAGCCTGAACTTCACCACGACGCGGTCGCCGCTGGCGCTGACCGACCCGGTGACCAGGGCCTGCGCGTTGATCGCCTTCCAGTCGGGATAGGCCACCGGGGCGTCAAAGCTGCCGACACGCGCGATATGGGCGCTTGCCGGGATCTCGCGGAACAGCCCGGTGCCTGACAGGTCGGCCGCGATCACGCGGGCCATGTCGCGCGCCAGGTCGGCCGCGCCGCCGTTCTCGGCCACGAAGTCGGGCACCGCGAAGGGCAGCGGCTCGATCACCCCCTCGGTGATCTCGATCCGCAGCGGCTGGGCGGCGGCCGGCGGGGCGCCAAGGGCGGCGATGCCGATGGCAAGGCCGGCGCAAAGGCGGGTCAGCAGGTGGGTCAGGCGATGCATGGTAACCTCATGCTGGGAACGACAGGATGCGGCGAAGGCGCGCGCGGGGAAAGCGTGACGGGGGTCGGTATCGGGAACGTGAAGGTTCATCTCAGGCGCATCCCGTCGGGGTTGAAGACCATCTCGACCTCGCGCCACTGGTCGAACTTGTCCGCGGGCAGCGGATAGCCGGTCTGCCCGCAGCGCAGCACCGCGCGCCGCGCCGCGTCAAAGGCCGCGCGCACACCCGCGTCGGAACCGCCCGAGGACGACACCAGCGTCACCGAGGTCGGCCGGGCATCGGGCGACATCGCCACCAGCACCGTGACGGTCGTGTTCATCGCATCCGTCGAACTGGTGCCAAGGTTCCAGCAGGCGCTGACCGCGCGGCGCAGGCTGTCCTTCTCGCCCTGCGTCATCGGCGGGCCTGCCGGGGTGGCGGCCGTGCCGGTGCCCGCGGCGGCACCGGCCACGGCCTCGGCCACCGCGTCGGCGATCGGGTCGCGCGCCGGGGCGGCAGGGGAGGCGGGCGCCGCAGGCGTCTGCGCGGCGGCGGTCTGGGTCGGGGCCGGGCGTGCCGGGGCGGCGGGCCGCGCCCGCGGCCGGATCGAGGCCGAGGGTGCCAGCGGATCGGGGCGGTTCGCCTCGGTCGCAAGCTCGGTTCCCGCTTCTTCCGGCGCGGCGGGGGGGCGTTCCTCGGCGACCACCGGGGCCGGGGCGGGATCGGGCGTCACCTCCGGCGCGGCCTCGGGCGCCGTCACCGCCTCGGGCGGGGGCGCCTCGGTGGGCAGCGGGGCGACACGCTCGGCCGGCTTGGGGCGCGGGCGCGGGCTCGACGTCGGCGCGAGGACCGGCGGCACGTCGGCCACCACCGCAGGCGCGGGCGGCGGTTCGGGCTCTGGCAGCGGCTCTGGCGCGGGCGGTTCGGGTTCTGGCGGCGGCGCCTCGGGCGTGGGGGCCGGGGCAGGCGGCGCAGGCGCCTCGGGTGCGGGGGTGGGGGCCTCGGGTGCCGGGGCAGCGGGGGCTTCGGTCCGCGGCGGCTCGGGCGCCGGGGCCGGCGGTTCGGGGGCTGGCGCGGGGGCCGGTGCGGGCGGTTCGGTCGGCGCATCGCGCGCCATCAGCGCAGCGAATTCCTCGCCCGAAAGCAGCGAAACCTCGGTCACCACGGGCTCGGGCGCGTGGCGCGGCTGGAAAATCCCGCCCACCAGCACCCATAGGATCAGGCCCGCATGCCCGACGCCCGAAATGACATGGCCCGTCGCCATCCCGCCCTCAGCCGCCCGACCGTTGTCCGCCGAAGGTCGGGCCGTCGCTGTCGGTCACCAGTCCGATGTTGCGGAACCCCCCGGCGTTCAGCGCCCCCATCACCTCGGCCACCCGGGCATAGGGGATCGCGCCATCGGCCCGCAGGAACACCTTGTCGCTCGTGCGCTCGGCGGCGATGGCGCGCAGGCGCGGGATCAGTTCGTCGTCGGTCACGTCGGTCGTCTGGATCAGCAGCCGCCCGTCCGATGTCATCGTGACGGTCAGCGGTTCCTCCTGCTCGGTCGGCAGCGCCTGCGCGGCGGTGCGCGGCAGTTCCACCGGTACCCCCACGGTCAGCAGCGGTGCCGCCACCATGAAGATGATCAGCAGCACCAGCATCACGTCCACGAAGGGCGTGACGTTGATCTCGGACATCGCGGCAGACTTGCCGCGCCGCCTGCGGCCCCGGCGCTTGCCGCCGCCAGCCGACGAAACGACCCCGGCGCCCATCTCAGGCCGCCGTGTCCAGCTGCCGCGACAGGATCGTCGCGAATTCGTCGGCGAAGGATTCGTAGCCGCCGATGATCCGCTCGCTGTCGGCGTTCAGCTTGTTGTAGAACACCACCGCCGGGATGGCCGCGACCAGCCCGATCCCCGTGGCCAGCAGCGCCTCGGCGATGCCGGGGGCCACCACCGCCAGGTTGGTGTTCTGGCTGATGGCGATCTGCTCAAAGGCGTGCTTGATGCCCCAGACCGTGCCGAACAGGCCGATGAAGGGCGCGGTCGATCCGGTCGTGGCCAGGAACGACAGCCCCTGGTTCAGCCGCTCGCTCTCGCGGGCGATCGCCACGTCCATCGCCCGGTCGATGCGTGCCTGCGCCCCTGCGATCAGCGCGCCGTCCTGGCGGTGGCTGCGTCGCCATTCCAGCATTCCCGACGCAAATATCTTCTGCGCCGGACCCTTCGGTTCTGGCCCGATCTTGTCGAACAGCTCGTCCAGCGGCTCGCCCGACCAGAAGGCGGTGTCGAACACCTCGGCCTCGCGCCGCGCCGCGCGAAAGATCAGGTGCCGCTGCACGATGATCGACCATGACCAGAACGACATCACCAGCAGCAGCACCATCACGACCTTGACGGTCAGCGTGGCGCGCATGAACAGCGCAAGCAGCGAAAAGTCGATGTCTTGCGCGGTGGCAAGCGTGGCCTGATCCATGGTGCGGTCGTCCTGCTCGGGGTGCGGGCGGTTCTTGGACGCCCTTTCGCCTTGCTTCTACCGGAATCGGCGCCCGATGCCAACACATGTGCGTGCGCGGCGCGTGCGCCGGTCAGGCGGAAAGCCGCGCGGCAATGTCACGTGGCAGCCGTGCGGGCGTGCCCGCCGCCGTCAGGCACACCAGCGTCACCCCGGCCGCGAACAGCCGGTCCTCGCCCCGCATCACCTCCTGCGCCAGATGGATGCGCGCCGCCGTCAGCCCGGTCAGCCGCGTCTCGACCGTCAGCAGGTCGTCGAACACCGCGGGCCGCAGATAGTCGGCCTCGACCCGCCGCACCGCGAACACGATCCCCGCCTCGGCCCGCAGCCGCGCCTGGTCGATCCCGAGGCTCCGCACCCATTCGGTGCGCGCCCGTTCGATGAACCGCAGGTAATTCGCGTAATAGACGATCCCCGCAAGATCGGTGTCCTCATAGTAGACGCGGACGGGGTGGCGGTGCGGGGTCATGCCCTGCCCCGGCAACGGATGCGGAATGCGATGGACCGCGGGCCGACCGCCCCTCGGACCGACGCGCCACCGGGCCGGACGGCCGCGCGCGCCCCTCCCGGCGCGGCGACCCGGCAGGGCCCCGCCAGCATCGCATCTGCCAAAGCCCGCATCCGGTGCCCCTTCTTTCCTGCCGCCGTCGCCCAACCTTAGCCAGCAGCGACCGC
This sequence comes from Paracoccaceae bacterium, assembly GCA_019454225.1. Lineage (NCBI taxonomy): Bacteria > Pseudomonadati > Pseudomonadota > Alphaproteobacteria > Rhodobacterales > Paracoccaceae > Paracoccaceae bacterium. The sequence continues at coordinate 3,836,168 of CP075370.1, read as the reverse complement.
CCTGCAAGCGGGCAGCGGCCGTCCCGGCCGCTTCCCCTGTCCGCCGATCGCCGCGCCCTTGCTGCCACAAATGTTATAATATAACGATTGCGCGGAAATTCCGCCGGAGGTTGCCATGCAGCACGCGACAGATACCGACATCGCCATCGTGGGTGGCAGCTTCGCGGGCCTTTCCGCCGCGCTGACGCTGGGGCGCGGCCGTCTGCGCGGTCTGGTCATCGACCATGGCCGTCCGCGCAACCGCTTCGCCGACCGGAGCTTCGGCATCCCCGGGCAGGACGGTCGCACCCCCGCCGAAATCCGCGATGCGATCCGGGCCGATGCGATGGCCTATCCCGGCATCGCGCAGCACCAGGGCGAGGTGACGGCTGTCACCGGCGGCCCCGATGCCTTCGTGCTGACGCTGGCCGACGGCGGGCAGGTCACCGCCCGGCGGATCATCCTCGCCACCGGCATGGTCGACATCCTGCCCGATCTCCCGGGCCTGGCCGGGGTCTGGGGGCGCGGCGCGCAGCAGTGCCCCTATTGCCACGGCGTCGAACTGGCGGGCCTTCCCACCGGCGTGCTGTGGTCGGGCATGCACAGCCTGCACCACGCACGGCTGCTGACCGGCTGGACCGCCGACCTGACGCTGTTCACCGATGGCGCCGACCCGGGGGACGAGGTTCGCGCCACGCTGGCGGGCATCGGCGTCGCGGTGCAGGACACGCCGCTGCGGCAGGTTCTGGCGCAGGATGGCCACATGGCGGGCCTCGTGCTGGCCGATGGTCGGCAGATCGCGCTTGGCGCGCTGTATCTCGCGCCCGAAACCCGCCCCGCATCGCCCCTGCCCGCCGCGCTCGGCTGCGCGATGGCCGAAGGGCCGCGCGGCCGCTATGTCAAGGTGGATGACCGCATGGCAACCTCGGTGCCCGGCGTGTTCGCCGCGGGCGATCTGGTCCGTGCGGCCTACAACGGCACCGGGGCACTGGCCGATGGCGTGCGGGCCGCTGCGGCGACCCATCATTCGCTGGTGTTCGGGCCCTGACCGCCGCTACCCCGCCGGCCGGGCGCCGTCCGCGATCAGGGCCGCCAGCCCCGCCATGTCGCCGGGGTGCAGCTCATGGCCCCGGCCCGGCCATTCCACCAGCCGCGCGCCCGCGATCCCGGCCGCCAGCGCCCGCCCGTTCGGCAGCGGCAGGATCGGATCCTCCGTGCCATGGACCACGGTGACCGGGCAGGCGATCCGGCGGAACCGGCCCGTCCAGTCCTGCCGCGTGCCGACGCCGCCATGCGTGAAGGCTGCGGCGGGGTCGGCGGCATGGTCCAGCACCGCCGCCACCCGCGTCCGCGCCGCCGCCGCGTCGAAGGGCGTGGCGGACCCGGCGCAAAGCCGCTCGATCCCCAGCAGGAAGGCCGCAACCGCCGCGCCATCAGTCCAGTCAAGCGCCGCGAACCCCGCGAAGTGGTCCAGGAACCGCGCGTCGATCCCCGGCAGCGCCGCGCCGTCCCAGCCCAGCGGCTCGCTGGCGATCAGGGTCAGGCCCGCGACGCGCCCGGGGTGCGCGACCGCCAGCATCTGTGCCAGGAACCCGCCCAGCGACATCCCCGCCAGATGCGCCCGCTCCATCCCGCAGGCGTCCATCACCGCCAGAACGTCACCCGCCATGTCCTCGGCATCGTAGGGCGGCAGCCGGGTGGACGACTGGCCGGTGTCGCGATGGTCGAACCGCACCACCCGGAACCCCCGCCCGGCCAGATCGGCGCACAGCGCGGCAGGCCATCCCAGCATCGACGCCGTCGCCCCCATGACCAGCACGATCCCCGGGCCGTCGCCGGGCCCCATGGTCTCGGTCGCCAGCCGGACATCGCCGTTCCGCACCTCTGCCCGCATCATGCCCCGCGCCTCCGGCGGGCACCCTGCCACGCCTGACCCCGGCATGCCACCCGGTGTATCGGGTCACGGCTGGAAGCGGCGCATGTCCCGCACGAAGCTGTCCCGCAACTGGGCGGCCGTCTCGAAGTCATAGTTGTTCCGGCTGTTCAGGCGCGGCCGCAGGATGCTCACATCGAAAAGGCACAGCTGGCGCCCCTTGCAGTCCTCCAGTGCCGAGGTCTCGAAGGTCACCTTCACCGTGCCCTCGATCCCCGGAACCGCCAGGTTGCCCGAGACATCGCCCTTTCCGTCAAAGCTCAGCACGGTGCTCGACGTCTCGATGATCGAGGAAACCACGACGATGTAGGGCGCATCGGGCGATCCGGCGGCGTGCAGCCGCGCCGCCTCGGAAAGCCGCCAGTCGGTCTCGGCGATGCCGGGGTTGCCGTTCACATAGTCCGACACGCCCGAGATCACCCGCCGCACCCGCTGGCGCGTCGGGTCCGAATATTCGATCACGCTGCGGCTGCTGGCGGTCGCCTCGATGGATGCCTTCTGCTCGGCCGTGGCCGCGAAAGAGGCGCGGCGCACATAGCCGCGGGCGTTCGACGCCTTGCTGACGGTGCCGGGCCGCGCGTCGATGTCGAGGTTCGATGCCGGAAACTCGATGCGGTCAGACGGCTGTATGCTCTGCCCCGGCGTCCAGACGAACACCTGGCCAAAGGCGTGCCGCCCGTCGTTGTAGATGCCCGCACCCGTCATCGCATAGGACAGCGAGATGTCCGCAGTCCGGTCGCAGGCGGCCAGCATGGCGATGGCAAGGGCGGCGGTGGCGGCGATGCGCGGCATGGGTCTTCCTCCTCGGCTCTGTCCGGCCAAGGGTCGGCGCCCGCCTGCCGCAGGGTCAAGCGCGGGCCGGGCAGGGGGGTGGAATTGACGGGCAATTCACGCACGTCCCGCATCCAGCCGCGCCGCGATCCGCAGCGCATGGCTCGGGTCCCGCGCCACCTCGGGAAGCACCGGGTCATAGGCCGCGCGGATCACCGCGCCCAGATCCGGGCGCAGGATCACCCCGCCCCCCGCCTCGGCCAGCGGCGAGCGTTCGGCGAAGGCGCGGTCCGACCACAGCAGCACCGTCTGCACCGCCTGGTGCAGCGCCAGCACCTCGGCGGGCAGCGAGGCCAGATGCGCATCCATCCGCAGGAACACGAAGCACGCCCGGATCGCGCCCCGCGCATCGAAGCGGAACACCCGGTACTGGTTCGCGCCCGCCGCCTCCAGCCGGTCGACCAGCGGCGCGAACCCCTCGACCAGCCGGTCGAGGTTCGGCACGCCCCGCAGTTCGTCCCAGTCCCGCACGAAGAACACCATGACATTGGCGCCCAGTTCCGGATCGGTCTCGGCCAGTGCCTGCCCGGTCAGCCGCGCCACCGCCTCGAACGCGCCCTTGATCACCGGCAGCGTCCCGGCCTCGACGCCGAACACCACCGGCACCATCGGCCGCCCCCAGCGGGCGCACAGGAACGACCCGTCGCCCCGCGTGAACAGCGCCGCGATCTCCTCCGCCGTCATCTCCGTCCCCTTTCCGGCCCGCACGGCGCAGGGCATAAGGGGCGGCAGGGTGCGGGGCAAGGCGGGGGCGGCATGCTGAAGGGGATCGACGCGCGGGTGACGCCCGAACTGATGGACGTGCTGATCCGCGCGGGCCATGGCGACGAGATCGCGCTCGTCGACCTGAACTATCCCGCCCGGTCGCTGGCGCCGCGCTGGCCCGGCGTGGTCGAACTGGCGGGCCTCGACGCTCCCGCGGCCCTGGCGGTGATCCTGCCGCTCCTGCCGCTCGACGGCTTCCCCGGCACCCTCGCGCTTGTCCACATGCAGCGCGACGGCGCGGGCGAGCTGCCCGACCCCGTCCACCGCGCCGCGCTCGACGCCGCCGCGCCGCACCTGCCGACGGGCGCGCGCACCGGCAGCCTGCCCCGGCCCGCCTTCTACGACCGCGCCGCCCGCGCCTTCGCCGTGATCCGCTGCGCCGAGACGCGGCCCTACGGCTGCTTCATCCTTCGCACCGGCGTGGTGTTCTGACCGGCCGCGCCCAGCATCACCACCCCCAGCTCCCGGATCAGCTTGCGCGTCATCGCCCGCTCGAAATCGGCATAGTCCGCGGCCTCCTCGACAAAGGCGTCGGGCCCCCGGATCACCCAGGTCTCCAGATGCCGCGTCAGCGGGCGCGGGCGGCTGCCGAAATCGCCGTGGTCCATCAGGTCGTTGCCGCCCACCGCCAGCGCGTTCACCGTCACCCCGGCCAGCCCCGGCCCGTCGCGCACCAGGCGCGGGTCGATGCCCGCGTTGGTCTCGCCGTCCGCCGCGAGGTCCAGCGTGCGCGCCGCGCAGCGCGGGCCCCGTGCCAGCAGGTCCGCCGCCGCCTGCATCGCCGCCCCGATCGCGGTGCGCCCGTCAAAGCTCGGCCGGCGCGGCGCCGCGGCCACCCGGGCGGCCAGGTCCGACAGGTCCGCCATGCCGCCGATCACCGTCCAGTCCGCGATCACCGCCTGGTCATGCGGCCCCGACCAGTGCATCGCCGCCAGCGCCACCGGCCCGCCCGGCCCCAGCACCAGCCGCGCCACCTCGGGCGCCACCAGCGCCCGCGCCATCCCCTCCGACTGCAGCCGGTATTCCGCCGCATCGACCGAGGCCGACACGTCCAGCGCCAGCACCAGCGCCAGCCGGCAGGCCGCCGCCGGGCCGGGCAGCACCAGCCCCAGCAGCAGCGCCGCCGCCCTCACTTGCTGTCCTGCTTCACAAGGCCCGAGAATCCGGCGACGGCCAGAAGGGTAAGGCCCCAGCCCAGGCCGATCTGCAGCCACAGGTAGCGGCGCGCCCAGCGGCCGTAGTCGGTCCGGTCGTCGGGCAGCCAGTAGGACTGCATCTCGAGGCTGACCACCGGCAGCAGCGTGTCGGCGGAATAGATGGCGGCGTTGAAGAGGGGGTAGCTCGCCGCCTCGGGCTGGCGCAGGAAGCAGGCGTATTGCGTCTCGCCCGCGGCGCGCAGGCCTGCGCGGGGGGTGGGCAGGCTGGGGCCGTCGAGGGTGACGCCCGGCTCCGCCCCGCACAGCACCCATTCCGGCGCCCGCTGCAACTGCGGCAGGTTGGGCTTCAGCGCCCCGGCGGCATCGGCCCCGGCAAAGACCACCCAGCCCGCCACCCACAGCCCGAACAGCCAGGCGAAGGCCAGCATCGGCGCGCGGCCATAGCGGATGGTGGCGCCCAGCAGCACCTCGTCCACCAGCCAGCGCCCCATCCCGCGCAATACGCCGAAGTTCCTATCCTCGCGCCGGATGCGCGCGCGTTTCGCCGCGCGCTGGCGCCTTTCTTTCTCGATCAGCACCGCCCGCGCCGCGCCGCCGTGCCCGGCCTCGCGCAGGACGCGGGCACATTCCTCATGGGGCTGCGGCCAGAACTCCTCGCCGAACCGCGAGGCGTCCTGAAGCGCCAGCCAGCGGATGCGCGACGGCCCGTCGACCGGCGCGCGCCCGGTGAAGGCGCCATAGCGGCAGCGATCCAGGCTCAGGTTGCCCGCCCCCGGCCAGCAGGCCGGGTCGTCGTTGATCGCGCCGAACTCCGCCCCCACCAGCGACAGCAGCCCCCCCACCTGCGCCGCCCCGCGCAGAAAGAATGTCCCCGCAACCTTGGCCCCATCCGCCGACAGCGCATGGCCCCCGCCCTGCGCGGTGAACTGCGCACCCTCGCAGTCCAGGTCGCCACCCAGCCCCGCGCCCAACAGCCGCACCGCGCCGGTGGCCGTGACCCCGCGCAGGACCACGTCGCCCTCGGCCTGCAGGCCATCCGCCGACAGCGCATGGCCCCCGCCCTGCGCCGTGAACTGCGCACCCTCGCAATCCAGGTTGCCACCCAGCCACGCGCCCAGCAGCCGCACCGCGCCGGTGGCCGTGACCCCGCGCAGGAACACGCTGCCTTCGGCCTGCAGGCGATCCGCCGACAGCGCATGGCCCCCGCCCTGCGCGGTGAACTGCGCACCCTCGCAATCCAAGTTGCCACCCAGCCGCGCGCCCGGCAGCCGCACCTCACCGGTGGCCGTGACCCCGCGCAGGAACACGCCACCCCCGGCCTGCAGGCGATCCGCCCCCAGGCCGCCCTGCAACCGCGATCCGTTCAGGAACAGGGATTCGGCCTTTGCCCCGCGCAGCAGCACCATTTCGGGAAATCGACAGGCGATCAGCGCCAGATCCCCGGGCAACCTGCATCCTTCAAGGTCCAGCCCCCGCGTCTCGGCCCCCGCCGGCCCGTCGCCCCTGATCCATGCGCCCCGCACCCGCAGCCCGGTTTCGGGCAGCGGCACGCCTTCCACCTTGCCCAGCGCCAGTTCCCGCAGCAGGCTGGCGCGCAGCGTGACGTCGGGGGTGTCGGAATCCGGCACGGCGCCGGAAATCTCGCAAATCCGCCGGTCGCGGGCCTGCAGCCAGTCCACCAGCCGGGTTTCGGCGGCGGTCAGGTCGGGGAAATCAGCGAGCGTCGGCATGGCCCCAAACCCTCCAATCGTGAACAGGGGGTTAACGGGGCCCCCTCAACCCCTTGATATTCCTTGACCGGAAAAGCGTCCCACGGTGGGACGCCCCTAGTCGAACAGGTCCGTCTGCCCCGGCCCCCTGGGCGGCTCCAGCCCCAGATGCCGCCAGGCCCGCGCCCCCAGCATCCGCCCGCGCGGCGTGCGCAGGATCAGCCCCTGCTGCAGCAGGTAGGGTTCGGTCACCTCCTCGATCCCGTCGCGGGCCTCGGACAGCGCGGCGCTGATCGTCTCCACCCCCACCGGCCCGCCGCCGTAATGCTCGGCCAGCAGCGCCAGATACCGCCGGTCGCCGCCGTCCAGCCCCAGATGGTCCACCCCCAGCCGGGTCAGCGCCCGGTCCGCCAGCGCCCGCGTCAGCCGCCCGTCGCCCTCGACCACCGCGAAATCCACCACCCGCCGCAGCAACCGCCCCGCGATGCGCGGCGTGCCCCGCGCGCGGCGGGCGATCTCCAGCGTTCCCTCGGGCTCGGCCGCCACCCCCAGAAGCCGCGCGCCCCGCGCCACGATCAGGTCAAGCTCGGCCTCGGTATAGAACTCCAGCCGCGTGGGGATGCCGAACCGGTCGCGCAGCGGCGTGGTCAGCAGGCCCAGCCGCGTGGTGGCACCGACCAGCGTGAAGGGCTGCAGGTCGATCCGCACCGTCCGCGCCGCCGGCCCCTCGCCGATCACCAGATCCAGCGCGAAATCCTCCAGCGCCGGATACAGCACCTCCTCCACCACCGGCGACAGGCGGTGAATCTCGTCGATGAACAGCACGTCGCGGGGTTCGAGGTTGGTCAGGATGGCCGCGAGGTCGCCCGGCTTGGCCAGCACCGGCCCCGAGGTCATGCGGAAGCCCACGCCCAGTTCGCGCGCCATGATCTGCGCCAGCGTCGTCTTGCCAAGGCCCGGGGGGCCGTGGAACAGCGTGTGATCCATCGCCTCGCCCCGCCGCCGCGCGCTTTCGATGAACACGGCCAGGTTGGCCCGCGCATCCGCCTGACCCACGAACTCGGCCAGCGTCTGGGGACGCAGCGCCCGGTCGAGGTCGGGCGCATCCTCGGGCAGGGGTGCGGGGCGCAGCAGGGGGTCGGTCATCGGCGGGCTTTTTCCGGGGCGTGGCGAACATTCCCCGAACGCGGGCGCCATGACAAGGCCTGTTCACGCGCCTCCACCCGCCGGGCACCGTGTCCGTCCGTCAAGCACGGGCAATGTCACGGTCCCGCGGCCCTCCAGCACGCGACGAACGCCAGGGCCGACCGCGAGGCGCGTGATCGAACCGCGCATCACCCGCAGGCGCGGATGGTCCGGATCCTGCCGGTCCAACCGCGCGGTCGCGGTCTTGCGGACCAGCTGGCCGCGTTCGATCTGCTTGCAGCCGTCTCCCAAGCCTTCTGCGGGCGATGCGAGGCGCTTGATGAAGCGCGCGCAGGACACGATGGACACCAACCACGGGACCGGCAGCAGCAGGATCGAGAAACAGGCGCAGGCCCACACGACCGGCAGACGCCGGTCGACGTCAGGGATGCGCCCGCCGGTCTCGCCCTATCGCCGCCGCCCTGCCGTCGGAACCGATGACCGCACGGTCGCAGGCCCCGGCGCCGGATGTGCGGGGCCCGCCCTGTCCCCCATCGCCATCAACGCCGCCACCCGGTTGGCGGTCGCCGGATGGGTGGCGAACAGCCGGTCGTGGGTATGGGCATGCAGCGGGTTGATGATGAACATGTGCGCGGTCGCGGGGTTGCGCTCGGCGGCGTGGTTGTCGATGCGGCTGGCCATCGCCTCGATCCGCTGCAGGGCCGAGGCAAGCCACACCGGCTGGCCGCAGATCTCGGCCCCGACGCGGTCGGCCTCGTATTCCCGCGCCCGGCTGATCGCCATCTGCACCAGCATCGCGGCCAGCGGCGCCAGGATCATCAGCGCGATGGTCCCGATGAGACCGCCAGGGCGGTCGCGGTTGCCGCCGAAGAACAGCGCGAAGTTCGCCAGCATCGAGATCGCCCCCGCGAAGGTCGCCGTGATCGTCATGATCAGCGTGTCGCGGTTGCGGATATGGGCCAGTTCATGCGCCATCACCCCCGCCACCTCGTCGGGCGAAAGGGCGCGCAGCAGGCCGGTCGTCGCCGCGACCGCCGCGTTCTGCGGGTTGCGGCCGGTGGCAAAGGCGTTCGGCTGCGCGGTATCGATGATGTAGACCCTGGGGCGCGGCATGCCCGCGCCATCGGCCAGACGATGCACCATGTGCACCAGATCGGGGGCCGAGCCCTCGTCGACCTCGCGCGCGCCATGCATCCGCAGCACAGCCTTGTCGGAATTCCAGTAGGCGAACAGGTTCATCGCCGCCGCCACGGCCAGCGCGATGATCATGCCGCCCTCGCCCGCGATCATCGCGCCGACGGCCATGAACAGCGCCGTCATCGCGGCCATCAGAAGTGCGGTCTTGGTCGTTGCCATGGTGCCCTCCGGTTTCCGGCGCCCTTTCAGATGGGTGCGGGCCGACGGCGGGGCAAGCGGGTCAGGCGGGATCGACGGGCACCATCGTGCCCTGGAACAGCGCCACCCGCACCTCGCGGCCGCCGGTCACCGCGACGACCGTCGCGGTCACCACCACCAGCCGCCGGCCCGCCTTTTCCACCCGGCCCCGTGCCACCAGCCGCTCGCCCAGGGCCGGGGACAGCAGGTTGATCTTGGCCTCGGCCGTCATCACCTCCTGACCCTCGGCGATCATCGTCAGCGCGGCATAGCCCGCCGCCGTGTCGGCAAGCGCAAAGGTCAGCCCGGCATGGCCCGCGCCGTGCTGCTGCCGCGCGCCCGGCAGGATCGGTGCGGCCAGATCGACCTCGCCCGGGGCCAGGCGCAGGATCTCGGCGCCGAAGGTCGCCATCAGTGTCTGGCGCGCGAAACTGTCGCGGATACGGGCATCGCGGTCGGTCATCGGGGAATCCTGCGGGCAGGGGCGGGCCGCGGCGCGCGGGCCCGCGCGGGCGGAAACAGCGGAAACTCAAGCGCCTGCGCCCCCGTCAGCACGGCACGCGCACCGGCGCCCATCAGCCCGGCGATGGCGGCATGGTCCGCCGGCATGCCGCCGGTATAGGCGCCATAGGCCGGCAGGATCAGGCGCCGCCCGTCTGTCACGAAGGCAGGCCGCGCCTGGCCCGCGATCCGCCCGCGCGGGTGAAAATGCGCCGATACCTCGGGCGTGTCGCAGGCCGGGTCGGCGATGTGGCGAAAGGTCAGCCCGCCGCTGCGCAGCGCCGCCAGATGCCGGCCGCCCAGCGTGACCGGGCCGGGGTCGTGGTTGCCGGCAATCCAGATCCAGTCGCGCCCCGCCATCATCCGCATGAGCCACAGGGCATGCGCCTCGTGGAGTTCGCCCTCGGCGGCGTTGTCGTCGAAACTGTCGCCAAGGCAGACCACCTGCGCCGGATCGGTCAGCGCGATGTCGGCGTCGATGCGCGCCAGCGTCTCTTCCGTCTCGTAGGGCGGCAGCAGCGTGCCGCCCCGCCGCGCCAGCCGCCCCGACTTGCCCAGGTGCAGGTCGCCCAGACACAGCAGCCGCAGCTCGGCCCACCAGACCGCGCCCGAGGGCAGCGCCGCAAGCCGCGCGGGGCCGAGTGTGATGGGATGGCCGGTCATGCGCCGGTCATGCCGCGTTCCGGCGCCCCGGGCAAGCCTGCCGCCGCATGGTGCCGCCGGTTCCGGTGGCGCCGCCCTGCGCCATCGCGGCCCGCGCTACAGGGCAAGCTCGCGGTAGGCGCGGGTCAGGTCGCCGCCCCATGCGCCCGCCGCGCGCTCCAGAAGGTCGTCGGCCACCCCGGGGCCCCCTGCCAGATGATCGGCCAGCACGTCGAGATATCCGGTCTCGTCCCGCCCGTCCGCAATCCGGCGCCGTGCCGCCAGCCCGGCCCGGGCGATGTCCACCGCGGCACGCGCCAGATCCAGCAGGCGCAGGCCCCCCGCCTCGCCCGCCAGTCCGGCCACCGAGGCCGCCACGCGCAGCCCCTGCCGCGTCTCGGCATCAAGGCCCTTCACCAGGTCCCAGGCGGCCGACAGCGCGCCTGCATCATACATGATCCCGGTCCAGAAGGCGGGCAGGGCGACCAGATGGTCGCGGGTGCCGGCATCGGCGCCGCGCATCTCGATGTATTTCTTCACCCGCGCCTCGGGGAAAACCGTGGTCATGTGATCGGCCCAGTCCGACAGCGTCGGCCGCTCGCCCGGCAGCGCGGGCAGCTCGCCCTTCAGGAAATCGCGGAACGACTGGCCCAGCGCGTTGATGTAGCGCCCGTCGCGGTAGACGAAGTACATCGGCACATCCAGCACCCAGTCGACATAGCGCTGAAAGCCCATGCCGTCCTCGAACACGAAGGGCAGCATCCCGGTCCGGCTGTCGTCCAGCCCCCGCCAGATCCGGCTGCGCCACGACCGGTGGCCGTTCGGCGCCCCCTCGAAGAACGGCGAAGAGGCGAACAGCGCCGTCGCCACCGGCTGCAGCGCCAGCGCCACGCGCAGCTTCAGCACCATGTCGGCCTCGGACGCATAGTCCAGGTTCACCTGCACCGTGCAGGTCCGGTACATCATCTGCGTGCCATGGGTGCCCACGCGCCCCATGTAGTCGGTCATCAGGCGGTAGCGGCCCTTGGGCATCACCGGCATGTCGGCATGCCGCCACACCGGCGCCGCCCCCATGCCGAAGAACCCGATCCCCAGCGGGTCGGCCACCGCATGCACCTCGGCCAGGTGGCTGTCCAGCTCCGCCGCCGTCTGGTGCACGCTGTCCAGCGGCGCCCCCGAAAGCTCGAACTGCCCGCCCGGCTCCAGGCTGACGTTGGCTCCGTTCCGGGTCAGCCCGATCAGATGCTCGCCTTCCATGACCGGCGCCCAGCCGAACCTGTCGCGCAGCCCCTCCAGCAGCACCCGGATCGACCGCGGACCGTCATAGGGCAGGGGGGCGCCGGTATCGGTCAGCCAGCCGAATTTCTCGTGCTCGGTTCCCAGGCGCCACGCGGCAGCGGGCTTGCAGCCCGATTCCATGTACTCCGCAAGCTGCGCGAAATGCTCGATCGGCCCGCCGCCGGACTGGGGGATGGACATGGGGCGGGTCTCCGTTCGCCGTTTCGGCGCCAAGAGGTGACGGCGCGGCCGGGTCAAGTCAAGGGTGCCCGGGGTCGGGGGTCAGGTGGGCGCCAGCCCGGTTCCCGCCCGCCGCCACACGGTCTGCATCTGCGGTCCCGCGGCCAGCGCCGTGCCCGCCGCCGCGCGCCCCCCCGCCGCCCCGCCGTTCAGCGCCGCGACCAGTGCGCCGGTGTCCATTCCGGGCAGCGCCGCGAAGGCATCAAACAGCCGCTCGGCCCCCGCCGCATCCACCGGGATCAGCAGCACCTCGCCATCGGTCTGCCGCAGCCGCCACAGCCGCCGCCCGCGCATCGTCATCAGCCGGATCTCCACAAGGTCGGGCAGCGCCGCATAGCCGCCGAAGGCCGGGCCCATATAGGCGATCTGCCCCTCGTTCACCTCGACGACGCCGGGGGCCGCCACGTCCTGCGCGAACCGCAGGCGGCGCAGCGCGTAGAGCCCCCAGCCCGCCCCAAGCGCCGCAACGGCAAGGCCCAGCGGCACCAGGATCAGCCCGCCCTCGGCCGCGATCCGCAGGCCAAGCGCCGCCACCGCCGCCGCCGCCGCCGCTTCGCGCCAGGGGCGCAGGGCCGCCAGTGCCTCGGGCCGGAACAGGCTCATGCGACACGCTCCACCTGCCGGAACAGCACCAGCGCCATCGCTGCCGCCTCTCCGAAGCCGATCCCGCGATAGGCCCGCGCGGCTGCGGCGCTTGCCGCGAACAGGCAGGCCCGCCGCACCCCCGCCGCCCGCGCCTCGGCCAGGTGCAGCGCCACCGCCCGGCGGGCAAGGCCGCGCCCGCGCAGCGCCGGCGGCACCCAGACGCCCCCCACCTGCACGATGTCGGGCAGGGCCGCGTTGAAGCCGGTGAAGGCCACGGGCTGTCCGTCCTGCCACAGCACCCGGTGGCTGTCCGCGCCGAGATAAAGCGCGATGTCGCGCCGCGCCCGCGCGGCCGCCCGCTCCGCCGTCTCGCCGAACAGCTCGACGTGGTAGTCGGCCCGCCAGGCCATCAGGATCGCCGGATCGGCGGCCGCGGCCGGTGTCAGCCTGCCCGCACCGTCCGGCACCCGCAGCGTCGCCAGGTCCAGGGCCATCCCCGGCTCATCCGCGTCATGCCGGGTCGCGGCGGCCCGCAGGCCCAGCCGCCGCAGCACGCGGCGCAGCGGCGCCGCGGGCCACACCGCCCCCGAAACCCCCGCCCCGCGCAGCGCCCGGCGCAGGTCGGCCCAGTCACGCGGCAGGGCGTCGGCCATCTGCGGCAGGATCATCCCCTCGCCGGTCAGCCCGACGGCCGCCCGCACCGTGCCGCCGGGCGCCGCCGCACACCAGAACCGCGTGGCATGCGGATGGTCCGACGGCCCCAGCCCATGCCGCGACAGGTTCGCGCGCGGGAACATCGACCCCTCCGGGTGTCGCGCCAGGCAGGACTCCAGCGCCGCCTCCTCGCCCTGTCGCGCGCGCCTCATCCCCAGTCCCCGAGCGCCGCCTGCCACAGCGCCAGCGCCGCCACCGCCGCGGTGTCGGCACGCAGGATGCGCGGGCCAAGACTGACCGCGCGGGTCTGCGGCATCGCGCGCAGCCGCCGCGCCTCGGCCTCGTGAAAGCCGCCCTCGGGGCCGATCAGGATCGCCCAGGGGGCACCGCGCGCGCCCGCCATCGCACCCGGCAGCGCCGCGCCCTGTCCGGCCAGCCCCTCGTCGCACCACATCAGCCACCGGTCGGCGGGCCAGCCGTCCAGAACCCGGTCCAGCGGCTGCAACTCGGACACCGGCGGCACGAAGGTGCCGCCGCATTGCTCGGCCGCCTCCACCGCATGCGCCTGCAACCGGTCCTGCCGCAGCCGTTCGGCATTGGTGAACCGCGTCTGCACCGGCAGGATGCGCGCGGCGCCCAGTTCCGCCGCCTTCTCGACGATGAAATCGGTGCGCCCCTTCTTCAGCGGCGCAAACAGCAGCCACAGGTCGGGCGGCAGACGCAGCGGCGCGGTCTGCCCGGTGCAGGTCAGCCGGCCGCCGCGCTTGCCCGCCTCGGCCACCTCCGCCCGCCACTCGCCATCCCGCCCGTTGAACAGGGCCACGCCCGCCCCCGGGGCCAGCCGCATGACCCCGAACAGGTAATGCGCCTGCGCCTGCGTCAGGGGCACGTCTTGCCCCGCGCCCAGCGGGTGCTCTACATGAAGGCGGACCTTTTCCTGTGCCATGAAGGGCAACCTATGACCGAAGCGCCGGGGACGGAAGGGCCTGCCGCGGCCGCCGCGGGCCGGGTGGCCGACGCGCCGCGCGGCAACTGGGTGGATCGCCACGCGCCCGCCGCGACGCGCCCCTTCCTGCGGCTGTCGCGCGCCGACCGGCCGATCGGCACCTGGCTGCTCTACATCCCCTGCCTCTGGGGGCTGGCCCTTGCCGCCGCCGCCGGGGGCGGGTTCCGCGCCCATGACCTGTGGATCGCGGCCGGATGCGGCATCGGCGCCTTCCTGATGCGGGGCGCGGGCTGCACCTGGAACGACATCACCGACCGCGATTTCGACGCCCGGGTTGCCCGCACGAAAAGCCGTCCCCTGCCATCCGGCCAGGTCACGGTGCGGCAGGCCCTGGTCTGGATGGTCGCCCAGGCACTGCTTGCGGCGCTGATCCTGTTCACCTTCCACCCTGTCGCCATCATGCTGGGCGTGGCCTCGCTGGCGCTTGTCGCGGTCTATCCCTTTGCCAAGCGCTTCACCTGGTGGCCGCAGGTCTTTCTGGGGCTTGCCTTCAACTGGGGCATCTGGGTGGCCTGGGCCGCCCATGCCGGCGGCGTGGGCGTCGCGGCCGGCCTGCTGTGGCTGTCGGGCATCGCCTGGACGCTGTTCTACGACACGATCTATGCCCATCAGGACAAGGAGGATGACGCGCTGATCGGCGTCAAGTCCACGGCACGGCTGTTCGGCGACGCAGGCTCGCGCCTCTGGCTGCGCGGCTTCCTGATCGCCTCGGTCCTGCTGATGGCGGCGGCGGTGATCGCGGCGCTTGTTCCCGCCGGGGCATCGCTGGCGGCGCTGGCCGTCGCGCTCTGCGGGGTCTGGGGGTTCGGCTGGCACATGGCCTGGCAACTGGCCCGGCTCGATACCACCAGCCCGGATGTCTGCCTGCGCCTGTTCCGGTCGAACCGCGACGCGGGCCTGATCGTTGCGCTGTTTCTTGCCGGTGCCGCAGCCGTCTGATTGATCCCGGCGCCTTCGGGCAATACAGGAAGGGTATGACCCTGCTCGACCATCTGGCCCGACGTCCCGCGATCCCGGCCGCCGCTGCCGTGACGGTGGCCGCCGGTCTGGCCGCGCTCGTCTCGGTCTGGGCGGTCCATGCGGTCGAGGCGCGCACCGCGCGCGCAGTGAAATCGCAGCTTCTGACGGCCGGGATCACCTGGGCCGACGTGCAGGCCGATGGTCTGCGCGTCGTGCTGTCGGGCCTTGCCCCGAACGAGGCGCAGCGCCTGCGCGCCCTGAACCTCGCGGGTGGCGTGATCGACGCCAACCGGGTGCGCGACGAACTCGACGTCGTGGCGCTGCGCGCGCCCGAGGCGCCGCGCTTCCTGCTCGAGATGCTGCGCAACGACGACGACCTGTCGCTGATCGGCCTCCTGCCCGCGGCGGGCAGCGACGAACCGCGCGACCTCGCGGCCGAGGCGACCGCCATCGCCGGCGGCTCGCCCGTGGCCGACATGCTGGAGGTCGCGAACTGGCCCGCGCCCGAGGGCTGGACGGATGCCGTGGATTTCGCGATGGCGGCGCTGGCGATGCTGCCGCGCTCCAAGATCTCGGTGGCCGCCGACCGGGTCACCGTCACCGCGATCGCCGGAAGCGAGGCCGAAAAGCGCAAGTGGGAGGCTGATCTGGCCCGGCGCGTCCCCGGCGGCGTCGTGGCCGAGATCGTGATATCCGCGCCCCGCCCGGTGCTCACCCCCTTCACGCTGCGCTTCGTCAAGGACGCCGCAGGCGCCCGCTTCGATGCCTGTTCCGCAGATACCGACCGCGCGCGCGACCGCATCCTTTCGGCGGGCGCGCAGGCGGGCGTGACCGGCAAGCAGGCCTGCACCGTGGGCCTCGGCGTGCCCACCCCCCGCTGGGGCGAGGCGGCGGTTGCCGCGATCAACGCGGTCGGGGCGCTCGGGCAGGGCACGGTCACCTTCTCGGATGCCGACATCACCCTGACGGCGGCGCAGGGCACCTCGCAGGCCGCCTTCGACCGTGTCGTGGGCGAACTCCAGACCGCGCTGCCCCCCGTGTTCTCGCTGACCGCCACACCCCCGGTGCCCGAAAAGGCCACGCAGGAAGGCCCGGCCGAATTCACCGCCACCCTGGCCGCGGGACGGGTCGAACTGCGCGGCCGGCTGACCGACGATCTGGTGCGCGGCGCCGTCGACAGCTTCGCCCGCGCCCGCTTCGGCCATGATGCCGTCTACACCGCCGCCCGGCTTGATGCCGACCTGCCCGAGGGCTGGCCGGTCCGCGTGCTGGCCGGCCTCGAATCCCTCGCCCAGCTGGACGAGGGCGCGCTGTCCGTCCGGGCCGATCTGGTCGCCGTCCGGGGCGTCACCGGCCGGCAGGACGCCCGCGCCCGCATCGCCCAGCTGCTGTCCGACCGCCTCGGCCCCGGCCAGACCTTCACCGTCGACGTCCGCTATGACGAGGCGCTCGATCCCGACGCGGCCCTGCCCGAACCGCAGGTCTGCATCGACCGCCTGAACGCCGTGCTGGCCGCACAGAAGATCACCTTCCCCCCCGGCTCGTCCGAGATCGCGGGCCCCGCCACCGCCACCGTCGATGCGCTGGCAGCGGTTCTGCGCGGCTGCCCGCCGCTGGCGATGGAGATCGCGGGCCACACCGACAGCCAGGGCAGCGAGGGCGGCAACGCCGCGCTCAGCGAGGCGCGCGCCCGCGCCGTCCTCGCCGCGCTGCAGGGCCGCCGCCTGCCGCTCGACGGCGTCTTCGCCAGGGGCTATGGCGAGGCCCGCCCGATCGCCGACAACGCCACCGAGGCGGGACGCGAGGCGAACCGCCGCATCGAGTTCACGCTTCTCGCCCCCCCCGCCGAACCGGTCGCCGCCCCTGCCGAACCCGGCGCCGAACCCGCGGCATCCGACGGCCCCCTGGTGCTGGCGCAGGGCGCGGCCGATCCGGTCAACGGCCTCACCCGCTCGATCACCCTGTCCACCGCCGAAACCGCACCCGGGGCCGAACCCGCGCCCGCCTTCGAACCCTCCGATGAAACCTATCCGCGCCCGCCCCGCCGCCCGGGCGCCGACACCTCGCCATGAACCGCACCGAATTCATCATCGTCGCCACCGTCGTGCTGTTCGGGGCCTACCTGCTCGGCTGGTTCACCCATTGGCTGCTGCACCGCTTCACCCGCGTCGCCGGCGGCGACATGGGCGAGATCGACCGCCTCGCCCAGTCCCTGCACGAGGCCGAGGAGGAACGCGACCGCGCCCTCGTCTACATCGAGGAACGCGAGGCCGACCTCGGCAACCAGCTCAGCCAGACCGAGGCCGAGCTTCGCGCCGCCATGGACGGCCTGCGCGCCGTCCGGCACGAGGCCGAGGAAATGCGCGCCTATATCGAGCGCATGCACGCCAGCGCCGGCTAGGCGCCCCCGGCCCGTCACATCGCCGCCGACAGCAGGTACAGCACCACCCCCGCCGCCGCAGCCGCCCGCGCATTCATCCCGCAGGCCTGCGCCAGCATCAGCGCCGCCCAGGCCAGGTTGATCACCCGCGCCGCATCCGGCGCACTCAGCATCTCGAACAGCCACATCGCCATTTTCCTTTGACGTTGCGGCGGGCCCGCCTGTTAAGGTCGTGTCATGACGGGTTGAGTGTCGCCCGAACCGGCCTTCCGGCGCGATCTCACAGGGTTGTCCGCATGTTGCACAGGGTGGTCGGACATTGCCGAAAGTTGCACAGGACGTGCTGGACGACTTCGGGCGCCACGTGAAGCGCGCACGCGCGCTGCGCGGCTGGACCCTCGACCGGCTTGCCAGCGAAATGGTCGCGGATGGTGCGGTGCCGACCGGCAAGTCCTTCCTCTCGAACATCGAGAAGGGCCGCCGCCAGATCAGCGCCCGCACCGTGGGCAAGCTGATCCGGACGCTCGGCCTTTCCGAATCCCTGATCGACCCCTTCCTTTCGTCCGACATCGACCCCGGGGCCGAGGCTGCCGCCGATGCCGACGCCGACCGCCTGATCCGCCGGGCCGAGGCCGACCCCGACGCGCCCGCCACCGCCGAGGCGCTGCTGATCGGGCTGGCCGAACAGGCGGCCGGTCAGGGGTTCATCGACATCAGCACCGCCTATGACGCGCTCCGGGGCGCCCTTCGCGCGGCCGATGCGATGCGCGCGCAACTCGACCGCATCGGCAACATGGATGACCGTCTGGCCGCCGTGCTGCGCCGGGTGGCCGAGATGAACGACCGGGGCGAGACGCAGGCGGCAGGTGATGCGCTCGATCAGGCAATCCGCGCCCGCGAGGCCGAGATCGAGGCCCTGCAGGACGCCGCCCTGCGGCAGGACCGTATCCTGAACCGGCCGGACTCCGCCGCCGAACGCCTGGTCCGGCGCCTGCGCGCCACTCCCCAGCCCGGCGACCTGACCCGCGCCGTCAACCGCCTGCTGACCGAATGGCGCGAACGCGGCAAACGGCAGGGCGACCCCTTCGACCTGTTCGTGGCCCTTGCCCTCGCCCGGATGAACCATGACCGGGCGAAGGCGCCGGAACAGGCGATGGCGCTGACCAGCCTCGGCATCTGCCATCTGGCCATCGGCGAACGGCAGGCCACCGGCGACCACCTGACCCGCGCCCTGAACACCTTCCGCGCCTGCGAGAAAATCACCTCCCGCCCCCGCAACCCTGACACCTGGGCCGCGACGCAGACCAACCTCGGCATCGCGCTGCAATCGCTGGGCGAGCGGCAGGGCGATTCCGCCCTGCTGGACCAGGCCGTCGCGGCCCATCAGGCGGCGCTGACGGTCCGGACGGTGCAGACGGCGCCGATGGATTGGGCCGCGACGCAGACCAACCTCGGCGCCGCGCTGCAATCGCTGGGCCGTCGGCAGGGCGATCCCGCCGTGCTGGATCAGGCTGTCGCGGCCCATCGGGCGGCGCTGACGGTCTGGACGCTGCAGACGGCACCGATGGCCTGGGCCGCGACGCAGAACAACCTCGGCACCGTGCTGTTTGCACTGGGCGAGCGGCAGGGCGACCCCACGCTGCTGCACCAGGCCGTCGCGGCCTATCGGGCGGCGCTGACCGTCCTGACGCCGCAGGAGGCGCCGATGAACTGGGCCAAGTCGCAGTCCAACCTCGGCAGCGCGCTGCAATCGCTGGGCGCCCGGCAGGACGACCCCGACCTTCTGGAGCAGGCCGTCGCGGCCCATCGGGCGGCGCTGACGGTCTGGACGCCGCAGGCGGCGCCGATGAACTGGGCCAAGTCGCATGCCAACCTCGGCAGCGCGCTGCAATCGCTGGGCGCCCGGCAGGACGACCCCGACCTTCTGGAGCAGGCCGTTGCGGCCTATCGGGCGGCGCTGACCGTCCTGGCGCCGCAGGAGGCGCCGATGGACTGGGCCGCAACGCAGAACAACCTCGGTCTTGCCCTGCGGGGGCTGGGTGCACTGACGAACGACCACGGCGCCCTGTCGGACGCCGCGCAGGCCTATAGCGCCAGCCTTGCCCAAGGCACCCGCGACGCTACCCCCTTTCTCTGGGCGCGGACGCAATGGAACCTGGCCAATCTTGCTCTGGCCCGCCACGCGCTTGGCGCCGGCCCGGCCGATCTGTCGGCCGCCCGTGACCATCTGGCGGCGGCGCGGGCGGTCTTTGCCGCGGAACCGGGGTCGCACGCGCTTGCCGAATGCGACCGGCTGGCGGCCGCGCTTGACCGCGCGGGGGGGGAAGGGGCGGCGGGCTAGGCGGGTGCCCCCCGATTCGCCGTTGCAGGTTAACAGGGCGGTGCGCGCGCCCTGTCGGGACGGATGCCATACGCGCGCGGGACGGATGCAGGACGGATGCGGGATGGCCGCTGCCCGCCATGCCCCCCGATTAATCCAGCGTGCGCAAGGGCTTGCAAGCCCCGCCACCGCCCCGCCTTGCACCTGCGCCCCGGCAGGCTAGACAGTCGGTCACCGGCCCCGCAACGGGGCGGGTCACGGACGGGCGCGACCGGCGCCGCAGGGGGGGCGGGCATGCAGGACAAGGGCAGCGGCACGGCCGCCCCGCAGGGCCGCTTCACCGAAGGCAATCTTTTCAGGCACATAGCGGTGATGTCGCTGACATCGTCGGTGGGGCTGATGGCGATCTTCGCGGTCGATTTCGTGGACATGGTCTTCATCTCCTGGCTCGGCCAGGCCGAGCTTGCCGCGGCCGTGGGCTATGCCGGGGCGATCCTGTTCTTCACCACCTCGGTCGGCATCGGCATGTCGATCGCCGCCGGCGCCCTCGTCTCCCGCGCCGCCGGCGCCCGCGACCCCGCCCTCGCCCGCCACCGCGCCAGCACCGCCCTGTTCCACGGTCTCTGGTTCGGCGCCATCTTCGCCGCTGCCGTGTGGCTGGGGTTGGGGCCGCTGGTGCGGTTGCTGGGGGCTACGGGCGCGACCGAGGCCCATGCAATCCACTACCTGTCGATCATCGTGCCCTCTCAGCCGCTACTGATGGTGGGCATGATCGGCGGGGCGATCCTGCGCGCGCATGGCGATGCCCGCCGCGCGATGCTGGCCACGATCCTTGGCGGGCTGGTCAACGCGGTGCTCGACCCGATCCTGATCTTCGGGCTGGGGCTGGACCTGACCGGCGCCGCCCTCGCCTCGGTCGCGGCGCGGGTGACCATCGCCGCCACCGCCCTCCGCCCCATCCTGCGCCACCACGGCGGGTTTGACCGGCCGACGGCGGCGGGCCTTGCCGCCGACCTGCGGCCGGTCTTTGCCATCGCCGGCCCGGCCATCCTGACCCAGGTCGCAACCCCCTTCGGCCAGGCCTGGGTGACCCGCGCGATGGCCGCCTTCGGCGAGGCGGCGGTGGCGGGCATGGCGATTGCCGGGCGTCTGACCCCGCTGGCCTTCGGCGTGATCTTTGCCCTGTCCGGTGCGGTCGGCCCGGTGATCGGCCAGAACATCGGCGCCGGGCGCATGGACCGGGTGCGCGAGGCCTTTGCCGCCGCGCTGTGGTTCACCGCCCTCGTGGTGGCCGTCGCCGCAGCCGTGCTGTTCGCCCTGCGGGCCCCGATCGCAGACCTGTTCCGGGCCGAGGGACTGACCCGGGACCTTGTCTACCTGTTCTGCGGCCCCCTGGCGCTTCTGTTCTTCTTCAACGGGGCGATCTTCGTGGCCAATGCCGCCTGCAACAACCTTGGCCGCCCGTTCCAGTCGACACTGGTGAACTGGGGGCGGCATACCATCGGCACCGTGCCGCTGGTCATCGCGGGCGGGATGTGGCTGGGCGCCTCCGGCGTGCTGATCGGGCAGGGCGTCGGCGGCGTGATCTTTGCCGCGATCGCGGTCTGGCAGGCCCGCCGCGCGATGCGCTAGCCGATGATCCGCGCGGCCGTTCCCGCCAGGCCCTCGTCCACCGCCGCGCGTTCCTGCGCCGTCAGCACGCGGGCGCGGCGATAGCGCGGCTCGGCCCGGTCGTTCAGCACCTGCGCGTCCCAGCCGTCGGTTTCCGCGAAGAACCGCGCAACCCCCTCGGCCCCGAACGCCTGCATGTATCCCTGCACGATGCAATCGACATAGCTGAGCAGGATCGGATGCGCCGCCGCGGGCGCGGATACCCCCGCTTCGGGCACGACATAGAGATGGCAGGCCACCGGCCCGGCCGCGGTGTCCGCCGTGACCGTCACGCGGTCATAGGCCAGTTGCCGCAGGTCGAGCGCGGCCCAGTCGCCATCCGGCACCTCGGCGAGCAGCCCCAGCGTCACGCCCTCGGCCGGCCGCATCGTCAGATAGGCCACGCGCCGCGCCACCGTATGCACCCAGACCCGGCGCCAGCCGATCAGTTGCGCCGGTTCCATCCGGGTCATGCCATGCGTCGTGCGGTTCACCAGCGAGGCGAAGCAGAACAGCCGTTCCGTCATGCGGTTTTCCCTTGGCGGTGCCGCGTGCCATTGTCCCCCCTTGCCAGCCGCCACGCGCAGCGGCTAGACCTTGGGCGTCAGGATCGGGAGAATCCGGCGCGCGCGCAAGCCGTTGCGTGTCTGCCGGTGCCGAAGGAGCAACCGCCCCGGTAAACTCTCAGGCACAAGGGACCGGACCGGACACAGAAACTCTGGAGAGACCCCGGACAGTCCGGGGCGCCGAAGGGATAACGATCTCAGGCGCCGCATCCGCGGCAGGGACAGAGGGGGCATCAGACGGGCGGGCGCGGGCCTGCCGTGAAGGATGCTGCCGGACGACCGGCCGGGGGAATGATGGACGAACTGCTGCACACGCCGCTTCACGACCTGCACGTCGCGCAGGGGGCCAGGATGGTGCCCTTCGCGGGTCATGCGATGCCGGTGCAATACGCGCCCGGCGTGCTGCGGGAACACCTGCACACCCGGACGGCGGCCGGGCTTTTCGACGTGAGCCACATGGGCCAGGTGATCCTGCGGCCGCGGGCCGGAATGGCCGCACTCTGCGCCGCGTTCGAGGCGATGATGCCGGTCGATGTGGCGGGCCTTGCCGTGGGTCGGCAGCGCTATGGCCTGTTCACCGATGCGACCGGCGGCATCCTGGACGACCTGATGTTTGCCAACCGGGGCGATCACCTGTTCGTGGTGGTCAACGCGGCCTGCAAGGCGGCCGACATCGCCCACATGCAGGCGCATCTGTCCGACGCGGCCGAGGTCGTGCCGGTGACCGACCGTGCCCTGATCGCGGTGCAGGGCCCGGCCGCCGAGGCCGCGATGGCCCGCCATGTGCCCGGTGTGGGGGGCATGCGTTTCATGGATGTGGCGGTCCTTGCATCGGCCTTCGGCGACCTGTGGATCTCGCGGTCGGGCTATACCGGCGAGGACGGGTTCGAGGTGTCGGTGCCTGTGGCCCATGCCGTTGCCCTGGCCGAGGCGCTGCTGGCCGAACCCGAGGTCGCGCCCATCGGGTTGGGCGCACGCGACAGCCTGCGGCTGGAGGCCGGGATGTGCCTCTATGGCCATGACATCGACACCACCACCTCGCCCGTCGAGGCGGGGCTGGCCTGGGCGATCCAGAAGGTCCGCCGGGCGGGCGGCGCGCGGGCGGGCGGGTTCCCCGGGGCCGCGCGCATCCTGCATGAACTGGCCGAGGGTCCCGAGCGGCTGCGCGTCGGGCTGGCCCCCGAGGGCCGCGCGCCGATGCGCGAGGGCACGGCGATCTTTGCCACGGACGGCACGCCGGTCGGCGCCGTCACCTCGGGCGGGTTCTCGCCGTCGCTCGACCGGCCCGTTGCCATGGGCTATGTCGCCGCCGCCTATGCCGCCACCGGAACGCCGCTGACCGGCGAGGTGCGGGGCAGGCGGCTGCCGCTGGCCGTCACCGATCTTCCCTTCCGACCCTCCACCTACAAGCGCTGAGGACGCGACATGAAGTATACCAAGGAACATGAATGGCTGCGGGTCGAGGGCGACCTTGTGGTGGTGGGCATCACCGAACATGCCGCGACGCAACTGGGTGACGTGGTTTTCGTGGAACTGCCCGAAGTCGAGACGATGGTGGCCGAGGGCGACGAGGTCTGCGTGATCGAAAGCGTCAAGGCGGCGTCGGACATCCTGGCCCCGGTCGATGGCGAGATCGTCGAGGTGAACGCCAAGCTGGTGGACAACCCGGGCCTGGTGAACGCCGATCCGACGGGCGCGGCCTGGTTCTTCAAGATGGCGGTCGAGGACCTGTCGGTGCTCGACGACCTGATGGACGAGGACGAGTACGCCGACTATGTCGCCTGACCGACCAGCGGCCCGGGGGCGCACCGATGTTGCGGAACGCCTGATCCCGGCGCCGCGGGACCGGCTGTTCTCGTGCTGGACCGATCCCGCGATGCTGGTCCACTGGCTGCCGCCGCGGGGCATGTCGGGGCGGGTCGAACTGTTCGATCCGCGCCCGGGCCGGCCCTTCCGCATCGTGCTGACGCATGACGACCCGGCCGTGCGCGGCAAGTCTGGCGGTGCCAGCGATGTGGTGGCCGGGCAGTTCGTGACGGTCGATCCGCCCGCGCACCTTGCCTTTGTCAGCCGTTTCCGAAGCGATGATCCGCAGTTCCAGGGCGAGATGCGGATGGACTGGCAATTCGAGCCCCGGCCCGGCGGCACGCTGGTGCGCATCGTCGCCACGGGCGTGCCGCCCGGCATCTCCGCCCAGGATCATGCGGCGGGCATGGGATCGTCCCTTGCCCAACTGGCCGCGCTTGTCGAATGACCGCGAAGGAGCCGACGCGATGACCTTCACCCCCACCGACTACAACCCCTACGATTTTGCAAACCGCCGCCACATCGGCCCTTCGCCGGCCGAGATGGAGACGATGCTGGATGCCGTGGGCGTGCCCGACCTCGATGCGCTGATCGACGAGACGGTGCCCGCCTCGATCCGGCAATCCACGCCGCTGTCCTGGGCGCCGCTGGCCGAGCACGAGCTTCTGGCGCGGATGCGCGCGGTGGCGGCGCGGAACCGGGTGATGACCAGCCTGATCGGGCAGGGCTACCACGGCACCGTCACCCCGCCTGCCATCCAGCGGAACATCCTGGAGAATCCGGCCTGGTACACGGCCTATACCCCGTATCAGCCCGAGATCGCGCAGGGGCGGCTCGAGGCGCTTCTGAACTATCAGACGATGGTTGCCGATCTGACCGGCCTGCCGGTCGCCAATGCCTCGCTCCTGGACGAGGCGACGGCGGCGGCCGAGGCGATGACCATGGCCGAGCGCAGCGCGAAATCGAAGGCGCGCGCCTTCTTCGTCGACCGGTTCTGCCATCCCCAGACTATCGAGGTCATCCGCACCCGCGCGCTGCCCCTGGGCATCGAGATCATCGAGGACATGGTCGGAAACCTTGATCCGTCAAAGGTCTTCGGCGCGATCTTCCAGTATCCGGGCAGCTATGGCCATGTCACCGACTTCACCGCCCTGATCGCCAAGGTCCATGCCGCCAAGGGTATCGCCATCGTCGCGACCGACCTTCTGGCGCTGTGCCTGATCAAGGAACCCGGGGCGATGGGCGCCGACATCGCCATCGGATCGTCGCAGCGCTTCGGCGTGCCGATGGGGTATGGCGGGCCGCATGCCGCCTTCATGGCCTGCCGCGACGACCTCAAGCGCGCCATGCCGGGGCGGATCGTCGGGGTGTCGATCGACGCGCGCGGCAACAAGGCCTACCGGCTGTCGCTGCAGACCCGCGAACAGCACATCCGGCGCGAGAAGGCCACGTCGAATGTCTGCACCGCGCAGGCGTTGCTGGCGGTAATGGCCAGTTTCTACGCGGTTTTTCACGGTCCGAAGGGCCTGCGCGCGATCGCCGAGCGGGTGCATTTCCTGACCAACCGGCTGGCCCGGGCGCTGAAGGCGGCGGGGGCCAAGGTATCGCCCAAGGCGTTCTTCGACACGATCACGGTCGAGGTGGGGGTGGGGCAGGCGGGCATCCTGGCCGCCGCCCGGCAGGAGGGCCTGAACTTCCGCAAGATCGGTACGGATCGCGTGGGGATCAGCCTGGACGAGACGACCGACGAGGCGGTTCTGGTGCGGGTGCTGCGCGCCTTCGGCATCGAGGGCGTGCCGCCGCACCGCGCAACCCTCGGATTTCCCGAGTCAATGTTGCGCGAGACCAGCTATCTGACGCATCCGGTCTTTCACATGAACCGGGCGGAATCCGAGATGATGCGCTACATGCGGCGCCTGTCGGACCGTGACCTTGCCCTGGACCGGGCGATGATCCCGCTGGGGTCCTGCACGATGAAGCTGAACGCGGCGGCGGAAATGATGCCGATCACCTGGCCCGAGTTCGGGTCGCTGCATCCCTTCGTTCCGGCCGACCAGGCGGCGGGATACCACGAAGCGATTGATGATCTTGCAAAAAAGCTGTGCGAGATCACCGGCTACGATGCCTTTTCGATGCAGCCGAACTCGGGTGCGCAGGGGGAATATGCGGGCCTTCTGACGATTGCCGCCTATCACCGGGGGCGGGGCGAGGGGCACCGCGACGTCTGCCTGATCCCGACCTCGGCCCATGGCACCAACCCCGCCTCGGCGCAGATGGCGGGGATGAAGGTGGTCGTGGTCAAGACGGCGCCCAACGGCGATGTGGATGTCGAGGATTTCCGCGCCAAGGCCGCGGCTGCCGGGGGCAACCTGGCGGCCTGCATGATCACCTATCCGTCCACCCATGGTGTGTTCGAGGAGACGGTCCGCGAGATATGCCGCATCACCCATGATCACGGCGGGCAGGTCTATCTGGACGGGGCGAACATGAACGCCCTGGTCGGGTTGGTGAAGCCGGGCGAGATCGGGTCGGATGTGAGCCACCTGAACCTGCACAAGACCTTTGCCATTCCGCATGGCGGGGGCGGGCCGGGGATGGGGCCGATCGGGGTGAAGGCGCATCTGGCGCCCTTCCTGCCCGGTCATCCGCAGACCGGAGGCCAGGGAACGGTCAGTGCCGCGCCCTTCGGATCGGCCTCTATCCTGCTGATTTCATGGGCCTACTGCCTGATGATGGGGGGGCCGGGGCTGGCGCAGGCGACGCGTGTCGCGATCCTGAACGCGAATTACATCGCGGCGCGACTGCGCGGGGCCTATCCGATCCTGTTCATGGGCAACAAGGGCCGGGTGGCGCATGAGTGCATCCTGGACACGCGGCCCTTTGCCGAGGCGGGCGTGACCGTCGACGACATTGCCAAGCGCCTGATCGACAACGGATTCCATGCGCCGACGATGAGCTGGCCGGTGGCCGGGACGCTGATGGTGGAACCCACCGAGAGCGAGACCAAGGCCGAGATCGACCGGTTCGTCACCGCGCTGCTGGCAATCCGCGAGGAGATCGCGGCCGTCGAACGGGGCGAGATCGCCGCCGACCGCAGCCCCTTGCGGCATGCGCCCCACACGGTCGAAGATCTGGTGGCGGACTGGACGCGCGACTATCCGCGCGAACAGGGCTGCTTCCCGCCCGGGGCCTTCCGCGTCGACAAGTACTGGCCCCCGGTGGGGCGGGTGGACAATGTGTATGGCGACCGGAATCTGGTCTGTATCTGCCCGCCGGTCGAAAGTTACGCGGAAGCCGCTGAATAGGCTTGGCTTTCCAGGGTTAACGCAAGGTTGACGGTCTGGCGCGCGTCTGGCGCGCGTCTGGCCTGCGTCTGGCCGCCGCGGCCTTGAACCCGGCCCTGCCGCACATCACATTCGCGACGGGGAATGTGATGGAGGGCGAGATGACCGGGACGGTGCGGCTGACCTGCGCGGCCTGCGGGCAGGGCAACCGGGTGGCGCTGGCGCGGCTGGAGGGCGGGCCGAAATGCGGCGCCTGCGGGGCGGGGCTGGCCGACGGGCAGGTGCGCCCGCTGGATGCGGCCACGCATGACCGCGTGGTGGCGGGCGACGGTCTGCCGGTGCTGGTGGACTATTGGGCGCCCTGGTGCGGCCCCTGCCGCATGATGGCGCCCGAGTTCGCCAGGGCTGCCGCCGCGCTGGCGCCCGGTGTCCGGCTGATGAAGCTGAACACCGAGGATCATCCCGAGGTTGGCGCCCGGGCGGGCATCCGGGGCATCCCGGCGCTGATCCTTTATGACGGCGGGCGCGAGGTGGCGCGGCTGGCCGGGGCACGGCCCGCGGCCGAGATCGTGGCCTTCGCCCGCAGCCGCACGGCGGCCCCGGCGCGGGGGTGACGGCCCGGGTGCGAAGGCGGGCATCCGGCGGGCGGGTTCCCGCGCGGGACCGCTTGACTTCGCCCCGCGCCGATGCCAAACCCCGCCGCCAGTGGGGCAGTAGCTCAGTTGGGAGAGCGCGTCGTTCGCAATGACGAGGTCAGGGGTTCGATCCCCCTCTGCTCCACCAGACCCTCCCGGACAAGCTGAGATGATGCGGAACCCCGCGTGACACTGCCGTTCGATCTGTCCTGGCCCGCCGCGCTGTGGCTGCTGGCGGTGTGCGGGGGGGCGGGGTTCGTTCGGGGGTATTCGGGGTTCGGCTTTGCGGCGCTGGTGGTGACCGGCGGCGCGCTTGTGACCGACCCGCTGCATCTGGTGCCGGTGGTGATCCTGGCCGATCTGGCGCTGACGGTGCAGCAGGCGCGGGGCATCCGGGCGGATGTGGACTGGCGCCGCGTCGGGTGGCTGTTCGCGGGCTGCCTGCTGGGCGTTCCGGTATCGGTCTGGGCCCTGGCGCAGGTGGGGACCGACGCGGCGCGGGCGGCGATTTCGGTCTATGTGCTGGCGATGTGCGGGCTGCTGGCGCTGGGCTGGCGGGTGCGGCCCGGCGGCATGGGGCCGCATGTCGCGGTGGGGCTGGTGTCGGGGCTGGCCAACGGGGCCGCGGTGGGGGGGCTGCCGGTCGCGGCCTGGTTCGCCGCGCAGGGCGTGCCGGCGGCGACCTTCCGCGCGACGCTGATCGCCTATTTCACGGCGCTCGACCTCTGGTCGCTGCCGGTCATGGCACAGGCCGGGATGGTGGGCGTGGGCACGGCCTGGGCGGTGCTGCTGCTGTTTCCGGCGATGAGCCTGGGGGTTTGGGCCGGGGGGCGGCGGTTCCTGTCGACCCCGCCCGCCGAGTTCCGGCGGTTCGCCATCCTGCTGCTTGCGGTGCTGGCGGTGGCGGGGCTGGCGCGGTCGGCGATCTGACGGCGGGGCGGTTCCGCCCTCTGGTCAGTCGGCGCGCGGCGGGGCAGAGTGGCCGCGACCGGGCGTTGCGGGAGGACGTGGTGACAGGCCAGCCATCGGAGGTGCGCAAGACCACCTGCTACATGT
This sequence comes from Paracoccaceae bacterium, assembly GCA_019454225.1. NCBI lineage: Bacteria > Pseudomonadati > Pseudomonadota > Alphaproteobacteria > Rhodobacterales > Paracoccaceae > Paracoccaceae bacterium. The sequence continues at coordinate 3,807,711 of CP075370.1, read as the reverse complement.
GCGCCTGCCGCTGCGGGATCGACGTGCATCTGTCGGGCGGCCGCGTCACCCATATCGAGGGCAACCGCGACCATCCGGTGAACCGGGGCGTGCTGTGCGCCAAGGGTGCGGCGGGGTTGATGCAGGTGACATCGCCCGCGCGGCTGCGCGCGCCGCTGCGGCGGGTGGGGCCGCGCGGATCGGGGCAGTTCGAGGAGATCGGCTGGGACGAGGCGCTGGAGCTTGCGGCGGGCTGGCTGCGGCCGCTGCGCGAGACGGCGCCCGAGCGCTTCGCCTTTTTCACCGGCCGCGACCAGAGCCAGAGCTTCACCGGATGGTGGGCGCAGCAATACGGGACGCCCAACTGGGCGGCGCATGGCGGGTTCTGTTCGGTCAACATGGCGGTGGCCGGGATCATGACCGTGGGTTCGGCGTTTTGGGAGTTCGGGGCGCCCGACTGGGACCGGGCCGAGATCTTCCTGCTGTTCGGGGTGGCCGAGGACCACGATTCGAACCCGATCAAGATCGGCATCGGGAAGCTGAAGGCGCGCGGGGTGCGGGTGGTGGGGGTGAACCCGATCCGCACCGGATACAATGCCGTCGCCGACGACTGGTATCCGATCACGCCGGGCACCGACGGGCTTTTCGTGCTGGCCCTGGTGCATTGCCTGCTGGAGGCGGGCAAGGTGGACCTGGAGTTTCTGGCGCGGTTCACCAATGCGCCGCATCTGGTGGGGCCGGACGGGCTGATCCTGAAGAACGCGGAAAGCCAGCCCTTCGTGATCGACCGGCGCAGCGGCGCGCCCGCCCCCTGGGACGGGCCGGGGGTGGAGCCCGATCTGGGCGCGGTCTGGGACGGGTGCCGGACGGTGTTCGCCCATCTGGCCGAACGCTACCTGACGCCCGACCACGCGCCCGAGGCCGTGGCGGCGCGCTGCGGGATCCCGGCGGCGCGTATCCGGGCCCTGGCGGCGGAACTGGCGCGCGTGGCCTTTGACATGCCGGTGGTGATCGAGACGCCGTGGCAGGACTTCCGGGGCGATGCCCATCCGCGGATGGTGGGGCGTCCGGTGGCGATCCACGCGATGCGGGGCATCTCGGCGCATGCCAACGGGTTCCAGACGGCGCGGGCGATCCACCTGCTGCAGGCGCTGCTGGGCGCGGTCGAGACGCCGGGTTCCTGGCGGATGGAGCCGCCCTATCCCAAGCCGCTGGAGGCGCATCCGACGCCGCATGCCGTGGCGGTGCCGGGCCGTCCGCTGGCGGGGCCGCACCTGGGTTTTCCGCGTGGACCGGACCAGCTGGCCGTCGATGCCGCGGGCCGGCCGCTGCGGATCGACAAGGCGTTTTCCTGGGAGAACCCGTTTTCCGCCCATGGCCTGATGCACATGGTGATTTCCAACGCGCATGCGGGCGATCCCTACCCGATCGACACGCTGATGCTCTACATGGCCAACATGGCGTGGAATTCGTCGATGAACACCGCGCAGGTCATGGCGATGCTGACCGACCGGGGTGACGACGGCGAATACCGCATCCCGCGGATCATCGTGGCGGATGCCTATGCCTCGGAGATGGTGGCCTATGCCGATCTGGTGCTGCCCGACACGACCTATCTGGAACGGCACGACTGCATCAGCATGCTGGACCGCCCGATCTCGGAACCTGATGCGGCGGCGGATGCGATCCGCTGGCCGGTGCTGGAGCCCGAGCGGCCGGGGCCGCACGGGGTGCGGGCGTTCCAGTCGGTGCTGCTGGATCTGGGGGTGCGGCTGGGCCTGCCGGGGATGACCGACGTGCAGGGCGGCGCGGTGTGGCGCGACTATGCGGACTACATGCAGCGCCATGAACGGCGGCCCGGTGTCGGCCCGCTGATCGGGTTCCGGGGCGCGGATGGCAGCGCCACCGGACGCGGGGCGCCGAACCCCGGGCAGATCGCCGCCTATGTCGAGAATGGCGGATTCTTCCAGGCGCATGTGCCGGAAGGGGCGCGTTTCTTCAAGCCGTGGAACATGGCCTATCAGGACTGGGCTGTGGAGATGTCGATTTTCGACAGCCCGCAACCCTGCCTGATCACCCTCTGGTCCGATCCGCTGCGGCGGTTCCAGATGGCCGCCGAGGGGACGGGATGGCACCAGCCGCCCGACCACCTGCGCCCGCAGCTGAAGCGCGCGATGGACCCGCTGCCCCTGTGGTATCCGGCGGGCGGAGAGGATGCCGCCTATCCGCTGCATGCGCTGACGCAGCGGCCGATGGCGATGTATCATTCCTGGGGGTCGCAGAACGCCTGGCTGCGCCAGATCCACGGTCACAACGTGCTGTATCTGCCGACGAGGGTCTGGCAGGCGCAGGGATTTGCCGAGGGTGACATGGCGCGCGTCACATCTGCCACGGGCGAGATCGTGGTGCCGGTCGCGCACATGGCCGCGCTGAACGAGAACACGGTCTGGACCTGGAACGCCATCGGCAAGCGGGCGGGCGCCTGGGCGCTTTCGCCCGGTGCGCCGGAGGCGACACGGGGATTCCTGCTGAACCACCTGATCCACGAACTGCTGCCGGCCCGGGGCGACGGGCTGCGATGGGCGAACTCCGACCCGGTGACCGGGCAGGCGGCCTGGTTCGACCTGCGCGTAAGGGTCGAGCGGGTGGCGCCCGGCACGCCGCGGGCGCCGGACATTCCGGCGCAGCGGGCGGTGCCGGTTGCGGGTGGCGGTCGGCAGGACAGCCCGGCCGCGATCGCGGCGGCACGGGCCGGAGGTGGCGCATGACCTGTCTGCCCGCAGACACCCCGCGCAAGCTGGGCCTGGTGATCGACCTTGACACCTGCGTGGGCTGCCACGCCTGCGTGACCGCCTGCAAGGGCTGGAACGACCGGGTGCCGGATGGCGGCGGCGGTCTTTCGGATCAGGACCCCTATGGCGCGGACCCGTCGGGCACCTTCCTGAACCGGGTGCATTCCTATCAGATCACCCCGCCCGAGGGACCCGCGCAGATCGTGAACATGCCCCGGTCCTGCCTGCATTGCGAGGATGCGCCCTGCGTCACGGTCTGCCCGACCGGGGCCAGCTACAAGCGGGCCGACGACGGGATCGTGCTGGTGAACGAGGATGCCTGCATCGGCTGCGGGCTTTGCGCCTGGGCCTGCCCCTATGGCGCGCGCGAACTGGACGCGGGCCATGGCGTGATGAAGAAATGCACGCTCTGCGCCGACCGCATCCATGACGAGACCCTGCCCGAGGCCGACCGCATCCCGGCCTGCGTGCGCACCTGCCCGACCGGCGCGCGGCATTTCGGCGATCTGGCGGACCCCGGCAGCGCGGTGTCGCGGCTGGTGGCCGAACGCGGCGGATTCGGCCTGATGCCCGACCTCGGCACGCGGCCGGTCAACCGCTACCTGCCGCCGCGCCCCAAGGACCGGCCGATGCAGGCGCCGCCGCTGGCGCCGCTGCCGGATGTGCAGGCGACGGGAATCGCGGGCTGGCTCGACCGGTTGCTGGGGCGTCTCTGACATGCACCCCGCACCATCGGTCATCGTGTTCACCGTGCTGTCGGGGCTGGGCTTCGGCTTTCTGGCGCTGCTGGGGCTGGGTGTGCCGCGCGTCGCGGGCGCGACCGCCTTTGTGGCCTGGGGGCTGGGCTACGGGCTGGCGGTGGCCGGGCTTGTCGCCTCGACCTTCCATCTGGGCCAGCCGCGCCGGGCGTTGCTGGCGTTTACCCAGTGGCGCAGTTCCTGGCTGTCGCGCGAGGCCTGGGCCAGCCTGTCCGCGCTGGCCTGGCTGGCGCCGGTGGCGCTGTCCGACTGGCTGGGCTTTGGCTGGCCGGGCTGGTGGGCCTGGATCGGCGCGGCGCTGTGCGTGCTGGCGGTGGTGGCGACGGGGATGATCTATGCCCAGATCCGGGCGGTGCCGCGCTGGCACCATCCGGTGACGCCGGCGCTGTTCCTGGGGTTCGCGGCCACGGGCGGGTCGATCCTGGCGGGCCTGCCCTCGGCGCCGGCGCTTTGCGCCGCGCTGGCGGCGCTGCTGGTTCTTGCCTTCCGCGAGGGTGATGCGGCCTTTGGCCGGGCGGGGCAGACCATGGGCACGGCAACCGGGCTGGGCGGCATCGGCCGGGTCGACGTGTTCGAGCAGCCGCATACCGGCGGCAACTATCTGATGCGCGAGATGATCCATGTCGTCGGGCGACGCCATGCCGCGCGGCTGCGGGTGATCGCTGTGGGCGGGGCGGCGGTGGCGCCCGCCGTCGTGCTGCTGGTGGTGCCGGGATGGCCGGGGCAGGCGGTGGCGATCGTGCTGCATGTCGCGGGGGCGTTTGCCGCGCGCTGGCTGTTCTTTGCCGAGGCCGAGCATGTGGTGGGCCTGTACTACGGGCGGCGCTAGGCTGGCTTGATCCGTGTCAATGCGGGCCGGGCCGGGTTGCGGCAGGGTCGGGCGGGCAATGACGGAGGAACGGCATGACCCGCCTGTTGATGGTGATCTATTCGATGGCCTCGGTGACGCTGGCCGGTTCGCTGGTGGTGGTGGCGCTGGCCACCGGGCATGACACGCTGCAACCCATCCTGGTGGCGGCGATCCTGGGCTTCGTGGTGGCGCTGCCGGTGTCCTGGCTGGTCGCGCGGCGTCTGGGCTGAAGGTTCAGGACAGGAACACGCGCAGCGTTTCCTCGAATTCCCGGGGCTTGTCGGCATGCAGCCAGTGGCCCGCGCCGGGAATCCTGGCAAAGCGCGCGGCGGGAAACAGGGCACGGATCGCCGGGCGGTCATCGGGGCGGACGTAGCTGCTTTCGGCGCCGGACAGGAACAGCACCGGGCCGTCGAAACGGCCGTCGACGGCATCGGGCCAGCCGACGATCCGGGGCATCTCTGCCGCCAGCACGTCGAGGTTCAGCCGCCAGCGGGGCGGGTCGGACTTGAGATCCAGCGATTGCAGGAAGAAGGCGCGCAGGGCCGCGTCGGGCGTGGTCAGCGCGAGGCGCCGGTCGGCCTCGGCCCGCGATGACAGGCCGCCCAGGTCAAGGCTGCGCATCGCGTCGATGTGGCGCGTCTGGTCATGGGTATAGGCGACCGGCGCGATATCTGCCACGACCATCCGCCGCACCAGATCGGGGCGGGTCAGCGCCAGCATCATCGCGGCCTTGCCGCCCATGGAATGCCCGACCACATCCACCGGCCCGCCCTGCGCGGCGATCACCTCGGCCAGATCGGCGGCCATCTCGGGGTAGCCCTGTGTCGGCAGCCAGGGGCTTTCGCCGTGGTTGCGCTGATCCACGGTGATCACGCTGCGGTCCTGCCCCAGGCGGCGCGCGATGGCCCCCCAGTTGCGGGCCGAGCCGAAAAGCCCGTGGACGATCAGGATCGGCGGCGACGCGGGCGCGGGGTCGGGGCCGAAGCGGTGTGTGGTCAGCATGCCACCCCTTTACCGCGCGCATCGCGCTGCGGCCAGAGCCGTTGCGGCCACCGGCGGCGGGGCCTAGGGTGCGTGCCGGATGCAAGGGGTTCGGGCCGGATGGGCGCGATTGCGATACAGCAGATGGCGGACCGCGTGGCCGCCTTGATGGATGAGCGCATGGGGCTGGGCGGGCAGGGCCTTGCCGCCAAGCTGAAGCGGGGCGGGCGCCGCCTGCCCCGCCGGGTGCGCGATGCCGTGGCACGGCTGGCCGAGGCGGCCGAGATGGCGCAGAACCCCAAGCTGCTGCTGCAGATCGACGAGGAGCGCGTGGCGCAGGACTATGACCTGGCGCTGAAGCACCTGATGGGGATCAGCGCCTGGGACCGCCGCATCGGGTTCCTGGGGCGGCTGGTGGTGGCGGTGCTGGTCGCGGTGATCGCGTCAGGCGCGCTGCTGGTGGCCGTCATGTCCTGGCGCGGTCTGCTGTAGGGCGCTGCCCGCCGGGCAGGGCCTGCGGGAACAGCGCCGACCGGCTGACCAGGGTCACGGTGGCGAAGGCCACATAAAGCAGCAGGTACCACGACCCGAACTTGGCCGCGCTGACCCACTGGCCCGGCATCTGCCCGGAATAAAGCCATGTGCCCGTGGCCGTGCCCACGTTCTCGGCCACCCACAGCGCCGCGGCCGACAGGCAGGCCGCAACCGGCAGCGGCATCCAGCGATCCGTCACCGAGATCCGGAACCAGATCCGGGTGCGGGCGTAGAGGATCACCGTCGCCGCGAACAGCGCCAGCCGGATGTCCGGCAGGAAGTGGTGGGCGAAGAAATTGACATAGATCGCCACCGCAAGGGCAAGCGTCAGCGGCAGCGGCGGGAACGGGGCAAAGCGCATGTCGAAGATGCGGATCACCCGCACCATGTAGCTGCCGACGGCCGCATACATGAACCCCGAGAACAGCGGAACGCCCATCAGCTTGAACAGGCCGGGTTCGGGATAGGCCCAGGATCCGGCGGACACCTTGAACCATTCCATCGCGGTGCCGGTCAGGTGGAACAGCAGGATCACCCGCGCCTCTTCCCAGGTCTCCAGCCGCAGGCGCAGGAACAGGGCCTGTGTGGCCAGTGCGATCAGGAACAGCGCGTCATAGCGGTGCAGCGCCCAGCCCGGATGCCAGACCAGTTTCGTGGCGATGATGGCCGCCAGAAGCACGCCGCCGAACAGGCAGGCCCAGCCCTGTTTCAGCACGAACATCGCAAGGTCGGCCGCCCAGGCCGGCAGCGCGCGGCGTGCCCGGTCGCCCATCCGCCGTTCAAGGCTGCGGGTGTCGCGCGGAAGGGTCATCGGCGGGGGTCTGGCGCGCGCATGCGACAGTGCTAGCGCCGATGGCCGGGGGCTGGCAACGGCCATGCGGTGCCATCCGCAGGGTGCCGCCGGACCGGGCATCCCGCCCGCCGCCCGGGCAGGGGCCGGGGCCCGGCCAGGGCCCGCCGCCCGGCACACGCGGCTGTGAAGCGCGGCCCGGCTGACGGCGGGCCCGGGCGTGCTAGCCTTCCTGCCGACAAGGGGAGGGTTCCATGATCCGTGCTGTCCTGACTGCCGCCGCCCTTGCCCTGCTGCCCGCAGGCCCCGCCGCGGCGCAGGACCGCATCCCGTCGCACTGCATCGCCCTCGCCCAGGGGCCGGAAACCCGGGTGCCCGCGGCCTTTGGCGCGCCGCTTGAGGCCGATACGGTGCGGCTGCGGTATCTGGACCATGCCAGTTTCCTGATCGAGACAGCGGGCGGGCTGACGGCGGTGACCGACTATACCGGCTATGTCGGCCGCAACCCGCTGGTGCCCGACATCGTGACCATGAACAACGCCCACAGCACGCATTGGACGCCCTATCCCGACCCCGGAATCCGCCATGTGCTGCGTGGCTGGGGCGATGGCGAGGGGCCGGCCGAGCACCGGCTGGACCTGGGCGAGATGCTGGTGCGCAACGTGCCGACGGACGTGCGCGGCTGGGGCGAGGGCATGGTGCGCGCCGATGGCAACTCGATCTTCATCTTCGAGGTTGCGGGCCTGTGCATCGGGCATCTGGGGCACCTGCACCACATTCCCGACGATGCGCAGTTCGCCGCCGTGGGGCGGCTGGACGTGGTGATGGTACCGGTCGACGGCGGCTATACGCTGGACCTGCCGTCGATGGTGCAGGTGGTCCAGCGGTTCCGGTCGTCGGTGGTGGTGCCGATGCACTGGTTCTCGGAGGCGTCGCTGGAGCGGTTCCTGCAGCGGATGGAGGCCGAGTTCGACGTGGTGCGGCTTGACCAGCCGGACATCGAGCTTGGCCTGCGCAAGCTGCCGTCGCGCCCCACGATCCTGGCGCTGCAACCGGCCTGGCTGGACGACTGACCCTTGGCCCCGGCCCGTGTTCGGGGCCATATGGCATCCCGATGCAACGAGGATGCCCATGGCCGCCCCCGCCAGCCCCGAATTCCTGTCTGCCCTGGCCGCGCGCCTGCCGCCCGGGACGCTGCGTTCGCCCGAACCCCGCCATCTGTCCGAGCCGCGCGGGCGCTGGCAGGGGCAGGGCGCCGCGGTGGCCTGCCCCGCCGGCGTCGCCGAGGTGGCGGCGATCCTGGCGGCGGCGCATGCCGTCGGGGTGGGGGTGGTGCCCTGGGGCGGGGGCACCGGCCTGGTGGGCGGGCAGGTGGCCCCGGACGGTCCGGTGCCGCTGATCCTGTCGACCGAGCGGATGGCGGCAATCCGGGCGGTCCATCCGGCGGAGAACGTGATCCTTGCCGAGGCGGGCGCGACGCTGGCCGCCGTGCAGGCGGCGGCCGAGGCCGCGGGCCGGATCTATCCGCTGTCGCTGGCCTCCGAGGGGACGGCGACGGTGGGCGGAACGCTGGCGACCAATGCCGGCGGCACCGGCGTGCTGCGCTATGGCAATGCGCGCGACCTGTGCCTGGGGATCGAGGCGGTGATGGCGGATGGCACGGTGTGGCACGGGTTGCGGCGCCTGCGGAAGGACAACACCGGCTATGACCTGCGGAACCTGCTGATCGGTTCCGAGGGGACGCTGGCGGTGATCACCGCGGCAAGCCTGCGGATGTTCCCGCCCCCGGCGGGGCGGGCGGTGGCGATGATCGCGGTTCCCTCGCCCGCCGCCGCGCTGCGCCTGCTGCATCTGGCGGGGGAGCGGCTGCCGGGGCTGGTGTCGGCTTTCGAGCTGATCGCGCGGGCGGGGTTCGACTTTCTGGCCGAGACCATGCCGGGCCTGCGCGCGCCGTTCGACGTGGCGCCGGAATGGACGGTGCTGCTGGAACTGGGCCTGCCCGCCGGGATGGACCCGGTCGAGACGATGGGGATGCTGCACGCCGATGCCGAGGAGCAGGGGCTGGCGGGCGCGGCGGTGATGGCGATGTCCGAGGCGCAGGCCGACCACCTGTGGCAGCTGCGCGAGTCGATCCCCGAGGCGAACCGCCGCATCGGCGCGGTGTCGAGCCACGACATCGCGCTGCCGCTGTCCGAGGTGCCGGGCTTCATCGAGTCGGCGGGGGCGGCCCTTGCCGCGATCGCGCCCTTCAGGATCAACTGTTTCGGCCACCTGGGCGACGGCAACCTGCATTACAACATCTTCCCCCCCGGCGGCGGCGCGCGGGCCGCTCATGACGGGCAGCGGGGACGGGTGGCGCGGCTGGTGCATGACATGGTGCATGCGCGCGGCGGGTCGGTCAGCGCGGAGCACGGCATCGGGCGGATGAAGGTGGACGACCTTGAACGCTATGGCGATCCGGTCAAGCTGGCGGCGATGCGGGCGGTCAAGGCGGCGCTTGACCCGCGCGGGATCCTGAACCCCGGCGCGGTCCTGAAGGGCTGAGCGTCAGGCGCGGCGCAGCCGGGGCGGGGTGGTGGCCTGCGCGAAATCACCCAGCACCCGCCCCGCGCCATGGATCTCGGCCAGGCGCAGCAGGCCGAAGCGGACATGGGCGAGATCGCGGTAGGACCGCAGGAACGCGGTGTTCAGCGCCGCCCCGGTCACCGCTCCCAGAACCGGCACCGCCTGTGCGGCCAGCTTCCGTGTCAGCACGGCGGCCAGCCCGGGGGCCAGGGTGGCGATCAGCTTGTGCATCGCGGGGCCGGTCAGCGTCAGGCGGGCACCGATCAGGGCGGTGTTGATCCCGTCATCGCTGGCCAGCGGGCTGCCCTGAGCCATGACGCGCAGCGCCTCGGCACGGATGCCGGGATCGTCGGGGTCGAATCCCAGGGCCGCGGCCTCGCGCAGAATGGCGTGCAGGATCAAGGTGATGGTCAGCGGCAGCTCGGCAATCGCGGTGGCGATGCCGCCGGCGCCGCCGGCCGCCCCGGTCAGCGCCGCCAGGACCGGGGCGCCCGCAGGGCCGGTGCGGGGGGCGTGGCGGCCGAGTTGCGCGACCATGACGGCGCGGGACAGCGCGGCCAGCGTCGCGGTCTCGATACGGTCGCGCCAGACCGGCGGCAGGTTGGACAGCTGATCCTCGACCTGTCCGCCCAGCCGGTTCATCAGTGCCATCACCGGGCCGTTCGCGCGCCGGTAGCGCGCGGCAAGGCGCGCGATCTCGGGGGCGGGATCGGGGCGCGCGGCGGGCAGGGCAGTGGCGGCGGGCGTGTCCATGTCAAGGATATGGGGGCGCCGCGCCGTGGTGCAAGCGGGTCAGGCGCGGGCCTTTTCCACCGGTCCGCGCACCCCGTTCCAGGCGCCGGGGCGCAGCGCAAGGCCCAGCACGCGGTCGGGGTTGGTGGGCGGCGGCATCACAACATCTGGCAGTTTGACAAAGCCGAACCGCCCGTAATAGGGGGCGTCGCCCACCAGCATCACCCGTTCCCAGCCCAGCCTGCGCGCCTCGGCCAGGCTTTCAAGGATCAGCAGCCCCCCCAGACCCTCGCCCTGCCGGGTGGGGTGGACGGCCACCGGCCCGAGCAGCAGGACATCCTGCCCGCCGACCTCGGCCGGCCAGTAGCGGATGGCGGCGGCGAGGGTGCCGGTGTCGTCGCGCAGGGTCAGGCAGAGGGGGGCCACGGTGGCCACGCCGTCGCGCAGCCGGTAGGACGACAGCGCGGTGCGGCCGGGGGCGAAGCAGAGGTCGTAGAGCGCCTCGACCTCCCACCAGTCGTCCTCGGTTTCCTCTTCCAGCTGGTACACTTGGCGGGCCTGCGGCGTTGCGGAGGGGTGTCGGGGGCGCGGGTAGCACGGGGCGGGGGCGGGGGCAAACGGGCTGCGCGAACTGCCGCGCAAGGGATTGCGGGCGCTGGATTAATTCCGCCGGATGCGGGCTGGAGCCGGTATGGCGGGCGTCCCGCCGGCGTCTGGCTTGCGTATGGCATCCGTCCCGACAGGGCGCGCGCAGCGGGCCGTCAACCTGCAACGCGAATCGGGGCAGGCTGCGCCGGAACCGCCCCGCCCCGGCGTTCCGCCGCGGGGTCGGCGAGGGATGCGGCCGCGTTCCGGAGGGTCAGGGCGATGCCGGGGCCGACCCGGGCCGGAACCCCGCGAGGGTCGTGCCGGATGCGTGCCGGGTTGCCACGCCTGCGGGCACGGACGCCGCGCCGGGGACAGGGCGGCGGGTCGGCCCGACACGCCGACCCGGCCCACGCGGGGCCGGGCGGTCCCTGCGGGGGCAGGGGCCGGGCAGGCGGCGGGTTTTGGCGCAGCCGGACAGACCGCGCTGGGGAACCGCCGCAGGCCTGTTACGCTGGCGCCGTAGCAGCATGACATCCGCCGAGTCGCGCCGGGCGCGGCAGGCCCCCAGCCCGCAGGAGATGCCGATGACCCTTGCCCTGACCCGCCGCCGCCTTCTGACCTCGGCCGCCGCCGCCGGGGGCCTTGTGATGCTGCATCCCTTCGCGGCGCGCGCTGCCGCCGGGCAGTCACATCTGCGCATCCTGGCCACAACCGACCTGCATTGCCACGTGCATCCCTATGACTATTACGCCGACAAGCCCAACGACACGATGGGCCTGGCGCGCACCGCCGACCTGATCGCGCAGATCCGGGCCGAGGCGGGCAACGTGATCACCGTGGACAACGGCGACTATCTGCAGGGCAACCCGATGGGCGACTACATCGCCTACAAGCGCGGCATGGCCGAAGGCGACCTGCATCCGGTGATCGCGGGCATGAACGCGGTGGGATATGACGCGGGGACGCTGGGGAACCACGAGTTCAACTATGGCGTCGATTTCCTGGACCGGGTGAACGCGCGGGCCGAGTTTCCGGTGGTCTGCGCGAATTTCGCGCGGGCGCTGGGCGCCACCCCGCGCGAGGACCGGCTGTACCTGCCGCCCTATGTCATCCTGGAGCGCGAGCTGACGGATGGCGCGGGGGCGCGGCATCCGGTGCGGATCGGGGTGATCGGCTTCGTGCCGCCGCAGGTCATGCTGTGGGACCGTTCGCATCTGGAAGGCCGGTTCGCGGTGCGCGGCATCCTGGAGGCGGCACGCGCCTGGGTGCCGCAGATGCGCGAGGACGGCGCGGATGTGGTGGTGGCGCTGTCGCATTCGGGGATCGATGCGGGCCCGGCCGAGGAGATGATGGAGAACGCCGCGCTGCACCTTGCCGGGGTCGAGAGGATCGACGCGGTGGTGACGGGGCACCACCACCGGGTCTGGCCGTCGAAGGACTTCGCGGGCGAGGGCATCGACATGGAAAAGGGCACGCTGATGGGCAAGCCCGCGACGATGCCGGGGTTCTGGGGATCGCATATGGGGCTGATCGACCTGATGCTGGAGAAGGACGGCGCGGGCTGGCGGATCACCGCCGCCGAAAGCAGCGCGCGCCCGATCTTCCAGAGGCAGGAGGACCGGTCGATCAAGGCGCTGGCCACGGATTTCGCCCCGGCCATCGCCGCCACCGCCGCCGTGCATGACGAGACGCTGGCCTATGTGCGGGCCGAGGTGGGGCAGACCTCGGCCCCGCTCTACAGCTATTTCGCGCTGGTGGCCGATGACCCGTCGGTGCAGATCGTCAGCCTTGCGCAGGTCTGGTACACCGCCGCGCTGCTGAAGGGGACCCCGCACGAGGGGCTGCCCATCCTGTCGGCGGCGGCGCCGTTCAAGGCGGGCGGGCGCGGCGGGCCGGATTATTACACCGACGTGCCGGCGGGACCGATTGCCATCAAGAACGTGGCGGACCTGTATCTTTACCCCAACACGCTGCAGGCGGTGCGGATCAGCGGGGCGCAGCTGAAGGACTGGCTGGAGCGGTCGGCGGGCATCTTCAACCGGATCGAGCCGGGGGTGGCGGACCAGATCCTGCTGAACCCGGCGTTCCCGTCCTACAATTTCGACGTGATCGACGGCGTGACCTATCGGATCGACGTGACGCAGCCGTCGAAATACGACGCCGAGGGCGGGCTGGCGGATGCGGCGGCGAGCCGCATCGTGGACCTGACCTGGAACGGTGCGCCGGTCGATCCGGCGGCCGAGTTCGTGGTGGCGTCGAACAACTACCGGGCGGGCGGTGGCGGAAGGTTCCCGGGCGCGGACGGATCGACCGTGATCCTGCGCGCGCCCGATACCAACCGCGATGCGCTGGTGCGCTATATCGTCGATCAGGGCACGATCGCGCCGGCCGCCGATGCCAACTGGGGCTTTGCGCCGGCGGGCGGGGCGACGGTGCTGTTCGACACCGGGCCCAAGGCGGCGGCCTGGCTGCCCGAAGTGCAGGCACGCGGGCTGAAGATCGAGGCGGCAGGCGAGGGCGAGGGCGGGTTCGCGCGGTTCCGCATCACCCTGTAACGCGCGCGGCTGTTGAAGCGCGGGCCGGGGCCGCCTAATCTGCCCCGGCTGCGCAACCGGAGGGCCGCGATGCAGACCATGATCGGGGTGATCGGCGGCTCGGGTCTTTACGACATCGCGGGGCTGGAAGGCGCGTCCTGGGTAGAGGTGGACACGCCCTGGGGCAAACCCTCGGACGAGGTGCTGGTGGGCCGGATCGCGGGGGTGCCGATGGCGTTCCTGCCGCGCCACGGGCGGGGCCATGTGCATGCGCCGACCTCGGTGCCCTATCGGGCCAATATCGACGCGCTGAAGCGGATGGGCTGCACCGACGTGCTGTCGGTCTCGGCCGTGGGCAGCCTGCGCGAGGACTATGCGCCGGGCGATTTCGTGCTGGTCGACCAGTACATCGACCGGACCTTCGCACGCGAGAAATCGTTCTTCGGGCCGGGCTGCGTGGCGCATGTGAGCGTGGCGCATCCGACCTGCCCGCGCCTGTCCGACGCCTGCGCGGCAGCGGCCCCGGCGGGGGTGCGGCTGCACCGGGGGGCAACCTATCTGGCGATGGAGGGGCCGCAGTTTTCGACGCTGGCCGAAAGCCGCCTGTACCGGCAGTGGGGGGCCGACGTGATCGGCATGACCGGAATGCCCGAGGCAAAGCTCGCCCGCGAGGCCGAGCTTTGCTATGCCTGCGTGGCGATGGTGACCGACTATGACTGCTGGCACGACAGCCACGGCGCGGTGGATGTGGCGCAGGTGATCGCGGTGCTGGGGGCCAATGCCGCCGCGGCGCGGGGGCTGGTCGCGGCCCTGCCCGGGGTGCTGGGGGCCGACCGGGTGCCCTGCCCGCATGGCTGCGACCGCGCGCTGGACCATGCGGTGATGACCGCGCCCGCGGCGCGCGATCCGGCGGTTCTGGCGCGGCTGGATGCGGTGGCGGGGCGCGTGCTGTGAGGGCGCGCGGGTTTGTGGCGCTGATGCTTGCGCTGGTGCTGGGGGCGGTGCCGCCGGCATGGGCCGAGACGCTGGTGCGACTGGACCAGCAGGTTTCGGACACCGATTTCCACCGTGCGGTGGCCTGCGCGGCATCGCCGGGGGGCAAGTGCCGCGACCCGTGGGTGGCCTGGGGGCGGCGCACGCGGATGGACCTGCGGGTGGCCCTGATGCCGCCCGATCCGGGCTATCCCGCGGCCATCGGCCGTATCGTCGAGACGTCGGTGGACGCCGCGATTGCCGAGATCAACGGCACTGGGGCGGGGCTGCGGCTGCGGCGGGTCGCGCCGGGCGAGCGGCCGCATATCCGCATCATGCGCAGCCGGTTGCGCGAGGGCGAGCGCACGCGCGATGTGCCGGGCTTCCCCGACGGGATCGCCATCGGGGTGGGGCAGTTCCAGATCTGGTGGAACGGCGACCGGGTGCTGGAGCGCGCGGCGATCCTGATCTCGTCCGACATCCGGGCGGGAGAGGTCCGGTCGGTGGTGCTGGAGGAGATCGTGCAGAGCCTGGGCCTGTGGCATGACGTGGAGGGCGCCGGATATTCGGAGCTGTCCATCTTCGACGACAATTCGAATGGCGTGACCTGGCTTCGGGGGCAGGACCGCGCGATCCTGCGGCTGCACTATCCGCCGCGCTGACCCTGCAAGGAACCCAAGGCCGTGACCAGGACCGTCAAGGACTATATCCGCACCATCGTGGATTTCCCGCATGAGGGAATCCTGTTCCGCGATGTCACGACGCTGTTCGCCGACCCGCGCGGGTTCCGGATGGCGGTGGATCAGCTGCTGGCCCCCTATGCCGGGCGGCGCATCGACAAGGTGGCGGGGCTGGAGGCGCGCGGATTCATCCTGGGCGGGGCGGTCGCGCACCAGCTGAGCTGCGGTTTCGTGCCGATCCGCAAGAAGGGGAAGCTGCCGGGTGCCACGATCTCGCAGGGCTATACGCTGGAATATGGCGAGGCGGTGATGGAGGTGCATGCCGATGCGATGGCGCCGGGCGAGACGGTGCTGCTGGTCGATGACCTGCTGGCCACCGGCGGCACGGCCGAGGCGGGCATCAACCTGATCGAGCGGCTGGGCGCGCAGGTGACGGGATGCGCCTTTGTCGTGGACCTGCCCGACCTGGGCGGGCGCAAGCGGCTGGCCGGGCTGGGCATGGAGGTGCATGCGCTGTGCGCCTTCGAGGGGCTCTAGGCGAAAAGGGTTAAGCGGTGTTCACCAGTTGGTAAGGGAATCACCCTAAGCCTGAGCGGGCCGGGCAACCGGCGTGCTGCTTGCAAAAGCACGTGACCCACCCAACCCCAGCCCCGCCGGTTCACCCCGGCGGGGTTTCTGCCGGGCGGAGGTCAGGCCCCCACGTCCGGACCGGCGCAGATCAGCGGCCCATCGCTTTCGGCCACCACCGACAGTTCGGCGCCCTGCGGATCGCCGGTGAAGCGCGCGGTCAGCCCGCCTGCCCGCTGGTGGAACAGCCAGCATTGCGGCGTCGGATCATAGGTGTAGACGAAGCAGATCTCGGGGCCCTGGGGATACCATGTGCCCTCGCGGCATTCGTCGCCGCGGAATGCCCAGAGCACGCGGCGCCCCGGGCGGTATTCCTCGATCCCGTAGATCTCGCCGCCCAGGGCATAGGTCAGGGTGCGGCCGGTGGTCAGCGCCTCGAACTGCTCGGCGGTCAGGGGGGCGTCGGCGGCGCCCGATGCCGCCGGGGCGAGTGTCAGGGCAAGGGCGAGGGCCGTCAGGCTGCGGCGCATGGAGGTCTCCGTCGCGGG
This sequence comes from Paracoccaceae bacterium, assembly GCA_019454225.1. Lineage (NCBI taxonomy): Bacteria > Pseudomonadati > Pseudomonadota > Alphaproteobacteria > Rhodobacterales > Paracoccaceae > Paracoccaceae bacterium. The sequence continues at coordinate 3,791,838 of CP075370.1, read as the reverse complement.
TCGGTCAGGGGTGTCGCCACCCTGCCAAGACCGGGGCGGGTGCGCCAGTCACGCCTTTGTCAGCCCCGCCAGCGCGCCACATGCGGCGCCATCATCCGCCGCCAGACCGGCGGGACAAGCGCCACGACGCAGCAGACCGGCAGGGCATGGGGCAGGCGCGGCGCATCGTCCGGCCCGGGCAGGCGCAGCGCGGGGAAGGGGCGGGCGGGATGGGCGTGGTGATCGGAATGGCGGGGCGCGTTCAGCATCATTGCCCCGGTGAACCAGTGCGGCGCGTTCCAGGAATGCCGGTCGCCGACCGGTTCGAGGCGCCCGTCCGGGCCTGCCCGGCGCTGCAATCCGTAGTGCTGGACATAGTCGGACAGCAGAAGCTGGCTTTGCGCATGCAGGGCAAGGCCGGCCCAGGCGGCCAGCCCCCAGCCCCCCGCCAGCAGGACCGCGAGCCCCGCCGCCGCCGCCGTGCCCGCAAGATACCAGGCGTAGGGGTGCAGGCCGCGCGGGCGCGCGGCCTCGGCCCGGCGACCCTCGCGGAACGATCCGGCCCAGGCGCGCAGGAAGAACCGGTAATAGCCCTCGCCGGGGCGCGCGGTGTTCGGGTCGGCCCGGCTGGCGGCGTGGCGATGGTGGACCAGGCGATGCGCGCTGGCATGGTGGCCGAAGCCGAGGCTGGCATAGACCGCGGCGCCGAGCCGGAACAGCCGCCGGTCGCCCCGGTGGATCAACTCATGCGCCGCCGGATTCGCGACCTGGCCGAACCACAGGCCGAAGGCCGCGAACAGCGTCGCGCGTTCCCATCCGGCCAGCCCGCTGGCGCCCGCCACGGCATGAACCGCCAGCGGAAGTGCCAGCAGGTGAAGCAGGCCGATGGCGACAAGCAGCGGGTCCGCGGCGGGAAACTCGGACCCCTCGGGGGCGTCGGGCAGCACCCAGGGAACGAACCGGTCCATCGCCGCCGCGAACAGGGTGATCCATGCCAGACCGGCCACGGCCCAGGCCCCGCCCGCCATGGCGCCCATCGCCATCAGGCCAAGCGGCAGCAGCGCGGCGGCGGCGAAAAGCGCCATGGCGGGGACCGGGAAGGGGGGGCGCGGGGCGGGCGTGTCGGACATGCGGGGGGTATAGCACGGCGGCGGGGCATGGGGCAGGGCGCAGGCGCGCGACAATCGCGCGCTGCCGGTGCCGGGCGGGAACCGGCGGGCCGACCGGTGGCCGGACGCGGTTTCCAGCGGCGTGGCGATGGCATAGCCTGCCGCCTGCCGCCCGACCGGAGCCGCCGATGCCCCTTGCCGCCCTTGCCGCCGCCGTCCTTGCCGCCCTCTACCAGATCCGCTTTGCCGGGTCGGAGGCGAGCGGGGCGCTGCGGTCGGTCGTCAAGACGCTGGCCGTGGCGCTGCTGGCGCTGGCCGCCTGGTGGGGCGGGGCGGTCTGGACGGTGACGCTGGGCCTTGCGCTGGGGGCGCTGGGGGATCTGGCGCTGTCGCGGCCCGGTGAGCGGTGGTTCCTGGCGGGCATGGCGGCCTTTACGGCGGGGCATCTGGCCTATGTCGTGGCCTTTGCCGGGGTGGCGGCGGGTGGCGGCCTGCCGCTGCCGCCGGTCCCGCCCGCGCTTGCGCTGGTCATCCTGGCGCTGTCCACCGAGGTCTGGCTGGCGCCGCGCGCCGGGGCGCTGCGCTGGCCGGTGCGCGGCTATGTGGTGGTGATCGTGCTGATGGGCCTGGCGGCCATGGTGCTGCCGGAGGTGCCGGGCAGGGGCTGGCTGATGGCCGGGGCTGCGTCCTTCATCCTGTCGGACGTGATCCTTTCGCTGCAGATCTTCGTGCTGACCGGTGCTGCGGCGCGGCGGGCGGCGGGGCTGGCGCTGTGGCCGCCCTACTGGGGCGGGCAGGCGATGATCCTTGCCGGGGCGCTGGCGGCGGGTGGCGCGGGCGCATTCATCGGGCGCTGAACCCTTCCCCTTGCGCCGCCCAGGAGTTAGGTGAAGGGGGAACCGGCCCCGGGGGCAAGCATGTCGTTCTTCAAGAAACTCCGCGACCGGATGTTCCGGTCTTCCGACAAGATCGCGGGCGGGCTGGATGCGCTGGTGGCGGAAGCCCCGGCGCCGCAGGCCGGGGCGACGAAACCGGCGGCGCCGAAGGCGGGGCTGATCGACCGCCTGATCGGACGGGCCGAGGCGGACGAGCCGCGCCGCCTGCTGGACGATGCGATGCTGGAAAGCCTGGAAGAGCTGCTGATCGAGGCGGACATGGGCGTGGACACCGCATTGCGCGTGACGGCGAACATCGCGCAGGGCCGGATGGGGCGGCGCGTCACCGCGGGCGAGTTGCGCCAGGCCCTGGCCGATGAGATCGCGCGGATCATGGAACCGGTGGCGCGGCCGCTGCCGATCTATCCCCGGCGTCCGCAGGTGGTGCTGGTGGTGGGGGTGAACGGGTCGGGCAAGACCACGACCATCGGCAAGCTGGCCAGCCAGTTCCGGGCCGCCGGGAAATCGGTGGTGATCGCGGCGGGCGACACGTTCCGCGCGGCGGCGGTGGAGCAGCTGCAGGTCTGGGGACAGCGGGCCGGCGTTCCGGTGCTGACCGCGCCCGAGGGGTCGGACCCGGCCAGCCTGGCCTTCGATGCCATGACCCGGGCCGAGGCGACGGGTGCCGACCTTCTGCTGATCGACACGGCGGGGCGGTTGCAGAACCGCGCCGACCTGATGGAGGAACTGGCCAAGATCGTGCGTGTCATCCGCAAGAAGGACCCCGACGCGCCGCACAACACCCTTCTGGTGCTGGATGCGACGACCGGCCAGAACGCGCTGAGCCAGGTGGAGATCTTCCGCAAGCTGGCGGATGTGTCGGGGCTGGTGATGACCAAGCTGGACGGCACCGCCAAGGGCGGCGTGCTGGTGGCGCTGGCCGACCGGTTCGGCCTGCCGATCCACGCGATCGGGGTGGGCGAGCAGATCGACGACCTTGCCCCCTTCGATCCGGCCGATTTCGCCCGGGCGCTGGTGGGGCTGGACGGGTGATGCGCGGCAGCCGCCATGGCAGCGGCGCGGCGCGGCCGGGGCCTGCGGCGTGACCGACTGGCTGATCTCGATCGAGGGGACGCCCGAGGGCGCGCGGCTTGCGCTGGCGCTGGCGCTGATGTCGGCCTGCGCGCATGCGGTGTTCGGAGCGTTGCAGAAGGGGCGGCATGACCCCTGGATCACCCGGGGGTCGATCGACATCTGGATCGCGGTCTACGCCGCGCCGGTGGCGCTGTTCCTGGTGCCCTGGCCGCAGGGGTTCGAATGGCTGGTGCTGGCAGGCTGCCTGGCGATCCACTTTGCCTACAAGCTGACCATGGCGCTGGCCTATGAGCGCGCGGCCTTCACCGTGGTCTATCCGGTGGTGCGCGGGACCGGACCGCTGGCCACGCTGGCCTTTGCGGCGGTGTTCCTGTCGGAGCGCTATGGCGCGCTGCAATGGGCGGGGGTGGCGGTGCTGTCGGCGTCGATCCTGGCGCTGGCGGCGGTGAACCTGCGCGGCGTCACGGTGGGCCGCGGGCCGATCCGCGCGGGGCTGGCCTGGGCGCTGGCGGGCGGCCTGCTGGTGGCGCTGTACACGACCTACGATGCCTGGGGCATCCGGCTGACACCCGATCCGTTCACCTTCCTTGCGTGGTTCTTCCTGATCACGGCGCTGGACTTTCCGATCCTCTGTGCCTGGCGCCTGTGGCGGGGGATCGGGCCCGCGCTGCCCGCGCCCGGCCCGCTTCTGATGCGGGGGGCGATCGGGGGGCTGGTGGCCTTTGTGTCCTTCGGGGGGGTGATGCTGGCGACGCGGCTGGGCAAGGTGGGCGAGGTTGCGGCGCTGCGCGAAACCTCTACCTTGTTCGCGGCGCTGATCGGCTGGGTGGTTCTGGGCGAGAAGGTGGGCCCGGTGCGGGCGATGCTGATGGCCGGCGTGGCAGCGGGCGCGGTGATGGTGCAGGCGGGATAGGCGACGATGGAAAAGAAAATCAGCCCGGGTCTGAAGATGGCGCTGGAACTGGGGCCGATTGCCGCGTTCTTCGCGGGCTACCTGATGCTGCGCGACACCACGTTCACCGTGGCGGGCACCGACTATGACGGGTTCATCGCGGTCACGGCCGCGTTCATCCCGCTGATGGTGCTGACCACCGGCATCCTGTGGCGGCTGACCGGCAAGCTGTCGAAGATGCAGGTGGCGACGGTGGTGCTGGTCGTGCTGTTCGGCGGGCTGTCGGTCTGGCTGAATGACGACCGGTTCTTCAAGATGAAGCCCACGATGATCTATCTGCTGTTCGCGGGCATCCTGGGCTTCGGGCTGCTGCGCGGGCAGTCCTATCTGCGGCTGGTGATGGAAGAGGCGCTGCCGATGCAGCCCGAGGGCTGGATGATCCTGACGCGGCGCCTTGCCGCCTTTTTTGCCGGGCTGGCCCTGGCGAACGAGGCGGTCTGGCGGCTGATGTCGACCGATGCATGGGTGAACTTCAAGACCTTCGGGCTGACCGCCGCGCTGTTCCTGTTCTTCATCGCGCAGGGCGGCCTGTTCAAGCGCTACGGGATCGAGACGGACGAGCCGAAGGGCTGACGGCGCCCCCCTTGTGCCCCGGCGGCGGCCCGCATAAAGACACGCCCGACTTCGGGGACGTGCGGGGGGAACCATGCCGCTTCTGGTGATGAAATTCGGCGGCACCTCGGTGGCCGACCTGTCCCGCATCCGGAACGCCGCCCAGAAGGTGAAGCGCGAGGTCGAGCGCGGCTATGACGTGATCGTCATCGTCAGCGCCATGTCGGGCAAGACGAACGAACTGGTCGGCTGGGTGGAACAGACGTCGCCGCTGTTCGACGCGCGGGAATACGATGCGGTCGTGTCCTCGGGCGAGAACGTGACGGCCGGTCTGATGGCCCTGACGCTGCAGGAAATGGACGTGCCCGCGCGGTCGTGGCAGGGCTGGCAGGTGCCGATCCTGACCACCTCGGCGCATTCCGCCGCGCGGTTCATCGACATCCCGCGCGCCAACATCGACGCGAAATTCGCCGAGGGGTTCAAGGTGGCGGTGGTCGCCGGGTTCCAGGGCGTCAGCCCGGAGGGCCGCATCACCACGCTGGGCCGTGGCGGCAGCGATACCACGGCGGTGGCCTTTGCCGCCGCCTTCGCGGCGGAACGCTGCGACATCTATACCGATGTCGATGGCGTCTATACCACCGACCCGCGCATCAGCCCCAAGGCGCGCAAGCTGGAGAAGATCGCCTTCGAGGAAATGCTGGAACTGGCCTCGCTGGGGGCCAAGGTGCTGCAGACCCGGTCGGTCGAACTGGCGATGCGCTACAAGGTGCGGCTGCGCGTGCTGTCGTCGTTCGAGGACACCGACGACAACTCCGGAACCCTGGTCTGCGACGAGGAGGACATCATGGAATCGAAGGTCGTATCGGGCGTGGCCTATAGCCGCGACGAGGCGAAGATGACCCTGGTCACGGTCGAGGACCGGCCGGGCGTGGCGGCGGCGATCTTCGGGCCGCTGGCCGATGCGGGTGTGAACGTGGACATGATCGTCCAGAACATCAGCGAAAAGAACTATGGCACCCATACCGGCGCGGTGACCGACATGACCTTCTCGGTCCCGGTCAACCAGGTGGCGCGGGCGCAGAAGGCGATGGAGGAGGCGCGCGCCGCCGGGCGCATCGCCTATGACGATCTGGTGGTCGATACCGATGTGGCCAAGGTGTCGGTGGTGGGTATCGGCATGCGCAGCCAGGTGGGCGTGGCGGCGCGGATGTTTTCGGCCCTCGCGGCCGAGAACGTGAACATCAAGGTCATCGCCACGTCCGAGATCAAGATTTCGGTGCTGATCGACCGGAAATACATGGAACTGGCGGTGCAGGCGCTGCACGACGCGTTCGACCTGGACAAGGCCTAGGGGCCGGGCTCCGCCTGGTCCTCGCGCCGCCCGCCCCCCTCGCGGTCGCGCACATACTGGCGGGCGCCGGGCACGGGCGGCAGCCATGACTCGCGCCGGATGGTCCACAGTTCATAGGTCGGCCGGAACGCATCGGGCGCGTCGAAGGCCCCGAGGTTCACGCCGATCTCGTCGTCGAAATGCGCATAGACGGGCGATCCGCAACGCGGGCAGAAGTGCCGCCCGGAGTAGTCGGCCGTCTGGCCCGTGACCGTCACGGCCTCTTGCGGGAAGATGGCCGAGGCATGGAACAGCGCGCCGTGGTTCTTGCGGCAGTCGAGGCAATGGCAAAGCCCGACGCGATAGGGGCGGCCGCGGGTGACAAGGCGGACCGCGCCGCAAAGACAGCCGCCGGTGGTTTCGTCCATGCCCCCGCCCCCTCCCGATGCCCCTTCCCGATCGCATGCGGCAGCCTATCGACCCGCGCGCCCTGCGTCCATGGCGCGGGTGCGGGCCCCGCCCGCCGGTCGCCCGAACCTGCCGGCCGGTCGTGGCGCCATCCGCGCCGCGCCGCCGGGTGCTGCCCCGATTTTCGGCAGACTGCCCCCATTGGCCTGCCCGCGCGCGCGTCGCCCCTCGCCAAGAACCCGCCGCTTTCCTATAGAGGTGCAAACGAGGGAGCGGCGGACCGCGATGCCGGAACGGACCGAAAGCGAAAGCCGCAAGCTGTTGCGCCGTCTGCGCGACAGTCTGGCGCTGCCCGGCAAGGGGCAGGACCGGCTGGACCGCATCGTCCGGCTGATCGCGGATTCGATGGGCACCGAGGTGTGTTCGATCTACCTGTTCCGCGACCCCGAGACGCTGGAACTGTGCGCGACGCAGGGCTTGAAGAAGGAAGCCGTCCACCAGACCCGGATGCGGCTGGGCGAGGGGCTGGTGGGCCGGGTCGCCCGCAGCGCGGCACCGGTGAACACTGCCGACGCACCCGCCGAAAAGGGCTTCCGCTTCATGCCCGAGACGGGCGAGGAAATCTATTCCAGCTTTCTGGGTGTGCCGATCCAGCGGGTCGGAGAGCGGCTGGGGGTTCTGGTCGTCCAGTCGAAGGAGGCGCGCACCTATTCGGACGACGAGGTCTATGCCATCGAGGTCGTGGCGATGGTGCTGGCCGAGATGACCGAGCTTGGCGCCTTTGCGGGCGACGAGGGCGGCATGAAGGCGCTGCACCGCCAGCCGGTGATGTTCCGCGGCACCGTCGGGCAGGAGGGCAGCGCCGAAGGCCGCGTGTGGCTGCACGAACCGCGCGTGGTGGTCACGAACCCCGTGGCCGACGACCCGCTGACCGAGATCGAGCGCATCCGCGAGGCGGTCGGGCAGCTGCGCGTGTCGGTCGATGACCTTCTGTCGGTCGAGAGCCTGGACAAGGACCAGAAGCAGGTCCTGGAAGCCTATCGCATGTTCGCCAATTCGCGCGGATGGCTGCGCCGGATGGAAGAGGACATCGCGCTTGGCCTGTCGGCCGAGGCGGCGGTGGAAAAGGAACAGTCGGCCACCCGCGCGCGGCTGGAACAGGTGCCCGATGCCTATCTGCGCGACCGCCTTCACGATCTGGACGACCTGTCGAACCGCCTGCTGCGGATCCTGACCGGGCAGGGCCAGAACACCGGGGCCGAGATGCCCGACGATCCGGTGCTGGTGGCACGCAACATCGGGCCCGCGGAACTGCTGGAATACGGACGCAAGCTGCGCGGCGTGGTGCTGCAGGAAGGATCGGTCGGCAGCCATGCGGCGATCGTGGCGCGGGCCCTGGCGATTCCGCTGGTGATCCACGCCGACCGCATCACGCAGGAGGCGCTGAACGGCGACGCGATCCTGGTGGACGGCGACCAGGGGATCGTGCACCTGCGCCCCGAGGATACGGTGGCCAATGCCTTCCGCGACAAGATGGCGATGCAGGCCGAGGCGCAGAAGCGCTATGCGGGCCTGCGCGACCTGCCCGCCACCGCACGCTGCGGCACCACGGTGGCGCTGCACATGAACGCGGGGCTGATGGCCGACCTGCCCAGTCTGGAGGGGTCGGGCGCCGAGGGCGTCGGGCTGTTCCGCACCGAGTTGCAGTTCCTGGTGCGCAGCCAGATGCCGAAGCGCGACGAGCTTGCCCGGCTCTATGCCCGGGTGATGGATGCGGCGCGCGGGCGCCGGGTGGCGTTCCGAACGCTGGACATCGGGTCGGACAAGGTGCTGCCCTACATGAAGCCGCAGGATGAACCCAACCCCGCGATGGGCTGGCGCGCGATCCGTGTGGGTCTGGACAAGCCCGGTGTCCTGCGGATGCAGGCGCAGGCGCTGATCCGCGCGGCGGCCGGGCGGCCCCTGGCCATCATGTTCCCCTTCGTCACCGAACAGGCCGAGTTCACGGCGGCGCGGGGGCATGTGATGGCCCAGCTTGACCGCGAGGTGCGCATGGGCACGCCGGCGCCCGCCCGGCTGGACATCGGCGCGATGCTGGAGACCCCGAGCCTCGCCTATGCCCCGCGCGCCTTCTTCCAGATGGCCGATTTCGTGTCGGTGGGCGGCAACGACCTGAAGCAGTTCTTCTTTGCCGCCGACCGCGAGAACGAGCGCGTGCGCCGCCGCTATGACGTGCTGAACGCGTCGTTCCTGACGTTCCTTGAAACCGTCGTCGCCCGCTGCGCCGAGGCGGGCACGCCGCTGTCGTTCTGCGGCGAGGATGCGGGGCGGCCGGTCGAGGCCGCGTGCTTCGCCGCCATCGGGTTCCGCACGCTGTCGATGCGGCCCGCCTCGATCGGGCCGGTCAAGGCGCTGCTGCGCCGGATCAGCCTGGCCGACCTGCGCAGCGCCATCGTCGAGGCCCGCGCGGCGGGCGCAGAAAGCGTCCGCAGCGCGGTGATGGACTATCTGTCGGGCGTGCCGGGCTGACGCCCGGAGGGGTCACGCGCGATCGCCCGGAGGGGTCACGCGCGATTGAGCGCACCGCGCAGCGCCGCGATGTCATCCTGCGTGATGCCGTGGCCGGCGCCATGGTGGACGCGGGTTTCCACCCGGGCGCCCATCGCCGACAGGGTGGCCGCGCTGTCCTGCACGCGTTTCAGGGGGATGTGCGGATCGCGTTCGTGCACCGACATCCAGACCCGCGCGCCATCGCGTCTGCCGGGATAGGCCAGCACCTTGTCGGCATGGTCATGGAGCGCGGGCAGCGGCGGGCCGGTGTCGGCGGTGCCGACCAGCCCGCCGGAAAGTCCGAACACCCCCGCCAGTCCCTGACCCGACCGCGCGAAGCTTTCCAGTGCCAGGCAGGCCCCCTGCGAGAACCCCAGAAGCCACAGCCGGTCGCGGGCGATCCCCTCGGCCTCCAGCCGGTCGAGGGCCGTGGCGACGGCCGCGATCCCCCGCGCCAGGAACGGCTCCATCTGCGCGGCGGGCGCGAGGAACGAACTGGGCCACCAGCTGTTGCCCTGCGCCTCGGGGGCGATGGCGGCGATGTCGGGCAGGCCCGCGTGGTCCAGCAGCGACAGGATATCGGCGCCCGACCCGCCGCGGCCGTGCAACATCACGACCCCAGCGGTGGCGCGGGCGGCCGGGGCGCCCGCGCGGATCATGCGGGCACCCGCAGGTCGGGCAGGACGCGCTCGATCCGGGCGCGGGCCGCCTCGTATTTCGGGGGCAGCATCAAGCCCTTTCCCAGCCTGTCCACAGGTTCGTCCACGGCGAATCCCGGCGGGTCCGTGGCAATTTCGAACAGAACGCCCCCCGGCTCGCGGAAGTAGATCGCGTTGAAGTACTGCCGGTCGATGACCGGTGTGGTGGGGTGTCCGGCCGTGGCTAGGCGGTCCTGCCAGCCGTGCTGCTCGTCCTGCGTGCGGGCGCGGAAGGCGATGTGGTGGATCGTTCCGGCGCCCGGACGCCCGGCCGCGGCGGCATCGCGGCGGATCACGTCGATCACCCGCGCCTCGGCGTCGCCGGGGGCCGCCAGACGGATGCGTTCGGTGCCGTCGCGGGTTTCGCTGCCCGCGACCTGATAGCCCATCACATCGGTCAGAAGGCGGATCGTCGGGTCGGGGTTGCGTTCCCACAGCGTCACGGAATGGAAGCCGTGGGTGTCGGGGGCACCGGCCGTCTCGACCAGTTCCACAGGCAGGCCGTCAGGCGCGGTCAGCGTGATCACGCGGTCCCCGAACCGTTCCGACGGACCTGCGAAATCGACCGCGCGCAGCGCGAGATCCTCCATCAGCGCATCGAACCCGTCCTTCGGCACCGCATAGGCCACGGCCGAGGCCATGCCCGGCCCCGCCCGCCCCGGCCCCGCGTCGGCGAAGGGAAAGAACGTCAGGATCGTGCCGGGGCGGCCGGTGCGGTCGCCGTAGTACAGGTGATAGGTGTCGGGCGCGTCGAAGTTCACGGTCTTCTTCACCAGGCGCTGACGCAGCGTGCCGGTGTAGAAATCGACGTTGTCCTGCGCGCTGCCGGATATGGCGGTGACGTGGTGCAGGCCGGGAATGGCGGTCATGGCATGTCTCCCTTCAGGGTGGGCGCGATCGCCCGTTGCGATGCAAGATGGGGAACGGATGACGCCGTGTCACCCCGCACAGCCGCGCCATCTTGGTGCGCCAGTGAACAGCGGGCGGAATGTGGCGCAGGGGCGAACCTGTCAGTGGCGGCGGCCGGCCGCGCCGTCCCGGCAGCGCCGGCCGGTGTCGGGCTTGACTTCGGCGGGGCCGCGCGGTGTATCGGCGCGGTTACGCCCAACGCGCCCCGCGCCCCGGAAAGGTCCGCCCATGCACGCCTATCGCAGCCACACCTGCGCCGCCCTGAACACATCGCATGTGGGGCAGGAGGTCAGGCTGTCCGGCTGGGTTCACCGCGTGCGCGATCACGGCGGGGTGCTGTTCATCGACCTGCGCGACCACTACGGCATCACCCAGGTGCTGGCCGACAGCGACAGCCCGGCCTTTGCCGCGCTGGAAACGGTGCGGGCCGAATGGGTGATCCGGGTCGATGGCCGGGTCAAGGCGCGTGACGCGGCGCTGGTGAACCCGAAGATTCCGACCGGCGAGATCGAGGTCTATGTCACCGGGATGGCGGTGCTGGGGGCCGCCGACGAGCTGCCGATGCCGGTGTTCGGCGAGGTCGACTATCCCGAGGAGACGCGGCTGACCTATCGCTTCCTCGACCTGCGCCGCGAAAAGCTGCATGCCAACATGATGCTGCGGTCGAACGTGGTGCGGTCGATCCGCAACCGCATGTGGGACCAGGGCTTTACCGAATTCCAGACGCCGATCATCACCGCGTCCTCGCCCGAGGGCGCGCGCGACTTCCTTGTCCCCTCGCGCCTGCATCCGGGCAAGTTCTATGCCCTGCCGCAGGCCCCGCAGCAGTTCAAGCAATTGATCATGGTCGCGGGGTTCGACCGCTATTTCCAGATCGCGCCCTGTTTCCGCGATGAGGACCCCCGCGCCGACCGCAGCCCCACCGATTTCTACCAGCTTGACGTCGAGATGTCCTTTGTCGAGCAGGAGGATGTCTTTGCCGCCGTGCAGCCGGTGATCCAGGGCCTGTTCGAGGAGTTCGGCGGCGGCCGCACCGTGCATTCTGACTGGCCGCGCATCGCCTATCGCGACGCGCTGAAATGGTATGGGTCGGACAAGCCCGACCTGCGCAACCCGATCCGGATGCAGGACGTGTCGGACCACTTCCGCGGCTCGGGCTTTGCGATCTTCGCGAAACTGCTGGAGCAGGAAGGCAACGAGGTCCGCGCCATCCCCGCCCCCACCGGCGGCAGCCGCAAGTTCGCCGACCGGATGAACGCCTTTGCCCAGAAGGAAGGGCTGCCGGGGATGGGCTATATCTTCTGGCGCCAGGCCGAGGACGGGTCGGGCACCGAGGCCGCTGGCCCCATCGCAAAAGCCCTCGGTCCCGAACGCACTGAAGCAATCCGCCAGCAACTCGGCCTCGGCCTCGGGGACGCGGCCTTTTTCCTCGGCGGCAAGCCCGAGGTGTTCGAGCCCGTGGCGGGCCGGGCGCGCAACGAGATCGGCCGCGAACTGGGGCTGTCGGAAACCGATACCTTCCGCTTTGCCTGGATCGTCGATTTCCCGATGTATGAAAAGACCGACGAGGGAGGGATCGACTTTTCGCACAACCCCTTCTCGATGCCGCAGGGCGGGCTTGACGCGCTGATGGGCGACCCGCTGAAGGTGCATGCCTACCAGTATGACCTTGCCTGCAACGGATACGAGTTGATCAGTGGCGGCATCCGCAACCACAAGCCCGAGATCATGTTCAAGGCGTTCGAACTTGCCGGATACCCGGCGTCCGAGGTCGAGAAGCGGTTCGGCGGCATGGTCAAGGCCTTCCGCTACGGCGCGCCCCCGCACGGCGGCTGCGCCATGGGGATCGACCGCGCCGTGATGCTGCTGGCCGATGAGGCGAACATCCGCGAGGTCATCATGTTCCCGATGAACCAGCGGGCCGAGGACCTGCTGATGGGCGCGCCCAGCGAGCCCACCAACGAACAGCTGCGTGACCTGCGGCTGCGGGTTGTGCCCAAGGACGCCTGAGCGGGCGTCTGCCCACCGGGCGACGGAAACCCGCGCATTGCGCGTAAAGGTGAGGTGCGGGGGGCGGCGGGCACATGCTAGCCTGCCCCCGCCGCAACCCTTGGAACCCGGACGCCGCCATGCTGACACGCCGCGACATCGCCGCCCTGCGCTTCGGAACCGGATTGCCGCTGCCGCCGGATGCGGCCGACGATCCGGGGGCCATGCTGGCACTGCTGGCCGGCCCCGATGCCACCGCCACCGCCATACCTGCCCCCCGGGGCCCCGAGGTCTTTCCGGCCATCGTCGCCACCTTCGCGGCGCGCCGCGCCCGGCGCGACGCGATCCGGGCCGGAACGCCCGAGGGTGACGAACTGCGCGAAACGGCCGCCGTGGTGCGCGGCCTGGCGATCCGGGCGGCGCGGGCGCGGATGGCGCGCGCGCTCGACGCGACCGACGGTTTCCGCGAACGGCTGGTCCGGTTCTGGGCGGACCACTTTACCGTGCGCCCGCGCGTCGGCCCCGACCAGCCGCTGCCCGGCGTGCTGATCGAGGATGCGATCCGCCCCAACCTGACCGGACGCTTCGCCGACCTTCTGACGGCGGTGACCATGCATCCCGCGATGCTCAGCTACCTCGACCAGGTGGGGTCGATGGGGCCGAACTCGCCCATGGGCAAGCAGCGCAAGCGCGGCCTGAACGAGAACCTGGCGCGCGAACTGATCGAACTGCACACGCTGGGCGTGGGTGCGGCCTACACGCAGGCCGACATCCGCCAACTGGCCGAGCTGCTGACCGGGCTGGGGGTCGACAGCGAAACGGGCACCGTGTTCCGCCGCAACTGGGCCGAACCCGGACCCGAGACGGTGCTGGGCAAGACCTATGGCGACAACGGGATCGAGCCGATCCGCGACGTCCTGAACGATCTGGCCCTGCACCCCGAGACGGCGGCGCATATCGGCCGCAAGCTGGCCGTGCATTTCGTGTCGGACACGCCCGACCCGGGGATCGCCGCGACGATCGGGCGGGCCTTTGCCGATACCGGCGGTGATCTGATGGCGGTCTATGGCGCGCTTCTGGATCATCCGGCGGCCTGGGCCCCGGAACTGGGCAAGACGCGCCAGCCCTACGACCTGGTTCTGGCCAGCCTGCGCGTGCTGGGCGTCACCGGCGCCCAGGTTCTGGAGATGCCGGAAAAGACCTTCCGCCACCACCTTCTGTCGCCGATGTCGGCGATGGGCCAGCCGTGGCAGAGGCCGCGCGGCCCCGATGGCTGGCCCGAGGAGGCCGAAGCCTGGATCACCCCGCAGCTTCTGGCGGCCCGTATCGCCTTTGCCATGGAAACCCCGCGAAAGCTGGTGCCCGACCTGCCCGAACCGGTGGTGCTGGCGCGGACGGCGCTGGGGCCGCTGGCGGACGGCCGGTTGCTCTGGGCGGTGGAGCGGGCCGAGACACGACCCGAAGCGGTGGGGCTGGTGCTGGCCTCGCCGATGTTCAACCGGCGTTAAGGGGCAAGGACGATGGCAATGGATCGGCGAGCTTTCCTGCGGGGCCTGGGTGCGATGGGCTGTTCGGCGGCGGCGTTTCCGCTGCTGAACACGATGACGCTGGCGGCGGGGCGGGGCCTTCCCGGCGACCACCGGCTGGTGGTGGTGATCCTGCGCGGTGCGATGGACGGGCTCGATCTGCTGCAGCCGCTGGGCGATGCGGACTTTGCCCGGCTGCGGCCCAACCTGGGCACCGGCGAGGGGGCGATCCCGCTGACCAACCGGTTCGCCCTGCACCGCAGCATGGACGGGCTGATGCCGCTGTGGCAGGCGGGCCAGCTTGGCTTTGTGCATGCCACATCCACCCCCTATCGCGACAAGCGCAGCCATTTCGACGGGCAGGACCTGCTTGAGGCGGGGCTTGACCCGAACCTGCCGGGCGCCGGACTGGCCGAAGCCACGGCAGCCGGGCTGCGGCGCGAGGGGTGGCTGAACCGCATGCTTCAGGCGGTGCCCGGCCTGCAGGGCGAAACCGCGATCGCCGTGGGTCGCGAGGCGCTGCCGCTGCTGGCCGGTCGCGCGCCGACGCTCAGCTGGATGCCCGACCAGAAGCTGCCGCTCAGCGCGCAGGGCAAGCTGCTGCTGGAACACCTCTATCATGACGATCCGCTGTTCCGCGACGCGGCGGCCGATGCCGTGATGCTGGTGGATGAAACCGCGCTTGCCGCCGCCGACGAGGACGACGACACCGGCATGATCGGCGGCATGATGGCCCCGCCGGTCGAGGCCCCTGCGGTGCGTCTGGCCGATATCGACGCGCTGGTCGATTTCGCCGCGCAGCGCCTGCGGGCCGACACGCGCATCGCCGCGCTGTCGCTGGGCGGCTGGGATACGCACCGCGCGCAGGCGGGTGCGGTGCAGGCCCCGATGCTGCGGCTTCAGCGCATCGTGCTGCGGCTGCGCGAAAGGCTGGGCGATCCGGTCTGGGGGCGCACGCTGTTCGTCGCGATGACCGAGTTCGGGCGCACCGTGGCCGAGAATGGCTCGCGCGGGACCGACCACGGGACCGGCGGCGCGATGGTGCTGGCGGGCGGCGCATTGCGCGGCGGGCAGGTGTTCGGCCGCTGGCCGGGCCTGGCCGAGGCCGATCTCTATGACCGGCGCGACCTGATGCCGACCTCGGACGTCCGGGCCTGGGCCGCCTGGGCGATGCGCGGCATGTTCGGCTTTGACCGTGCGCTGCTGGAAGGAACGGTGTTCCCCGGTCTCGACATGGGATCGTCCGATCCGGGGCTTCTGCTCTGATCGGAACGCTTGCCGCCGACCCGGCTTCGTGGCACCGCTGACCCGTCGGGAACGGAGGGTGCGGGATGGCGGGCGATCTGTCGGGGTGGCGGCCACCGCCGGGGCCGGGGCGTCCGGTGCTCGCGGGGCGGCATGTGCGGCTGGAACCGCTGGATCCGTCCCGGCATGGCGCCGATCTCATCGCCGCGATGGCGGCTGCGCCCGAGGTGTTCGGCTATCTGCCCTATGGCCCCTTTCCCGACGCGGCCGCGCATCGCGCCTGGCTGGAGCAGGCGGCGCAGCGTGACGACGTGGTGTTCCTGTCGCTCGTTCCGACGGGCGGCGGGGCGGCGGGCCTTGCCTCCTACCTGCGGATCGACCCGGCGGCGGGCTCGATCGAGGTCGGTCACATCTGCCTGACCCCCGCCTTGCAGCGCAGCCCGGCGGCGACCGAGGCGATGGTGCTGATGATGGGGCATGCCTTCGCGCTCGGCTACCGCCGCTACGAATGGAAATGCGACGCGGCCAACCTGCCGTCGCGGCGTGCCGCGCAGCGTCTGGGGTTCTCGTTCGAGGGCGTGTTCCGGCAGGCGGCCGTGGTCAAGGGGCGCAACCGCGACACCGCCTGGTACGCGGTGATCGACGGCGAGTGGCCAGCCCTTCGCGTGGCCTTCGACCGGTGGCTGGATGCCGACAACTTCGATTCCGCCGGACGGCAGCGTCAGGCCCTGTCGGACCTGACGCGCCCCTTGCTGGCGGCGCGCGATCCGGTCCTGCCGGGCTGACCGCCCCGGATCAGCCCAGCGTCAGCGGCCCCCCGGTGCCGTGCCGCAACCGGGCCGTCACTGCGTGCTGCAGGTCGCCCAGGGCACCGTGCCCGGCCTGGGCCGCACGCTGCGCCAGGGCGGCCAGCGCCGCATCGCCCGCCGACCGCGCCACGCCCGCCACGAACCCGGCAAGGTATCGCCGCTCGCCCTCAGCCGGACCCTGCGACAGCCGCCGCGCGGCGGCGCGCAGGTCGTCACGCAGCGCCAGCGGGTCGGGCATCGGCCGGTCGTCGCGCGCGGGGGCGCCCAGCGTCGCCAGCGGCAGCAGCCAGGCGCGGTCGGGCAGGCAGCCGCAGACCGCGCGCAGGAAGGCCGCCATCCCCGCGACCGGCTTGGGCAGGCAGGCCGCCGCCCCCGCCGCCATGGCCGCGTCCTCGATCCCCGCCGCGCCGCCCGACACGATCACCGGCGGCGCGCGGCGGTCCGCCGCGATCTCGGCCGCCAGCACCAGCCCGTCCCCGTCGGGCAGGCCGGGGTCGATGATCACCACATCGGGCCGATAGACCCGCAGGTGGCGCCGGGCGTCGGCGATGGTCTCGGCCCGGCGCAGCCGCCCGCCCGCCCGCTGCGCCATCAGCCGCAGCGCATCGCAGGCATAGCGGCTGTCCTCGACCGCCAGCAGGGTCAGGCCCGCCAGCGGCAGGCTGGACGACGGTCGGGCGATGGCGTCGCGCGGGGCAGGGCAGGGCGATTCGGGCATCTGTAACCCCTGTGCTGTCGGATCAGGCCGACAGTGGGCCCGCGAATCCCTGATATTGCGTTAACGCCGCGTCCCTGCGGCGGTGCGCCCTCTTGCGGCGGCGGCGTTCCCGCGCCATCTGGCGCCATGACCGGACGGAGGATCGCGATGATCGGACGACTGAACCACGTGGCCATCGCCGTGCCCGACCTTGCGGCCGCCACCGCGCAGTACCGCGACACGCTGGGGGCCCGCGTCGGCGCGCCGCAGGACGAACCCGACCATGGCGTGACCGTGGTGTTCATCGAACTGCCCAACACCAAGATCGAACTGCTGCACCCGCTGGGCGATGACTCGCCCATCGCGTCCTTCCTGCAGAAGAATCCGTCGGGCGGCATCCACCACATCTGCTATGAGGTCGATGACATCCTGGCGGCCCGCGACCGGCTGAAGGCGCAGGGCGCGCGGGTGCTGGGGTCGGGCGAGCCGAAGATCGGCGCCCATGGCAAGCCGGTGCTGTTCCTGCACCCCAAGGATTTCAACGGCTGCCTGGTGGAGCTTGAACAGGCATGACGATCACCGCCGCGCTCGTGCTCTTTGCCGTCACCTGGTTCATGGTGTTCTTCGTTGTCCTGCCGCTGCGCCTGACGACGCAGGGCGATCTGGGAAAGGTCGTTCCCGGCACCCCCCCGGCCGCGCCCGCGGGGTTCGTGGTGAAACGCAAGGCCTGGCTGACGACCCTTGTCGCGCTGGCGATCTGGGTCGTGCTCTGCGGCATCATCATGTCGGGCGTGATCACCGTGCGCGACATCGACTTTTTCGGCCGCATGGGCTGACCGCGCGGCATCCGCTCAGCGCGGTGCCGCGTTCAGCCGGTGGAACAGATGCGTGAACGTCGCGGCGCCCAGGACCGGGATCGCCAGGTTGACCAGCGGAATTGACAGCGGCGCGGCCATCAGCGTTCCGGCCAGCCAGATCGTCAGCGGATGGCGCGCGCGCAGCTCTCTTGCACCTGCCCGCCCCAGGCGCCGCATCGCCACCATGGTGAAATACTCGCGCCCCAGCAGGAACCCGTTCAGCGCCCAGAACGCCACCGGGATCAGCGGGCCCGCAAAGACATAGGCCAGCACCGCCACCGCGTTCACGGCGACAAGCAGCGCGAAGAAATTCGCGCTGTCCACCAGAACGTCACCCCATGGCAGGCGCGGCACCGGCGGCAGGTGCGGGTAGTGCCGCGCCTCGACCGCCTCGACCACATCGTCGAGGAACAGGCCGGTAAAGGCCGATGCGACCGGAACCATCAGGAAGACGGACAACCCGATCATGAACAGGAACGATCCCAGCGTCAGCAGGGTGTCGATCCCGCCGACCGGTCCGACCAGCGGAATGTCCACCGTCTCGCCCACCAGCGACTCCAGCAGCCACAGGAACGCGGCGTAGACACCCGTCAGCAGCGCAAGCGCCAGAAGCACGCCCAGCAACAGCACGCGGCGGAACCGGCGGTCGCCGATCTGACCGAGTGCGCGCAGGAAGTCGACCAGGATGCCCATCCGCTCAGCCGCCCGCCTCGTCGTCGGCCCAGGTCACGACCCGCGCCAGATCGGGGCGCGGACGGTCGGGCGGCGTCAGCGTGATCGTGCCCATGTGCACGAAACCCGCGACCCATTCCCGGGGACCGGCGCCAAGCGCCCCCTCGACGAACCCCCGGTCATAGGCCGGCCAGCCGGTGATCCAGGCCGCGCCGAAACCGGCCGCATGGGCCGCGTTCACCAGCCCAAGGCACAGCGCGCCCGCCGACAGCGTCTGTTCGATCCCGGGGATCTTCGGCGAGTCCACCGGGCTGGACAGCACCGCCACGCAGGCGGCCGACCGCGCGAACTGTCCGCGCCCCTTGTCGATATCCTCGGGCGACAGGCCGCGCGCCGCGCCCCGGTCGGCCGCCGCCGCCGCCCAGGCATCCAGCGTCGGCCGCCCCGCCACGACCAGCCGCCAGGGTTCCAGCTTGCCATGGTCGGGCACCCGCAGCGCCGCCGTCAGGATTGCCCGCATGGCTGCCCGGTCGGGCCCCGGCGCGGCCAGCGTCTTGGCCGGATGCGACATGCGGGCGGAAAGGAAGGCAAGGGCTGCGGGATCCTCGGGCATCGGACGGTCCTTTTCTGGGGGCGCGGTGCAGGGATGGCGGCGGCAGGCCACGGGGTCAAGTGCCCCGTTCATGCGCCATCCGCCCGCAGGGGCAGCGGCGCCGCCAGTACCATGGCCAGCGCGGGGGGCGGCAGGTCGGCCGCCAGCGACACCTCGGCCACCCGGTCCTGGCCCCGTACCAGCCCCCGGGCGCGGCGCGCATCCGGAAAGCGCGCGGCCTCGGTCGCCGGTATCCACAGCCAGTCGCCGCGTGGCGCGGGCCGTCGCGCGGCGTTGCCGCTGTTGATCGGCGACAGGAACAGGCGCGGACCGTGCAGCCGGAACAGCCGCTCCACCGACAGCCGCAGGGTCGCGGTCGGCTGGCCGTGGCTGGCCCGGAACGCATCGCCCCGGCCCGGCGGCCAGAAGAACAGCCGCCGGTCCAGCCGGTCGGCCCAGTCGGCCAGCGTCAGGCCGGGGTCCAGGAAGGTCTGCGCCGCCCCCGCCAGCAGCGGCGCCTGCGTGGTCAGCCGCACCCGCATCCCGGGACCAAGGCGCAGGTCCATCGCGCCCGCCCGCAAGCGGATGGTGGCAGGGTCGGTATCGGCGATCCCGGCCAGCGTGACCGGCCGCAGCAACCCGTGCGCCCGGATCGCGGGCAGGTTCACCGCCGGGGTGACATGCGTCACCTCGGGCCCCGTCAATGCCAGCAGGTCGGCCAGGCTCATCCCCCGCCCCCCGCCGACAGCAGCATCCCGACCCCCGCCCCGATCAGGACCAGGCCGGCCACCATGCGCGCGGTCAGGTGCTGCCCCATCGCCGCCCGCCCCCAGATCGCCGCCAGCGCCACCTCGACCAGCGCCAGCGTCCGCACCTCGGCCGCCGTGGCCAGCGCGAAGGCCGAGAACCAGGCAAAGGATGCCCCGGCGCCCAGCGCGCCCGCGGCCAGCGATCCGCGCCAGACCCGCAGCGACCCGCCCAGTGCGGCAGGCCGGAACACCGCCAGCCACAGGCCCAGCGCGACCGACTGGAACGCCAGCGCCAGCACCAGCACCACCGAGGCCCGCACGAAGAATGCGCCCGAGGGCAGCGCCAGCACCGCCTCGCGAAAGCCGATGGCGGCCAGCCCGAACAGCGCCGCCGCCCCGATCGCCGCCGCCATCGCCGGGGCCGATCCCGCCCGTGCGGGCAGCGCCGCGCCAAGGCTCGCCACGGCCACCCCGGCCCAGGCAAGCGGCGACAGGGTCTGACCCAGCCCGGCACCCGCCAGCGCGACCAGAGCCGGTTCGGTCTTGATCCAGCCGGTTGCCTGCGCAAAGCCGCGCAGCCGCATGGCGGCCAGCATCAGCGCGGTCGCCCCGATCTGTGCCATCCCGCCCAGCATCGCCCAGGCCAGCGCGGCCTGTCCCGGCCGGGGCAGCGGATGCCCCAGCGCGATCACGCCCAGCGCCAGCACCGCGAATGGCAGGCCATAGAGGAACCGGACCTGCGTGGCCCCCAGCGTGCCCAGCGTCGCGGTCAGCCCGGCCTGAGTCGCGTTCCGCGCCGTCTGGAGCATGGCCGCGATCAGCGTGGCCAGTACCCAGACCATCGTGTCAGGCCCCCCGGACCACCGCGATCATGCGCGCGACATTGTCGGGGTCGGCGTCGGGCGTGATCCCGTGGCCGAGGTTGAAGATATGCGGCCCGCCCGAGAACGCCCGCACCACGCGGCGCGTCTCGCGGTCCAGCGCCTCGCCGCCCTCGACCATGTGCCCGGGGGCCAGGTTGCCCTGCACGCAGCCGTCCGGCTGCACATGTTCCGCCGCCCATTCCGGCGTGACCGAATTGTCCAGCGCCACGCAATCGGCGCCGGTGGCGCGGGCAAAGCCCACATATCCCTGACCCGCCTCGCGCGGGAAGGCGATGATCGGCAGGCCGGGGTGGCGCGCCTTCAGCGCGGCGATGATCCGGCGGGCGGGTTCCAGCGCGAAGTCGGTGAAATCCTGTCCTTTCAGGCTTCCGGCCCAGCTGTCGAACAGCTTCACCACCTCGGCCCCCGCCTGCACCTGCGCCGACAGGTATTCCACCGTCGCCGCCTCGATCCGGTCCAGCACCGCCACGAAGGTCGCGCGATCCTCGGCCTTCAGCCTGTGCGCCGCTGCCTGGTCGGGCGATCCGCGCCCCCCGATCATGTAGGTGGCCACCGTCCACGGCATGCCCGCGAACCCGATCAGGGTGGTCTCGCGCGGCAAGGCGCGCGCCAGGATGCGCACGGTTTCATAGACCGGCGCCAGCGTGTCGTGAATGGCATCGGCGGGCCGCAACGCCGCGACCTCGGCGGGGGTCGTCGTGGTCTGCATCCGGGGGCCTTCACCCTCGGCGAACCACAGTTTCGGACCCAGCGCCTGTCCGATCAGCAGGATGTCGGCAAACAGGATCGCCGCATCGAACCCGTAGCGTCGGATCGGTTGCAGCGTGACCTCGGCCGCCAGTTCGGAATTGTAGCACAGCGACAGGAAGTCCCCCGCCTGCGCCCGCGTTGCCCGGTACTCGGGCAGGTAGCGCCCCGCCTGCCGCATCATCCAGATGGGCGGTGTCGGCAGGCGCTCGCCCCTCAGGGCGCGCAGGATCGTCTTGTCGGTCATGTGGCCCCCCGCCTGTGCTGCCCCCGGTTCGTCCCTTCCCGGTGGCGCCTTGTCAAGGCTTGCGGCGCCGCAGCCGTTCAGCGGTCGGTGGAATAGGCAAAGGAATCCTGCTGCTGTTGCCAAAGTCTGCGCAGCACCTTCGCCTCGTCGGCAAAACCCGCGTCGAGGTAGGCGCAATCGTGGATGCGGTCGGTGCGGAAATGCCGGAACCCAGCGCGCAGCTCGCACCAGGCCGCAAGCATCACGCACTCCAGATGATAGACCAGCGCCACCGGCCGCACGGTCCGCATCGTCTCGGCCTCGTCCGACGCCACATAGCGCAGGCGCAGCTTCTGCGCCGCCCGGATCGCGCCGCGCAGCTGCGCGATGGATACACAGCCCTTCGCCGGATCGTCGCGCGGCGCGCCCCACGGCGCCACATGCAGCCAGTCGGACGGGCCGTGCAGTGCCTCGATCTTGTCGCGCACCCGCTGCGCGGCATGTTGCAGCGAACTGTCGCCGGTGCGCGCCAGCATCGCCAGGCCGACCCGCAGCGCCTCGATTTCCTCGCCATCGAAATTCAGCGGCGGCAGGTCATAGCCGCGCCGCATCAGGTATCCCAGCCCCGCCTCGCCCTCGATCGGCACCTTGCGCGCCTGCAGCATGGCAATGTCGCGATAGATCGTCCGGCCGGACACCTCCAGTTGCGCGGCAAGCGCCTGCGCGGTCACCGGGCGCGACGCGGCGCGCAGGATCTGGATCAGTTCGAACAACCGGCCTGAACGGTCCATGGCGTCTGTCCCCGCACGTAATGCTGACACCCTAGCCTGTCCTGCTGACACCGCCCTGTCAGCAGCCTTGTGGTCTGACCGGCCTTCCGCAACGGGGGAACAGCGATGACCTGGTGGGACCATGCCGTGATGATGCGCCTTCGCCTCGGGCCCTGGGCCGGGCCGGTGGCCCTGCGGCACCACGAGCAGGAGGCGGCCGACATCGCCGCCGCGCGGGCGGCGGATGACGCGGCTGCCGCCGCTGCCCGCATGTCCCGGACCGCAAGGCCCGATGACGGCTGCGGCGCCTGACGCCGCCGCGTGCCGTCCGCGGCCCGGTCGGCAGACAGTTGTCAGCCCCGCCTGACACCGCTAATCCTGCGGGTCATGACGCATCCGCTTCCCTCTCCCGCCGCCCCCCTGCGCATCGGAACCCGTGGCTCGCCGCTTGCCCTGTGGCAGGCGCATGAGGTGCGGCGCTGCCTGATGGCCGCCCACGACCTGCCCGAAGACGCCTTTGCCATCGTCGTGATCAAGGTCACCGGCGACGCCATCCAGGACCGCGCGCTCAAGGACATCGGCGGCAAGGGCCTGTTCACCCGGGAAATCGAGGACGCGCTGCTCGACGGCGGCATCGACATCGCCGTGCATTCGATGAAGGACATGCCGACGGCCCAGCCATCCGGCCTGCTGCTCGACTGCTACCTGCCGCGCGCCGATGTGCGCGACGGTTTCGTGTCGCCGGTCGCGGGCGGCATCGCGGATCTGCCGCAGGGCGCCACGGTGGGGTCGTCCAGCCTGCGCCGGCGGGCGCAGCTTCGCCTGCGTCGCCCCGACCTTCGGCTTGTCGAGTTTCGCGGCAACGTGCAGACCCGGCTCAGGAAACTCGACGAGGGCGTGGCGGCGGCCACCTTCCTTGCCATGGCGGGCCTGACCCGGCTGGGCATGGCACATGTCGCCCGTTCCGCCATCGCGCCCGAGGACATGCTGCCCGCCGTCGCGCAGGGTGCCATCGGCGTCGAACGGCGGCAGGCCGATACCCGCACCGCCGCCCTGCTGGAGCCCATCCACGACCGTGACACCGGGCTGCGGCTGGCCGCCGAGCGGGCGTTCCTCGCGCGGCTGGACGGGTCCTGCGAAACCCCCATCGCCGGGCTCGCGGTGCTGGAGGACGGCGCGCTCTGGCTGCGGGGCGAGGTGCTGCGCCCCGACGGCTCGGCCTCGGTCGCGGGCGCCGCACGCGCCCCTGCCGCCGATGGCGCGGCAGCGGGCGACGATCTCGCGCGACGACTGCTGGCCGAGGCGGGCCCGGGCTTCTTCGATCCGCGCTGATCCGCCGATCTTCCGTCCGTGATTTGCGGAACCGTCGCAATTCCGTCATGTTCCTGTCATGTCGGATTTCGTTTCCCCGCACGGCAAGGGGGCGTCCGCGTCGCATGCTGCGGGCATTCCGCCCGATACGCTCGATGCCGTCCTGTCGACCCTGCCCGACCTCCGCGTGCAGCGGATCGACCTGCCGGGGCTCGGGCGGTTCTGGCTCAAGCGTGCGGAAACGCTGTCGCTGCGGCTGCGGCTGCAGAAGGGCAACCCGCATCGCGCGCTCGAGGCCGAGCGTCGCGGCCTCCACATCCTCGGTGATCTTGGCCTGCCGGTCCCCGAACTGGCCGCCGAGGGCGATGACTTCCTGCTGATCCCCGATTGCGGCCCCAACCTGCTGCACGTCCTGCACGACAACCGCCTGTCCGACGATGATCGCGTGGCGGCCTTCGCGGCGGCGGGCAGGGCGCTGGGCAGGCTGCATCGCGCGGGCTTCGCGCATGGCCGCCCGGCGCTGCGCGACATCTGCTGGGATGGCCGGACCGCGCGGCTGATCGACCTCGAACGCTTCCGCAGGCGGCGCCGGGTGCCGCGCCTTGCGATGGCGGCGGATGTGGTGATGTTCGTCCAGAGCTGGTTCACCGCCGTGCCCGGGCTGCGCGCCGAACCGCGCGCGTTCCTGTCGGCCTATGCCCGCGTTTCCGGCGCCGACGCACTGGAGCGGGCGCGGCGGCTGGCCCGCGCCCTCGGCCGGGTTGCGCCGCTGGCGCGATGGCTGCACCGGCGGCGCCCGCGGTCGCGCGAACTTGCCGCCGCCGTGCTGACCCTCGGATGGCTGGGCGGCGACGTGCCCCTGCCCTGACCCTCGGCACCCCGCCCGTCAGGGCAGCACCTTGCCCGGGTTCATCCGCCCCTGCGGGTCAAGCGCCGCCTTGACCGCCCGCATCACCTCGATGGCCACGGGGTTCTTGCGCCGCGCCATCGACGGCTTCTTCGACAGCCCGACGCCATGTTCGGCCGAGAACGATCCGCCGCGTGCCGCCACCTCGTCCTCGACCGCCGCCACCACCGCGTCATGCAGCGCGGCATCCGCCCGCGCCGGGAAGACGGTATAGTGGATGTTGCCGTCCCCCAGATGGGCGATCGCCAGATCCTCGGCCCCCGGATCCAGCGCCGCGATCCGCGCGGGCATCGCCGCAAGGAAATCCGCCACCGCCTCCAGCGGCAGGGCGATGTCGGTGTCGATGGCGGGCTTGCGGGCAAAGGTCACCTCGGCGGCCAGTTCCCGCACCTGCCACATCGCGCGCCGCTGCGCCTCGGACCGTGCCACAACGGCATCGG
The DNA here is from genome assembly GCA_019454225.1 of Paracoccaceae bacterium. Lineage (NCBI taxonomy): Bacteria > Pseudomonadati > Pseudomonadota > Alphaproteobacteria > Rhodobacterales > Paracoccaceae > Paracoccaceae bacterium. Next base: position 3,766,960 of record CP075370.1, on the reverse strand, counting down.
CGATCAGCCCTTCCTCGGCCATCTGGCCCAGCACGGTCTCCATCAGCGTGGCCAGCGGCATTCCGCCATCCGGGCCCGCCACCGCGTCCCCGGCCACGGTCGATGCGATCTCGGCCAGGATGGTGACCGGCGGCATCGGGGCAAAGGGCAGGCGGATGTCGGGGCGGGCCGCCGCGAACCGCCGGGCATAGGCGGCCGACATGTATTCGAACGCCTCGATCCGGCCCCCTGTCGCGGCCTGCAGCCGGTTCAGCAGCGTCAGCGCATCGGCCAGCCGGTCCATCGCCACCATCGCCGTGGCATGGGCGCAGGGCGCGGGCACCAGCCGCATCGCGGCGGCGGTGATCACGCCCAGCGTCCCCTCGGCCCCGATGAACAGGTCGCGCAGGTCATAGCCCGCGTTGTCCTTGTGCAGTTCCGCCATCAGGTCCAGCACCCGCCCGTCCGCAAGCACCACCTCCAGCCCGAGGCACAGCGCCCGTGTCGACCCGTAGCGCAGCACGTTCGATCCGCCCGCGTTGGTCGACAGCGCGCCCCCCAGCGTGGCCGACCCCCGCGCCCCGAACCACAAGGGAAAATACAGGCCCTCCGCCGACGTCGCGTCGTGCAGTGTCGACAGGATCGTGCCCGCCTCGGCCACCACGACGCGCGCCGCGGGCTTCAGCGCCCGGATGCGGTTCATCCGGTCGAGCGACAGCATCAGCCCGCCCCGCGTCATGCAGCCGCCGACCAGCCCGGTGCGTCCGCCCGCGGGCACCACCGGCACCCCGTGCCGTGCCGCGATGCGCAGCGTCTCGGACACCTCGGCCGTCGATGCGGGCCGCGCCACCGCCACGGGTTCGGCCGTGTATTTGCCCGTCCAGTCGCCGCCATATGCGGCCATGTCGGCGCCCGTGCGCAGACCCTGCGGACCAAGGGCAGCCATCAGATCATCGGCCAGCGACATGCGGGGTGCTCCTCTGCGTTCGGCATCGCATCTGATGCCAGAGGCGCGGCGGGGGCAAGCCGTCAGCCGGGCGCCGCCCGCGCCAGCAGGTCAAGCACCCGCGGGCCGAACGCCGCGACGATCCGCGCAACCCCCTCGGCATTCGGATGGATGCCGTCGCCCTGCATGAACCCCGCCGCCGCCGCGGGGTCGCCGCCGCCCTCCATCAGCGGTTCGAAGAAGCTGCCGATCAGGTCTGCGCCATGCTCTGCCGCCAGATCGGGATAGATCGAGTCAAAGGCTGTCTTGTAGTCCTGCCCATAGTTCCCCGGCGCCTGCATCCCGACCAGCAGCACCGGCAGCCCGCGCGCCGCCGCCCCGTCCATGATCGCGGCAAGGTTCGCGCGGCTGGCCGCCGGGTCAATGCCCCGCAGCAGGTCGTTGCCCCCCAGCGCCACGATCATCGCATCCACCTCGGGCGTCAGCGTCCAGTCCAGCCGCGCCCGCCCGCCCGCCGTGGTGTCGCCCGACACGCCCGCGTTCACCACCACCACATCGGCGCCCTGCGCGGCCAGCCAGCGCTGCAACTGCGGCACGAACCCGTCATCGGGCGGCAGGCCATAGCCCTGCGTCAGGCTGTCGCCCAGCGCCACCAGCGTAAGCGTCTCTGCCCCCGCATCGCCCGGAACCGCAGAAAACGCCGCAAGCGCGAAACTGAACGACACAGTGCAGTTGCGCATCCCGCGCAATGCCCCATATCCGGGAAAACCCCAGCGACAGGCGGACATGATGGCGGACCCGATCCTTTCCCTGAACGACGCGCGCCTGACGCTGATGGGCAATGCCGGGCCGGTGGACATCCTGCGCGGCATCACGCTGGATGTGGCGCGCGGCGAAACGCTGGGGCTGGTGGGGCCTTCGGGTTCGGGCAAATCCTCGCTCCTGATGCTGATGGGCGGTCTGGAACGCGCCACGGGTGGGGCGGTCACCGCGCTGGGCCACGACCTGACCGCTTTGGACGAGGACGGGCTGGCACGGTTCCGCCGGGCGAATATGGGGGTGGTGTTCCAGTCTTTCCACCTGATCCCGACGATGACGGCACTGGAAAACGTCGCGGTGCCGCTGGAACTGGCGGGCGCCCGCGACGCCTTCGACCGGGCCGAGGCGGAACTGCGCGCGGTGGGCCTCGGCGCCCGGCTCGATCACTATCCCGGGCAGATGTCGGGCGGCGAACAGCAGCGCGTGGCCCTGGCCCGCGCCGCGGCCCCCCGGCCCGCCATCCTGCTGGCCGACGAACCCACGGGCAATCTCGACGGCGCGAACGGACAGGCGATCATGGACCTGCTCTTCGGCCTGCGCGACCGGCACGGCGCCACGCTGGTCCTGGTGACCCATGCCCCCGAGCTTGCCGCGCGCTGCGACCGCGTCGTGCGGCTGGCCGATGGCCGCATCGTGGGACAGGATCGCAAGGCGCGCGCGACCGAGGCGGCGGAATGACCGTCGCGGTCGCCTGGCGCATCGCCCGCCGCGAACTGCGCGGCGGCCTGCGGGGGTTCCGCGTGTTCCTGGCCTGCCTCGCGCTTGGTGTGGCCGCCATTGCCGCCGTGGGCATGGTCCGCGCCGCCATCGAGGCCGGCCTGCGCGACCAGGGCGCGGTGATCCTCGGCGGCGATGCGCAGATGGAATTCACCTACCGCTATGCCGACGCCGACGAACGTGCCTGGATGGACGCGAACTTCGCCGCGGTCTCCGAGATCGTCGATTTCCGCTCGATGGCCGTCTCGGGCCCCGACGGCGCCGAAGAGCGGGGCCTGACGCAGGTCAAGGCGGTCGATGACGGCTGGCCCCTGCTGGGCGAGGCCAGGATGGACCCGCCGATGACCGTGGCACAGGCCCTCGCCCCGCAGGATGGCCTGCCCGGCGCCGCAATGGACCGCGTGCTGGCCGACCGCATGGGCCTCGCCCCGGGCGACCGCTTCCGCCTCGGCCTCGGCACCTTCCGCCTGTCCGCGATCCTCGTCGGCGAACCCGACAGCGCCGCGGGCGGCTTCGGCCTTGGCCCCCGCACGCTGGTGCGCGCCGCCGATCTGGAAGGTTCGGGCCTGATCGGCCCCGGTTCGCTCTATGAAACGAAGTATCGCCTGCTGCTGCGTCCCGGCGACGATCTTGACCGCCTGCGCGAACAGGCCCGCGCAGCCTTCGACGGCAAGGGGATGCGCTGGTCCGACAGCCGCCGCGCCGCCCCCGGCGTCGAACGCTTCGTCGACCGGATGGGCGCCTTCCTGGTTCTCGTGGGCCTTGCCGGTCTTGCCGTGGGCGGGGTGGGCGTCTCTGCCGCCGTGCGCGCCTATCTCGAAGGCAAGATCGCCACCATCGCCACGCTCAAGACACTGGGCGCCGAGGGCCGCACGATCTTTGCCGTCTACCTGATGCAGGTGGGCGTGCTGACCTGTCTCGGCGTGGCCGCCGGGCTGGTGCTGGGGGCGGGCGTGCCGATGCTGCTGGCGCCGGTGCTCACCGCCGTGCTGCCGCTGCCCGTCGTCTTTGCCGTCTACCCCGCACCGCTGGCCGAGGCGGCGTTCTACGGCGTGCTGACCGCCCTCATCTTCACCCTCTGGCCGCTTGCCCGCAGCGAGAAGGTGCGCGCCGCGGCCCTGTACCGGGGCGGCGACAGCGGGCAGGGGCGGCCCCGTGCGGTGCATCTGGCGGTGCTGGCCGGTCTGGTCGCGGTCCTGGTCGGCGGCGCCGCCATCCTGTCCGGCGTGCCCGACCTGGCGCTCTGGTCGGCGGCGGGCATCATGGGCGCCCTGGGCATCCTGATGCTGGCCGCGCTTCTGCTGCGCCGCCTCGCGCGCCGCGCCGCGCGGTCCCGTGCGGTGCGCGGGCGCACCGGCCTGCGGCTTGCGCTGTCGGCGATCGGCGGCCCGCGGGACGAGGCGGCCTCGGTCATCCTGTCGCTCGGTCTCGGCCTGTCGGTGCTGGCGGCCGTCGGCCAGATCGACGCGAACCTGCGCGCCGCCATCGACCGCGACCTGCCGGAACGCGCCCCCTCGTATTTCTTCGTCGACATCCAGCCCGACCAGATCGACGGCTTCCGTGACCGGCTGGCGCGCGATCCCGCCGTGTCGAACGTCGAAAGCGCGCCGATGCTGCGCGGCATCATCACCCGGATCAACGGGCAGGATGCGCGCAGCGTGGCCGGCGACCACTGGGTGCTGCGCGGCGACCGGGGCGTGACCTATGCCGACCGGCCGCCGCCCAACACCACGGTCACCGCCGGGGCCTGGTGGCCCGAAGGCCATGACGGCCCGCCGCAGGTCAGCTTTGCCGCCGAGGAAGCGGCCGAGATCGGGCTCAGGCTGGGCGACCGGATCACCGTCAACATCCTCGGACGCGACATCGAGGCCCAGGTCACGTCCTTCCGCGTCGTCGATTTCTCGACCGCCGGGATCGGCTTCGTCATGGCGATGAACCCGAACGCGCTGGCGGGGGCGCCGCATACCCACATCGCCACCGTCTATGCCGAGGAACAGGCCGAGGCGGCGATCCTGCGCGATCTTGCGCGCGCCTATCCCAACATCACCGCCGTCCGGGTCCGCGATGCCATCGACCAGGTCACCGATGCCCTGACCACGCTGGCCAACGCCACCGCCTGGGCCGCCGCCGCGACGCTGGTGACGGGCTTCGTGGTGCTGATCGGCGCGGCGGCGGCGGGCGAACGGGGCCGGGTGTTCGAATCCGCCGTGCTCAAGACGCTGGGCGCGACGCGGGCACGCATCCTTGGCAGTTTCGCGATGCGGGCGGCGCTGACCGGCGCGGCGGCAGGTATCGTGGCGATCGGCGCGGGCGCGCTCGCGGGCTGGGCCGTCATGACCTTCGTGATGGAGGCGCGCTATGCCTTCGAACCCGTCTCGGCCGTCGCCATCGTGGCGGGTGGCGTGATCGCCACGCTCGCCGCCGGGCTTGCCTTTGCGCTGCGCCCGCTTGCCGCCCGCCCCGCGCAGGTGCTGCGCGCCGTGGAATAGGGCCGGCGAAAAAGGCCGGCCTGCCGGTCGCTGCGGGCCCGCTCCGCCCGGCGCCCCGGGCGGTTCAGGGGTTAACGATTCGTGAACATGCGCAGGTCAATGCATTGATTTCATTGGATGCAGAAAATGTCCCACCGTGGGACGCTGCCGCGCCGCCCTATCGCCGCGCGTCCTCCAGGATCATCTGTGCCCCCCGCCATCCCACCATGATCGCGGGCGCGTTCGTGTTCCCCGCGATCAGGTTGGGAAAGGCCGATGCGTCGATCACCCGCAGTCCCGCCACCCCCCGCAGCCGCAGCCTGTGGTCCAGCGGCCCCGCCGCCCCCATCCCGACGGTCCCGCTGGCATGATAGACGGTGGCCGACCGCGCCCGGAAATCGGCCACCAGATCCGCGTCGGACACGCAGTCCGGCCCCGGCCGAAGCTCTGCCTCGATCACCGCCGCCAGCGACGGCGCCGCCGCCAGCCGCCGCAGGAACTTCACCGCCTCCAGCATCTCCTGCACGTCCGCGTCGGTCGACAGGGCGTTGACCGTGATCGCGGGCGCGGCCATCGGGTCGGGCCCGCGCAGCCGGACATGCCCGCGCGACGTGGGCCGGCAGTTCGACAGGCCCAGCGACATCCCGGGGAACGGGTCGGGCGACAGGATCGGCCGCTCGCCCTCGCGCGGGATCAGGGTCGAGAACGCCTGCATGTAAAGCTGCATGTTGGGCCGCTCGCGCCCCGGCGCGCTGCGAAAGAACCCGCCCCCTTGGTTGATCGAGGATGACAGCGGCCCGCGCCCCAGGAACATCCATTCCATCCCGGCGCGCAGCTTGCCCCACCAGGGCCGCAGCACCTGGTTAAGCGTCGGAACCTTCATGCGCCAGGTATAGTTCAGGCCCTGGTGGTCCATCAGGTTCTCGCCCACCCCGGGCGCGTCCAGCCGCACCGGAACCCCCGCCGCCGCCAGATGCGCCCCCGGCCCGACACCCGACAGCATCAGCAGATGCGGCGATCCCACGGCGCCCGCCGCAAGGATCACCTCGGCCCGCGCGCGCAGCGTCCGCGTGCCGCCCGGCCCCCGGATCTCGACCCCGGTGGCCCGGCCATCCTCGATCACCACGCGGGTCGCGTGGCAGCGGGTCAGCACCCGCAGGTTGGACCTGCGCATCGCGGGCCGCAGGAAGGCCCGCGCCGCCGAGTTGCGCCGCCCGCCCTTCACCGTCAGCTGGTAGATGCCCGCACCCTCCTGCGTGGCGCCGTTCATGTCGGGCGTCCAGGGCAGCCCCACCTCGCCGCAGGCCGCACGGTATTCGGCCACCAGCGGATGCAGCGCATGCGTGTTGGCCGACACGTGCAGCGGCCCGTCCGCGCCGCGGAACGCGTCCGCGCCCCCCGCCCAGTCCTCGATCGCCCGGTAGGCGGGCAGGACATCGGCCCAGCCCCATCCGGCCGCCCCCGCCGCCGCCCAGTCGTCGTAGTCCGCCGGAAAGCCGCGGCACCAGACCATCGCGTTGATCGATGACGACCCGCCCAGGATCTTGCCGCGCGGCCAGTGGTCGGCCTGACCGGCAAGGCCCGGATCGGGCTCGGCCCGGAACATCCAGTTCACCGCCGGGTCGAAGAACAGCTTGCCGTAGCCCAGCGGCATCTGCACGAACAGCCGCCGGTCGCTGCCCCCGGCCTCGACCACGGTCACGCGGTGCCGGCCGTCCGCCGTCAGCCGGTCGGCCAGCACGCAGCCCGCGCTTCCCGCCCCGATGATGATGTAGTCGCTGTCGTCCATCGCACCCCCCACGCGCGGCACCCTAGAGCCGGGCATGGCGGCGGCGCGGCGGAATGCGACATCCGGTGTCGCGGGAAGGCGCGGCGGTGTCAGCCGCCCAGCAGTCCGGCGGTGTGCCGGCAGCGCGCCCCACCGTAGAACCGCGCAAGGACCGCGGCGAACGCCGGATCGGCCCCCGGCAGGGGCGCGAACAGGGTCATCGAGGACCGCAGCTTCAGCGCGTCGACATCCCCGAGGATGGCTTCGGGCGGCCTGTCGCCATGCGGCAGCAGCGCCCCGGCGCATTCCGCCAGGCGCTGCCCCAGCGACGGATGCGCCAGATACCGCGCCGCCTCTGCCGCATCCGCGATGCCGTAGCGGATCGCAAGGTCCGAACGGCCCAGCCCGCGCAACTGCGGGAACACGAACCACATCCAGTGCGTCGTCTTGCGGCCGCGCCGCAACTCGTCCAGCGGCGCGGGCCAGACCCGGGCCTGCGCCGCGACAAAGCGGTCAAGCCCCGGCGCGGCGGTCATCGACCCTTCCAGACCGGATCGCGCTTTTCGGCGAAGGCGCGGGCGCCTTCGATCTGGTCCTCGCTGGAATAGAGCCGGTCGACGGTGGCGAACTGCCGCTTGGTGATGCGGTTCAGGGCATCCTGGAACCGCAGATCCTCGGCCTCGCGAACGACTTCCTTGATCGCCGCATAGACCAGCGGCGGGCCCGAGGCCAGCAGGCGGGCCAGATCCCAGGCCTTGTCCAGCAGGTCGCCGGGTTCGGTGATCTCGCGCAGCAATCCCCAGCGCAATGCCTCTTCAGCATCGAACCAGCGGCCGGTCATCAGCAGGTCCATCGCCACGTGATAGGGGATGCGCTTTGGCAGCTTGATCGAGGCGGCGTCGGCCACCGTGCCGGACCGGATTTCCGGCAGCGCAAAGGTTGCGTTGCGGGATGCCAGGATCAGGTCGCAGGACAATGCCAGTTCCAGCCCGCCGCCGCAGCAGATGCCGTTGACGGCGGCGATTACCGGCTTGTTCAGGTTCGGCAGTTCCTGAAGGCCGCCGAACCCGCCGACCCCATAGTCGCCATCGACGGCATCGCCCGCCGCTGCCGCCTTCAGATCCCATCCGGGGCAGAAGAACCTGTCACCCCCGGCCCGCAGGATCGCCACCCGCAGGCTGTCGTCGTCGCGGAAGTCGCGGAAGGTCAGGCCCATGATCCGGCTGGTGGCAAGGTCGATCGCATTGGCCTTGGGCCGATCGAGCGTCACCTCAAGCACCGCGCCGTCGCGCCGCGTGCGGATCGGCCCTGTCTCGCGCATTTCCATCATGGCTCATCCTCCCAGATCACTGCGTCCACGGCCACCGCCCCGGCGCCAGCGGCGCGCAGGATCAGCGGGTTCACCTCGATCTCCTGCAGGTGCGGGTCGGTGGCCAGCATGTCCTGCATGGCCGCCGCCGCCGCGACCGCCGCCGCCACATCGGCCAGCGGCCGCCCCCGGTATCCGTCCAGCAGGGGCCACAGCCGCAGCCGCCGCAGCGCCGCAGCGATCTCTTCCGTCGTGGCGGGGCAGACCAGCGTGACGGTATCGGCCAGAACCTCGGCCGCGACACCGCCCATGCCCAGCGTGAGCGTCGCGCCATAGACCGGGTCGCGCCGGGCGCCGACCAGCATCTCGGCCACGCCCCCCAGCGCCATTTCCTCGGCCAGATAGCCGGTGGCGCCCGGCATCGGCGCCTGCCCGGCCAGCGTGGCGAGGTTCAGCCGCACCGCCCCCGCCTCGGTCTTGTGGGCAAAGCCCAGCCCCTTCAGCGCCAGCGGCGCCGTCAGCCCCGTCGGGTCCAGCGCCGCAAGCGTGGGCGCGGCGGCGCCGCGCGGCACGGCAACGCCGGCCGCCGCCAGCCGCGTCTTGGCCGACACCTCGTCCAGCATCCGGCGGCCCCTTGGCGGCCGCACCGGCCAGGGGCGCCAGCCTGCCCGCCCCGGTGCGGCCTGCGCGGCGCGCAGCGCCCCTAGCGCGGTTTCCAGCCCCATCAGCGGCACGCAACCGCGCGCCAGCATCGCCTCGGCGCGCGCTTCGTCAAAGTTCTCGGGCAGCGAGGCGACGGCGAAGGCGGGTCTTCCGGTCGCCGCCTGCGCCGCCTCGATCGCATCGAGCGCGGGCTGGAACGACGCGGGGTCGCAGCGGTCGGGGCGCGGCGGGTCGATGATGAAGATGCCCGCGTCATAGCCCGCCAGCATCGCGGTGAAGACCTCGGTCGTCCTGGGGCCGTCGCCCCAGATGAAGGTGTGGTAGTCCAGCGGGTTTGCAATCGCGACGATCGGCCCCAGGGTGGCAGACAGCCGCGCGGCCTGGTCGGGGCTGGGCGGATCGAACACGATACCGCGCGGCGTCGCCAGATCGGCCACCAGCCCGGCCTCGCCGCCCGAGCAGGACAGCGAACACAGGCGCGGCCCCAGCCGGGGGCCGTGGACATGGACGATCTTCAGTGTTTCGAGCAGTTCGGGCAGGGTGGCCACCTCGGCGACGCCGCATTGCGCCAGGAAGGCGGCCGAGGCCGCGCCGCCGCCCGCCAGCGACGCCGTATGCGACGCGGCCGCCGAACGGCTCGCCTCGGTCTTGCCCGACTTGACGGCGACGATCCCCTTGCCCGCCGCCCGCGCCGACAGCGCGAGCTCGGCAAAGGCCGGGGCATCGTCGATCCCCTCGACATAAAGGCCAAGCGCCGTGACCCGGTCGTCGGCCAGCAGCGCCCCGCAGAGTTCCGCCAGCCCCACCTGCGCGGCATTGCCCAGGCAGGCGACATAGGCCACCGGCAGCGCGCGCGCCTGCATTGTCAGGTTGATCACGATGTTCGACGACTGGCTGACCAGGGCGACCCCGCGCGCCACCCGCCTGCCCCCGTGCTGGTCCGGCCACAGCAGCGCGCCGTCAAGGTAGTTGATCACCCCATAGCAGTTCGGCCCGAGAATCGGCATGTCGCCCGCCGCCGCCACAAGATCGGCCTGCAGGCCGGCCTCGCCCGCCTCGGTCCAGCCGCTGGCAAAGCAGATCGCGCCGCCCGCGCCCATCGCGGCCAGTTCGGCGACCACCCCCACCGTGGCGTGGCGATTCACCCCGACGAAGGTCGCATCCGGTGCCGCCGGCAGGTCCGCCAGGCTGCGGAACGCGGGAACGCCCGCGATCGTGTCGCGCGACGGGTGCACCGGCCAGACCGTCCCGCCGAACTCCATCTTGCGGCATTGCTCGACCACGTTCGCGGCCCAGCCCGATCCGAGCACGGCCACCGAGCGTGGCCGCAGCAGGCGCGACAGGTCCTTCATCGCCATGCCCCGCAGGACGACGCGGGGCGCTGCCCGGGGGCCCGGCACGACGGGTTGCGCGCCGCCACGGTCATCGGTCGCCCCGGCCGAGGTATGTCTCCAGTCTGACGGTTCGCGGCTGACATTTCATGGGTTCTTCCGTCCGGAGATAGGTTCCGGCAGCAGGGCAGGGCGCCTCAGCCGCCGACCGCGCGCAGAAGCTCGCGGCTGATGATGTGACGCTGGATCTCGCTCGTTCCTTCCCAGATGCGTTCCACCCGGGCGTCGCGCCAGATCCGTTCCAGCGGCAGGTCGTCCATCAGGCCCATGCCGCCGTGGATCTGGATCGCCTCGTCCGCCACCATGGCCAGCACCTCGGTGGCCTTCAGCTTGGCCATCGCCATGTCGGCCTCGGTCACCCGGCCCGCGTCATAGGCCCAGCCCGCCGCCCAGGTCAGCAGTTCGGCGGCGCGCAGTTCCGTGGCCATGTCGGCCAGCTTGAACGACACGCCCTGGAACTTGCCGATCTGCTGGCCGAACTGGCGGCGCTCGGCGGCATAGGCGATGGCATGGCCCAGCGCCCGGTCGGCGCGGCCGAGGCAGGTGGCGGCCACCTGCAGACGGGTGGCGCCCAGCCACTTTCCCGCCACCTCGAACCCCCGGTGCGGTTCGCCCAGCACATTGGCCGCAGGCACGCGGCAGTTGTCGAATTCGAGGACGGCATTGGTGTAGCCGCGATGGCTGACATTGCGATACCCGTCGCGGACGGTGAAGCCCGGGGTGCCCTTGTCGACGAAGAAGGCGGTGATCCGCTTTTTCGGACCGCGCGGCGTCTGTTCCTCGCCCGATGCCATGAAGGCAATGGTGAAGCCCGCGATATCGGCGTGGCTGATGAAATGCTTGGTGCCGTTCAGCACCCAGTCGCCGCCGTCCTGCCGGGCGCTTGCGGTCATGCCGCGCAGGTCCGACCCGGCACCGGGCTCGGTCATCGCCAGGCAATCCCAGGTCTCGCCCCGGATGCAGGGCATCAGGTATCGCTCACGCTGTTCGGGGGTGCCCGCCAGCAGGATGTTCGAGGGCCGCGCCACGCAGGTCCAGTGCAGCGCATAGTTCGCCCGGCCCAGTTCCCGCTCGTACATCAGCCAGGACAGCGTATCGAGCCCGGCACCGCCCACCTCCTCCGGCATGTTGGCGGCATAGAGCCCTGCCGCCATGGCCTTTTTCTGGATGTCGCGCACCAGATCGGGGTCGAGGCGGCCGGTCCGTTCCACCTCGGCCTCATGCGGATAGAGTTCGGCCTCGACGAAGCTGCGCGTCGTCTCGGCGATCATCCGCTGTTCGTCGGTCGGGGCGAACTGCATCACGCCTTCCCCTGCCCGACGAAGCGGCCCACCGCCCCCGGGCGGGGCAGGCCGGCATGCGCGGCGGCGATGGGGTGCAGGCGTGCCAGGACAGCGGGCGCCGCCGGGCAGGTCTTGCCCGCCGCCATGTCGACATGCAGCAGCATCTGTTCCAGCGTCGCGACAGGCTGGCCGTCGCGTGTCAGGGTGACGAAGACATGCAGGCGCTTGTCGTCGGCGGCCAGCACCTGCACCGAACCGGTGAGCTTGTCGCCGGCCTTCGCCTCGCCCCGGTGCAGGATATGGGTTTCCGCCGTGTAATAGCTGTGCCCGCCCTTCACATAGTCCAGATCGGCGCCGATGTGGCGCAGGAAGGCATCGGTGGTTTCCGAACAGGCGAACAGGTAGCGGCTTTCGGTCATGTGGCCGTTGTAGTCGATCCACGACGGCAGAACCGTCATCCGCGCAATCTCCAGCGGGTCACCCGACACGTCGGCGGCGGCCCGGCGCGCGGCCTCATGCGCGCGCAGCACCCGGCCCGCGCCCCAGTCGCGATCCTTCAGCGCGCGCAAGAAGCCCACCAGGTTGCTGTCGCGGATGCGTTCCAGTTCGCGGATGCCATATATCCCCGACTGCGCGTCGGACTGGCTGGATACCAGGTCGACCAGTTCCTCGTTGAACTCCGGCACGTCCATCAGCTTTGTCCAGGGCCATTTCAGCGCCGGGCCGAACTGCGCCATGAAGTGCCGCATGCCCGCCTCGCCCCCGGCGATGCGGTAGGTTTCGAACAGGCCCATCTGGCCCCAGCGCAGGCCGAACCCCATGCGGATCGCCTCGTCGATCTCCTCGGTGGTGGCGACCCCGTCGGTGAGCATCCACAGCGCCTCGCGCCAGACCGCCTCCAGGAACCGGTTGCCGATGAAGGCGTCGATCTCCTTTCGCAGGACCAGGGGGAACATGCCGATGTCGCGCATCACCTGTGCGGTGCGTTCCACCACCTCGGGCGGGTTGGCCGGGCTGCCCGACACCTCGGACAGCGGCAACAGGTAGACCGGGTTGAACGGATGGGCCACGATGATGTTGTGCGGCGCGGGGCTGCCCTGCTGCAGGTCGGACGCCTTGAAGCCGCTGGTCGAGGACCCGATCAGCACGCCGGGGTTCGCCTGCTGGATCTGCGCATAGACCCGATGCTTCAGGTCGATCCGTTCGGACACCGATTCCTGGACGTAGTCCGCGCCCTCGACCGCCTCGGCCATGGTCGCGGCGAACTGCAGCCGACCTTCCGGCGGCATCGGGCCGTCATAGAGCTGCGGCAGGGCGGCACGGGCATTCGCCAGCACCTCGCCGATCTTGCGCTCGGCCTGCGGGTCGGGGTCGAACACCGCCACGTCATGCCCGTTCAGCAGGAACCGCGCGGCCCAGCCGCCCCCGATCACCCCGCCACCGATGATTGCCGCCTTCATGATTACCTCTGCAATGTCCGTTCCAGGGCCGCCGCGTCATATCCGTTGCGCCGGAACACCTCGCGCGCGGCGTCGTAGACCGCCGGGTCGCGCACCGTGCGGTCGCGCGACAGCACCCAGCCCGCGATGCGGCTGGGCGTGCCCACGATCACCACGCGGCCGCCGCGCAACGTGCCCAGCACCCAGTAGTCGCCCGCCAGCGGCACCCCCTGCAGCCGGACCTTCAGTTGCCCGGGGCCCGACGGGGTGGCCACGCCGTCGATGCCGGTCACCACGCCGTCGCGGCGGCAGCGGTTCGCGACCGTCAGCGTGCCGTCGGCCTGCGGGCGGTAGGTGGCCGTCACATGGGTGCAGTCACGCTGGAACGGCGCGGGATAGGCCGCGATCTGGTACCAGGTGCCCGACAGCCGCGCCGGTTCCACCGCGACCGTCGCCATCGGCGCGGTCAGGTAGCGGGGCGACGGCACATGCGGCGTGCAGGCGGCAACAAGCAGTGTCAGCGCAATCCAGCGGATCATGTCGGCGCCCTCTTTTCCAGCTTCAGCCTCGCCCGCACCTCTGCGGGGGTGATCACCCGGGCGCCCATGTTCGAGATGATGGTGACCGCCCGGTCCACCAGTTGCGCGTTGGTCGCCAGAACGCCCCGGTCGAGCCACAGGTTGTCTTCCAGCCCCACCCGCACGTTGCCGCCCGCCAGGACCGCCGCCGCCACATAGGCCATCTGGTTACGCCCCAGGCCGAAGGCCGACCAGTGCCAGCCCTGCGGAACGTTGTTGACCATGGCCATGAAGGTGTTCAGGTCGTCGGGCGCGCCCCATGGCACGCCCATGCACAGCTGCACCAGCACCGGATCGGGAATGATGCCCTCGGCAACCAGTTGCCTCGCAAACCACAGATGCCCGGTATCGAAGGCCTCGATCTCGATGCGGGTTCCGGCGGCGACCATGCGCGCCGCCATGTCGCGCAGCATGCCGGGCGTGTTGACCATCACATAGTCGGCCTCGGCAAAGTTCATCGTGCCGCAGTCGAGCGTGCAGATCTCGGGCCGGCAATCGACGACATGGGCCACCCGTTCGGCCGCGCCCGCCATGTCGGACCGTTGCGACATCCGGTTCATCGATTCGGTGCCGTCGAACAGCAGGTCGCCCCCCATCCCGGCGGTCAGGTTCAGCACCACATCCGTGCCGCTGTCGCGCACCCGCTCCGTCACCTCGCGATACAGCGCCGGATCGCGCGCGGGCCTGCCGGTTTCCGGGTCGCGCACATGGCAATGCACGACCGCCGCCCCCGCCTTGGCCGCGTCGATGGCGCTGGCCGCGATCTGGGCCGGGCTGCGCGGCACATGCGGGCTGCGATCCTGCGTGCCGCCCGATCCGGTCACGGCACAGGTGATGAAAACCTCGCGGTTCATTGTCAGCGGCATGTCGGTCTCCCTTGTCGTCCACGACACTAGCGGGATTGCCAGGCCGCGTTTGGCGAATTACGAAATCCGCATGGCGGAAAACGTCGATATCTTTGCCGCGTCCGACGCGACGCTGACGCTGGCCGTGCTGGTCCTGCCGCAGGCCTCCATCCTCGAGGTGGCCAGTGTCCTCGATCCCATGCGTGCCGCCAACCGCCATCTGGGGCGCGAGGGGTTCCGCTGGCGCGTGGTGTCGCCCGGCGGCGGCGCGGTGCCGCTGACCTGCGGGATCGAACTGCCCGCCCACGGCCCGCTGACCGCCGCCGAGGGGGCGGACGGGCTGGTGGTGGTGGCGGGCTTCCGCCAGGCCGAGGTCGCCACCGCGACGCTGATCCGCGACCTGCGGCGGATCGCGGCGCGGATGGCCCTGGTCGCGGGCATCGACGCGGGTCCCTGGGTGATGGCGCGGGCCGGCCTGCTGGACGGCCATCGCGCGACCGTCCACTGGGAGGATATCGAGGCCTTCGCCGCCGCCCATCCGTCGGTCGATGTCGTGCCCGACCGCTTTGTCATCGACCGGGGGCGGGCGACGGCGGGCGGGGCCGCACCGGCGCAGGACATGCTGCTGCACCTGATCGCGCGGCGCCACGGCGCGCCGCTGGCCCGCCAGGTCGCGGCCAGCTTCCTGACCACCGCGCGCCCGGGGTCGGAACCCCAGGTCGCGGCGGCCGATGCCACGCTGGATCCGCGCGTCGCCGCCGCCCTGGCCCGGATGGAAGCCAATGTCGAGACACCCGAACCGGTCGCGGCCACGGCCGCCGCCGTGGGCCTGTCGGCGCGGCGGCTCGAGGGGCTTTTCCGTGCCGCGCTGGGCACCACGCCCGGCGCCTACGCGCTGTCGCTGCGGCTGGCGGCGGCGCGCAGGCTGGTGACCGATACGCGCCACCCGCTCGCCGAGGTCGCGCTGCGCTGCGGGTTCTCGTCGCATGCGGCCTTCGGGCGGGCGTTCCGCGCGGCCTTCGGCACGGCGCCGGGATCCCTACGCCGCGCCGCCCGCTGACCGGCGTCAGCCGCGCTGGCGCAGCCGCGTCTCCAGCCGGCGCAGCGCCACCGACAGGCCGATCGTCATGGTCAGATAGATCAGCGCCACCACGTTGTAGGTCTCGAAATACCGGAAGTTCCCCGCCGCCGCCACCTTGCCCAGTTGCGTGACATCCGTGACCCCCAGCACCGAGACGAGCGAGCTGTCCTTCACCATCGCCACGAAGTCATTGCCGAGGGGCGGCAGGACGGTGCGGAACGCCTGGGGAAAGACAATGTGCCGGAACCGCTGCCAGCCCGACAGGCCCAGCGCCTGCGCCGCCTCGATCTGGCCCCGGTCCACCGATTGCAGCCCGGCGCGGAACACCTCGGCCAGAAAGGCGGAATAGGCGATGGTCAGCGCCATGACCGCCCGCCACAGCAGCGGAAAGTCCCGGGTGCGCCATTCCGGCCAGCCCAGCGGGGCCGCGATCCAGTTCCACAGCGCCACCAGCGCGGGCGCCGCCACGAAGGCCACATAGAGCAGCAGCACGATGATCGGCACGCCGCGCACCACTTCGATGTAAAGCCGCGCCGCCTGCCGCAGCACGATCCAGCGCGACAGGCAGGCCACCGCCAGCCCCAGCCCCAGCAGGCAGGCCGAGGAAAACCCGACCAGCGTCACCAGAACGGTCACGGCGATGCCCTTGCGCAGGGTGCCCAGCACCTGCGCATAGACATCGTCCGACAGCACCTCCCAGAACAGCCAGGCCCCGGTGGCGGCCACGATCACCAGCCACCAGGGAAAATCCTCGCGCGGGGCGTGGCGCATCCGGCCGTCAGCCGCCGACCTTGAAGTCGAGGAACCACTTCTTATCCAGCGCGTCGATCGTGCCGTCGGCCTTCATCGCCGCGATGGCCGCGTTCATCGGCCCGACCAGATCCGACCCCTTGGGGAAGATGAACCCGAAATCCTCGGTGCCCAGCTTCTCGCCCACGATCTTCAGGCCGCCGTTCGATGCCGCGACATAGCCGTTGCCCGCCGTGCCGTCGGTCAGGACCAGGTCCACGTCACCCGCGCGCAGCGCCTCGACGCCCGCACCGAAGGTCTCGAACAGCTTGATCCGGGGGTTCGCCTCGTTGCCGTCCAGCACCTCGTAGACACCCACATAGAACGGCGTGGTGCCGGGCTGGGCGGCCATCAGCAGGTCGGCATCGGCGGCAAAGCTCGCGGCGTCGGTGAACCGCGCCTCATCCCCGCGCACCATCATCACCATTTCCGACCGCATGTAGGGCTCCGAGAAATCGACCTTCTCCTTGCGGTCGTCACGGATGGTGATGCCGGTCATCCCCATGTCGAACTGGCCCTCGCTGACCGCCGCGATCATCGCGTCCCAGCTGATGTTCTCATACTTCACGGTGATGTTCAGCCGCCGGGCGATCTCGGCCATCGCGTCATACTCCCAGCCGACGGCCTGCCCGTCGCGGATGAACTGCAACGGCGGATAGGCGTTCTCGGTCACCACGACGACCTCGCGCCCGGCAAGGTCGGGCACCTGGGCGGTGGCGGCGGTGGCGGCAAGCGACAGGGCAAGGCCCGACAGCAGGGCTGCGATCTTCATGGCGGAAACTCCCCGGGGTTCTGGTGTTGCGCGTCAGACTATGGCGCGGGCGCGGGCGCTGTCCAGCCAGCCCGCGCGGCATCGCCGCAGCAGGCGCAATCCGCCCGGCGTTTCACCGCGATGACGCGGGTTTCCGCATGCAGCGCATCATGGATCATCAGCTGGCCTGCCAGCGTGTCGCCCGCCCCGGCCAGGTGCTTCAGCGCCTCGGTCGCCATGATCGCGCCGATCACCCCGGGCAGCGACGCGATCACCCCCGCCTCGGCGCAGGTCGGCACCATGCCGGGCGCCGGGCGCACCGGAAACACGCATTCATAGCAGGGCGCGCCGCGCGCCGGATCATAGACCGACACCTGCCCCTCCCACTGCGTGATCGCGCCGGCGACCAGCGGCACCCCCGCCTGCGCACAGGCGCGGTTCACCAGATAGCGTGTGTCGAAATTGTCCGATCCGTCCAGCACCAGGTCGAAATCGCCGATCAGCCCCGGCGCGATCTCGGCCGTCAGGCGCCGCCGGAACGGCCGGACCTCGACAAACGGGTTCAGCGCCCGCATCGCCGCCTCGGCCGAAAACACCTTGGGCATTCCGATCCGGTCATCGGCATGCACGATCTGGCGTTGCAGGTTCGTGCCATCCACGGTGTCGTCGTCGATCACGCCGATGGTGCCGACGCCCGCCGCCGCCAGATACAGCAGGGCGGGCGAACCCAGGCCCCCCGCCCCCACCACCAGCACGCGCGCGGCCTTGAGCCGCCGCTGCCCGGTGCCGCCCACCTCGCGCAGCATGATGTGGCGGGCATAGCGGTTCAGCTCGGCCTCGCGAAACCCGCTGCGGGGCAGGGCGGCGGCGGCCACCGGCGCGGCGCGGGCCCGCAGACGGGCCAGCGCCATGCGATAGGCCGCAACCGCCGCCACCACCACACCCAGCGCCAGCCAGGGCCGCGCATCGCCCCCCGTCGCCAGCCGCAGCGGATGCCCCGCAGCCAGCACCAGATGCAGCAGCACAACCCCCGCCCACAGCGCCGCCAGCATGATCAGCCGGATGCGGACCGGCGTGCGCAGCGCCATGCCGACGCCCCACAGCACCGCTGCCATGGCGAGGATCATCGCCATTCAGCCGCGCCCCGTCGAACCGAACCCCCCCGCGCCCCGCGCGGTCGGATCAAGCGCTGCCACCTCGTCGAACACCGCGCGCAGGACCGGCGCCAGGATCATCTGTGCGATCCGGTCGCCGTGCCCCAGCCTGAAGGGCTGGGTCCCCAGGTTCACCAGCAGGATGCCCAGCGGTCCGCGATAGTCGCTGTCGATGGTGGCAGGCGTGTTGGGCAGGGTGATGCCATGATCCCGCGCCAGCCCGGACCGGGGCCGTATCTGCACCTCGTAGCCCTCGGGTATCGCCATGCGCAGCCCGGTCGGCACCACCAGCCGCGCCATCGGGGCAATCGTCAGGCCGGTCGCGCGGTCCTCCGCGGGCAGGTTCGCGCGGATGTCCGCACCGGCGGCCCCCGGCGTGGCATAGGCGGGCAGCGGCACCGCCGCATCGGCCCAGGGTTCTCGCAGGATGCGGATCGGCGGGGTCATCCGGTCGCGCCGTCGCGGTCCGCCAGCGCCGCCGCGATCCGGTCGGCCAGGCGGCGGGCCACCTCATCCTTCGGCAGGCGCGGCCATGCCTCGGCCCCCGCCTCCGAGATCAGCGTCACCGCATTCTCCGGCCCGCCCATGATCCCGGTCCCGGGCGACACGTCATTGGCGACGATCCAGTCGCAGCCCTTGCGCAGCCGCTTGGCCGTGGCATGGGCGATCACGTCATCCGTCTCGGCCGCAAAGCCGACGACCAGGCCGGGCCGCCCTGCGCCACGCGACAGGCTGGCCAGGATGTCGGGGTTCTCCACCAGCGACAGGGCAGGGGGCTGCCCCGTGCCGTCCTTCTTCATCTTTCCTGACGCTGCCCCGGCCACCCGCCAGTCGGCCACCGCCGCCGCCATCACCGCCGCATCGGCCGGCAGCGCCGCCATCACCGCCGCCAGCATCTGCATGGCCGTTTCCACCGCCGCCACGGTCACGCCGGGGGGCGGCGGCACGGTCGCCGGGCCGGTCACGAAGGTGACGCGCGCGCCCAGGTCGCGCAGCGCCGCCGCGATGGCCGTGCCCTGCGCGCCCGAGGACCGGTTGGCGATGTACCGGACGGGATCGATGGGTTCGTGCGTCGGCCCCGAGGTCACGATCACATGGCGTCCCGCCAGCGGCCCCGCGCCCAGTGCCGCCCGGATCGCGTCCAGGATCGCCGGGGGTTCCGCCATCCGTCCCGGCCCGTATTCGCCGCAGGCCATGTCGCCCTCGTCCGGGCCCACGGTCAGGATGCCATCGCCGCGCAGCAGCGCCAGATTGCGCCGCGTCGCCGGGTGCTGCCACATCCGCACGTTCATCGCCGGCGCGATCAGCACGCGCTTGTCGGTGGCCAGCAGCAGGGTCGAGGCCAGGTCATCCGCGCGACCGCCCGCCATCCGGGCCATCAGGTCGGCCGTCGCCGGGGCCACGACCACCAGATCGGCCGACCGCGACAGCTGGATGTGGCCCATCTCGGCCTCGTCCGTCAGGTCGAACAGTTCCTGATGGACCTTGTGCTCGCACAGCGCCGACAGGCTCAGCGGCGTCACGAACTGGGTGCCCGCCCGCGTCAGCACCGGCGTCACCGCCGCGCCTGCCTTGCGCAGCAGCCGCACAAGCTCCAGCGCCTTGTAGGCGGCAATGCCGCCGCCGACGATCAGAAGGATGCGCTTACCCGCCAGCATCTCGGCCCTCCGGCTGCCCGCCCAAGCTGTAGGCGGGCGGGGCGGCGAACTCAACCGCCCTGCGCGGGCGGGGTCGCGAATGCGGCGCAGGGATCGTCGCGCGGGGCGGGGTCGGTCACGATCCACAGGTCGAACGGCGCGTCGGGCCCGGGGTCCGATTCCACCTGTCCCACCGACAGCACCCGCACATCCGGCGCGGCGCCGGCCATCGCGGCGGGAATGCCCTCGTCGCGCCGCGCATGCCCGGTGCCCGCGATCACCACCACCGGCGCGCCGTGTTCGGCCAGCGCCGCGAGCGCCGTGCGCGCCAGCACCGCGTCGCGCAGCCGCTGCGCCGCGACAAAGCCCGGCAGCATCTCGGCGGGCAGGGCGTTGCAATGCGCCTCCTGCTGCGCCGCCTCGCGGGCCGCCTGATCATCGGGCGGCAGCGGTTCGGCCAGCCCGTAGGCCGCAGCCCCCGCGCCGAACACCGCATCGGCCCCCTCGGTCATCGCGCGCCGCACCTCGGCCCGGGGCAGGGCGCCGCCAATGATGGCCGCCGCGGGCGCCGCCGCCAGGATCGGGTGGTAAAGCGCAAAGTCCGGCCAGCCCGAACCCGTCCAGCCAAGCGCGGCATCCAGCGCCTCGCGGTCGGAACGGTCCACGCCCGCGGCCGCCGCGGCCTGTTCGGGTGTCAGCATCTCGAACACCAGCGCCGCGGGGCCGATCGCGGCAACCGCCCGCGCCTGATGGTCGTGGTGCGCGGCATTGTCGTGAACCTCGCCCAGGATCACCACATCGGCAGAGGGCAGCCGCAGCAGGTCGTCCGGCAGCACCGGCCCGGCCCCGGCCGCCAGCGGCCAGAGCAGGAGGGCCAGACAGGTTCTCATGCGAGGAAGTTATGGACTTCCCGCGACTGCGCCTCAAGGCACTTCCGCATCTTGGCAAAGGCTGCGGCCTCAAGCTGGCGCACCCGTTCCTTGGAAAGGCCAAGCTCCTCGCCCAGGCTTTCCAGCGTGCGCGGCTCGTCGCGCAGCTTCCGCTCGGTCACGATGAACCGCTCGCGGCTGTTCAGCGCCCGCATCGCATTGACCAGCCAGCCGCGCAGCCGCGCGGTGTCGTGGCTGGCCTCCACCAGCGTCTCGGCCTGCGCGCCGTCATCCTCCAGCGCGTCGATCCATTCGCGCCCGTCCTCGTCCGACGACTGCGTGGCGTTCAGCGAAAAGTCCGACCCGGACAGCCGGCCCTCCATCATCTCCACATCGGCCAGCGGCACGCCGACCTCATGCGCCACCTTCTCGCGCAACTGATGCGCGTCCAGCCGCTCGCCCGCCTGCGCTGCCTCGCGCTCCAGCTTGGCCTGCACCCGGCGCAGGTTGAAGAACAGCGCCTTCTGGCTGGACGTCGACCCGGTGCGCACCATCGACCAGTTGCGCATCACATAGTCCTGGATGCTCGCCTTGATCCACCACACCGCATAGGTCGAGAACCGCACGCCCCGGTCGGGGTCGAACTTGTCGGCCGCCTTCATCAGGCCCAGGCTGGCCTCCTGGATCAGGTCGTTCATCGGGGCGCCATAGCGGCGGAACTTGGCGGCCATGCTGATGGCCAGCCGCATGTAGGCCGTGATCAGGCGGTGCAGCGCCTGTTCGTCCCGCCGGTCGCGCCAGGCATAGGCCAGTCGCAGCTCGGTCTCGGCATCCAGAAGTTCGGCTTTCATCGCTTGGCGTGACACGGACTGATCGGTATAGCCGTCGAAAGCCATGACGTATCCCCTGTGTCGTTTTGTTGCTTTCGAAAGGGGATACGGAGAGCTGGACGGAGCGGATCAATGACGTTGACGAAATTTTCACTCCCGCCGCTGTCGCTCGTGATCGGGGGGGCGCGGTCCGGAAAATCCGCGCTCGCCGAACGGCTTGTGACAGGCACCGGCCGGGCGCCGGTCTACATGGCCACCGCCGAGGCGCGCGATGACGAGATGCGCATCCGCATCGCCATCCATCGCGCCCGCAGGCCCGGCTGGCGCACGGTCGAGGCGCCGCGCAACCTGGCCGCACCCCTGTCGGCCGTGCAGCCCGGCGCCGTCGTCCTGCTGGACTGCGCGACGATGTGGCTGACCAACGTGATGCTGGCCGGGGGCGACCTCGCGGCCGAGGAGGACGGACTGATGGCCGCGCTGGCCGCCTGCGCCGCGCCCGTCGTCGTCGTCACGAACGAGGTGGGGCTGTCGATCGTGCCGGAAAACGCGCTGGCCCGCGCATTTCGTGACGCCCAGGGGCGCCTGAACCAGCGGCTTGCGGCCGCGTCCGGTCTGGCGGTGGCGGTCTGGGCGGGCCTGCCGCTGGTGCTGAAGGGCACGATGCCCGGCGACGGCGCATGACGCGGTTCTGGTGGGTGCGCCACGGCCCCACCCACGCGCGCGCCATGACCGGCTGGACCGACCTGCCCGCCGACCTGTCGGACACCGCCGCGCTGTCGCGCCTTTCGGCCGCCCTGCCCGCCACGGCTGTGGTCGTGTCCTCCGACCTGCGGCGCGCGGTCGCCACCGCCGATGCCATCCAGGGCCCGCGCCGCCGCCTGCCGCATGACCCGCGCCTGCGCGAAATCCACTTCGGCGCCTGGGAGGGGCTGACCGCCGACCAGGCCGCCGCCCGCGACCCCGGCCTGACGCGCGCCTTCTGGAACGGCGACCCCGTCGCGCCGCCGGGGGGCGAAAGCTGGGCCGACCTGTCGCGCCGCCTGTCCGGCGCGCTGTCCGACCTGACGCTTGGCGGCGATGTCGTCGTGGTCGCGCATTTCGGCGCCATCCTCGCCGCCCTCCAGATCGCCACCGGCGCCGCCCCCGGCGCGGTCCTGTCGCAGCGAATCGAAACCCTGTCGCTGACCCGCATCGCCACCACCCCCTCGGGCTGGCAGGTGGCACAGATCAATCACGTTCCGTGATGCCAAGGACCACGCAACGGCATTTGTGCGCGGGGCGATGCGGCGCTAGGCAGGGTCGACCGGCGCCGATCCGGCCCGCACCCCGCCGAAAGGACATCCCATGGACGGCTACACCCTCGCCATCGGCGACCGCGCCTATTCCAGCTGGTCCTTGCGCGGCTGGCTGCTGTTCGACGCCTTCGGCATTCCCGTGTCGATCCGCCGGGCGCGGCTCTATACCGACGAATTGCCCGCCCTGCTCGCCGAATTCGCCCCCGCCCGCACCGTGCCCGCGCTGCGGATGCCCGAGGGCACGGTGGTCATGGAAAGCGCGGCCATCGCCGAGGAACTGGCCAGCCGTCATCCGCGCGCAGGCTTTTGGCCCGAGGAACCGGCGGCCCGCGCCGTGGCACGGTCGCTCGCGTCGGAAATGCACGCGGGCTTCACCGCGCTGCGCAGCCACTGCCCGATGAACCTCCGCGTCAGCTACGAAGGCTGCGACCCGCCCCCTGCGGTGCTGGCCGATCTCGACCGGTTGCAGGCGATCTGGGCCTGGGCGCGCGAACAGACCGGGGCGACCGGGCCCTGGCTGTGCGGCGCCTACTCTGTGGCCGACGTGTTCTTCGCCCCCGTGGCGACCCGCATCGCCACCTACAACCTGCCCGTGCCAGAGGCGGCCATGGCCTATGTGCGGGCGCATCTGGCGCACCCGTCGTTCCGCCGCTGGCGCGCCATGGGCCTCGTCGACGGCCCCGACCAGGATTTCTACCGCCGTGCCTATCCGCGCCGCCCCTGGCCCGGCCCCGCGCCCCTGCCCGCCCGCGCGGTCGGCGGCACCGAGGCCGAGAACGCGGCCTGTCCCTATTCCGGCGGGCCGGTGACCGACGTGCTGGAACTGGATGGCCGCCGCTTCGGCTTCTGCAATGCCTTCTGCCGCGACAAGACCGCAGCCGACCCCGAGGCATGGCCCGCCTTCATGGCCCTTTACCGATCGTAAACCATTCCCGCCTACCCGTTAACGAAGATGAACGGGCGGGGCGGCAATGGTTGCGCGGGCCTATACGGTGGCCTTCGAGGGGGTCGAGGCGCGGATGGTCGAGGTGCAATGCGCCGTCGCCCCCGGCATGCCCTCCTTCGGGGTCGTCGGCCTGCCCGACAAGGCGGTCAGCGAGGCGAAGGAGCGTGTGCGCGCCGCGCTTTCTGCCATGGCCATCGCCCTGCCGTCCAAGCGGATCACGGTGAACCTCGCGCCCGCCGACCTTCCCAAGGAAGGCTCGCACTTCGACCTGCCCATCGCCCTCTCGCTGCTGGCGGCGCTGGGCATCATCCCCGCGGATGAGGTGGCGGGCGCCGTGGCGCTGGGCGAGCTGTCGCTCGATGGCCGGGTCCTGCCGGTGGCCGGGGCGCTGCCCGCCGCCATGGCCGCGGCAGAAGGCGACCGCGCGCTGATCTGCCCGCGCGCCTGCGGTGCCGAGGCCGCCTGGGTCGGTGGCTGCGAGGTGCTGGGCGTCGCCTCGCTGGACGAGGTGATCCGCCACTACACCGGCCAGTCCCCCATCGCGGCGGCCGAGGCGGGCGAGGTGATCGCGCCGCCTTTCGCGCGCGACCTCGCGGATGTGAAGGGGCAGGAACGCGCCAAGCGCGCGCTGGAAATCGCCGCCGCCGGACGCCATCACATGCTGATGGTCGGCCCGCCGGGTTCGGGCAAGTCCATGCTGGCGGCCCGCCTGCCCGGCATCCTGCCGCCGCTCTCGGCGGTCGAGGCGCTGGAAACCTCGATGGTGCAGTCGCTTGCCGGGTTGATGGGCGAGGGCGGCATCAGCCGCACGCGGCCGTTCTGCGAACCCCACCACACCGCCTCGATGGCCGCCATCGTTGGCGGCGGCAAGGGCGCCAAGCCCGGCCAGATCAGCCTGGCCCACAACGGCGTCCTGTTCATGGACGAGTTTCCCGAATTTCCGCGCGCCGTCCTCGAAACCCTGCGCCAGCCCATCGAGACGGGCGAGGTGGTGGTCGCCCGCGCCAACGCCCATGTGCGCTATCCCTGCCGGTTCCTTCTGGTGGCGGCGGCCAACCCCTGCCGCTGCGGCTTCATGACCGATCCGGCCCGGGCCTGCGCCCGCGTGCCCGCCTGCGGCCAGGACTATCTCGGCCGCATCTCGGGCCCGCTGATGGACCGCTTCGATCTCAGGGTCGAGGTGCCGCCGGTGGCCTGGCGCGACCTCGACCTGCCCTCCGACGGCGAAAGCTCGGCCAGCGTCGCCGCCCGGGTCGCGGCCGCCCGCGACCGCCAGAGCCGCCGCTACGCCGATGCCCCGGGCGTCCGGGTGAATGCCGAGGCCGAGGGGCGGCTTCTCGAACAGGTGGCCACGCCCGACGCCGAAGGGCGCGATCTCCTGGCCCGCGCCGCCGACCGCTTCGGACTGACCGCGCGCGGGTTCCACCGCGTCCTGCGGGTGGCCCGCACCATCGCCGACCTCGCGGGCTCCGACACCGTCCGCCGCCCCCACGTGGCCGAGGCCGTGGGCTATCGCCTCAGCTTCGCCGCCACCGGATAGCGCCGGGTCAATCCTTAACAAGCGGTGAATTCTGTCAGGCAAGCCATTGAAAACGCTTGGCTGGCCTGGCGTCCCATCGTGGGACGCCGCGGAACGGCCCGGCCGGGTCAGGCGGCGCGCCGGGCCTCGATCGCTTCCCAGATGCGGGCCGCCGCACTGGTGCCGTCGAACCGCTCCAGCTCCTGGATGCCGGTGGGCGAGGTCACGTTGATCTCGGTCAGCCAGTCGCCGATCACATCGATGCCCACGAACACCTGCCCCTTCTCGCGCAGCATCGGCCCGATAGCCGCGCAGATCTCGCGGTCGCGGGCGGTCAGCCCGACCGGCTCCGCCCTGCCGCCGACATGCAGGTTCGACCGCGTCTCGCCCGCCTGCGGAACCCGGTTGATCGCCCCGACCGCCTCGCCATCCACCAGGATGATCCGCTTGTCGCCCTTCACCACGTCGGGCACGTATTTCTGCACGATCAGCGGCTCGCGGCTGATGCCGGTGAACAGCTCGTGCAGCGAGGCGAGGTTGCGGTCGTTCGGGTCCAGCCGGAACACCCCGGCCCCCCCGTTGCCGTAGAGCGGCTTCAGGATCACGTCGCCATGCTGCGCGCGGAACGCGCGGATCGTCGCCAGGTCGCGCGCCACCAGCGTCGGCGGCGTCAGACCCGGAAACCGCAGCACCAGCAGCTTTTCCGGCGAATTGCGCACCCAGAACGGATCGTTCACCACCAGCGTCTTCGGATGCACCAGTTCCAGCAGATGCGTCGTCGTGATGTAGCCCATGTCGAAAGGCGGATCCTGGCGCAGCCAGACCACGTCGAAATCCGCCAGGTCGACCTCGGCCGCCTCGCCAAAGCGCACGTGGTCGCCCTTCACCCGCCGCAACTCGACCGGCCAGCCCCGCGCCAGCACGCGACCCTCGCGAAAGTTCAGCATGTCGGGCGTGTAGAAGAACAGGCTGTGCCCGCGCGCCTGGGCTTCCAGCCCGATCCGGAACGTGCTGTCGGCTTCGATGTTCACCGATCCGATCGGGTCCATCTGCAACGCAACCTTCATCGCCATGCCCGCCTTCCGCCGTTTCCGCAACCGTGGATGCCCGAAGCCCGGGGCGGTTGCAAGCCGCGCTCAGGCCGCGAAGGCGTTCTCGACGATCGCGATCCGCCCCAGCGCGTCCACCAGCGCCACATCGAACCGCATGGGCGTCAGCGATCCGGCCGGTTCGCCCGCGAGATAGAGCGCGGCCGAGGCGCAGATGCGGTCCATCTGCCGCCGCCCGAGGTGTTCGGCCGCCGCCGCATGCGTTTCCGCCTGCTTCACCTCGATGAAGACGATCTCCGCACCCTCGCGCGCGACAAGGTCGATCTCGCCCGCGGTGCTGCGCCAGCGCCGCGCCGCGATCGGCCGCCCGCTGCGCCCGTAGTGCCGCGCCACGGCGTCCTCTGCCGCAAGACCCGCAAGATAGGACCGTTTTCCCGTCATCCGTTCACCCGCTTCCCGCCCATCCGTTCCCGGTTTCCGCCGGGCCCGACGTTCGCTGCCCGCCCGCCGGCCGCCGACACCGAACCATCCGCCGTTCACGCCCGCCCGGCCTTGGTCACGCCCGCCCCGCGGGATGGCCGTCGATCCGGCCGCGCCGCGGCGGGCCCGGCTGCCCGTTCAATCGTCCTCGCCGTCCGGCGTTCCCGACATCCGCAGCGCCATCTGATAGACGTCGCGCCGCGGCAGGCCCAGGTCCCGCGCCACCAGGGCCGCTGCGTCGCGCAGCGATCGCCCGGGCAGCGCCGCCGCCAGCGCGGCCCGGGCGTCGGCGGCGCTGGCCACCGCGGCCTCGCCCCGGTCCAGCACCACCACGATCTCGCCCCGCGGGTCGGTATCGCCCATCCGGCGCATCACCTCGTCCAGCCGTCCGCGCAGGATCTCCTCATGTCGTTTCGTCAGTTCGCGGCAGACCGCCACCTGGCGCCCTTCTCCGCATGTTGTGCGCAGATCATCTAACAATCGGTGAATCCGTCTCGGCGATTCGAACAGCACCAGCGTCGCCGGAACCGCCGTGACCTCGCGCAGGAAGGCCAGCCGCGCGGCGGCCGCTGCGGGGGGAAACCCGGCGAACAGGAACCGGTCCGTCGGCAGGCCCGCCACGGTCAGCGCGGCAAGCACCGCCGATGCCCCGGGGGCCGCCAGGACGGGATGTCCCGCCGCCGCCGCCGCCCGCGCCAGCTGGAACCCCGGATCGGCGACCAGCGGCGTGCCGGCCTCGGAGGCATAGGCCACCGACCGGCCCTCGCCCAGCAGGGCCAGGAGGCGGGGACGGGCGGCCGGGCCGTTGTGGTCGTGGTAGGGCACCAGCGGGCGCCCGGCCACCGGAATGCCGTGGATTTCCATCAGATGGCGCAGCGTCCGCGTGTCCTCGGCCGCCAGCACATCGGCCGAGGCCAGGATGTCGAGCGCGCGCAGCGTGATGTCGCGCGCCGCCCCGATCGGGGTGGCGACGACGTACAGCCCCGGGTCCAGCCGGACACGGCGCGCCGCGCCGCCGGCCGCCGCATCGGCGGGAACCGGCGCGGCAGCCCCGGCGGTCGGCAGGTCTCTGTCGCTCATCGGCCCGTCCCCGCTTCCGGCGAAGTTTACATCGCGCAGGCTTCGCCCTAGTGTCCCCGCAACGCAAGTCCGCTTGGTCACGAGGTTGTCGCATGGTGTCTTGGCTTTCCCGCGCCCGCAAGGCGCTCCGGCGCGTCGGTGCCGTCCTGTCCTTCGGCATGCTGGCGGCCTGCACCGTGACCTCGCCGGGCGGCGGCCCGCTGATCGACACCTCGGCGCCGGTGCCGGTGGCGCTGCTCGTGCCCGGCGGATCGGGGCAGGCGTCCGACGAGTTGCTGGCGCGCAGCCTGCAGAACGCGGCACGGCTGGCGATTTCCGACCTCGGCTCGGCCGCGCGCATCGACCTGCGGGTCTACCAGACCGGCGGCCAGCCGGCGCAGGCCCAGGCGATGGCGATCCGCGCCGCGGACGAGGGGGCGCGCATCATCCTCGGCCCGGTCTTCGCGCAGGAGGCCAATGCCGCGGGCGTCGCGATGGCGGCGCGCGGGATCAACGTGCTGTCCTTCTCGAACAATCCCGACATCGCGGGCGGCAACGTCTTCGTGCTGGGCCCGACATTCCGCAACACCGCCGAGCGGCTGTCGGCCTATGCCAGCCGCCAGGGCAAGCGGCGCATCATGGTGGTGCATGACCGCACGGCGGCGGGCGAGCTGGGTCGCGCCGCGATCCAGCAGGGCGTGGCGCGCTCGGGCGGGGCGGTTGTCGCGACCCAAGGCTATGAATTCAGCCAGAACGGCATCGCCCAGGCGGTGCCCGGCATCGCCGCCTCGGCCCGGGCCGCGGGGGCCGACGCGCTGTTCCTGACGGCCGACACGGCCGGGGCGCTGCCGCTTGTCACCCAGCTCCTGCGCGATGCGGGGCTGACCGGCCAGCAGTTCATCGGCCTGACGCGATGGGATATCCCGCAGGCCACGCTCGGCCTGCCCTCGGTGCAGGGCGGCTGGTTCGCGCTGCCCGATCCCGCGCTCTACCAGCAGTACCAGTCGCGCTACCAGGCCGCCTTCGGCGAGCCGCCGCATCCGATCTCGGGCCTCGCCTATGACGGGATCGCGGCCATCGGCGCGCTGGTGCGCAACGGCCAGTCCAACGCGCTGACCGGGGGGGCGCTGACCCAGAACTCGGGTTTCGTGGGGGTGAACGGCATCTTCCGGCTGCGCGCCGACGGCACGAACGAACGCGGGCTGGCGGTGGCCACGATCCGCAACAACCAGGTGTTGGTGATTGACCCGGCCCCACGCAGCTTTGCCGGCGCCGGGTTCTGAGCCGGGCGACCGGCCGCAGGACCCCGCCATGGCGACCGCCGTGGCGGGCAGCGTCCCCACACCCCCGTTCCTCGACACGATGCCTGATGCCGGGGACCTTGTGCAGGCCATCGCGGACGAGGCGCGCGGGGCGACCGGCGGGCTGCGCGCCATCGCGGTGCGCCACCTTGCCGCCGCCCGGGCCGACACCCAGGCCCGTCTTGCCGCGGCCTTCGCCGACCGCCCGCTCGATGCCCGCGCGCTGATCCGCGCGCAGGCGCGGCTGACCGACGACCTCGTGACCGCGACGCTGGGCGTCGCCACGACCATCGCGCATCCGCTGCCCAATCCGACCGGGGCCGAACGGCTGGCGGTGCTGGCCGTGGGGGGCTATGGCCGGGCCGAGATGGCGCCGCATTCCGATGTCGACCTGCTGTTCCTGACCCCGTGGAAGATCACGCCCTGGGCGGAAAGCGTGATCGAGACGATGCTCTACATCCTCTGGGACCTGAAGCTGAAGGTCGGCCATGCCAGCCGCACGGTGAAGGACTGCATCCGCCTCGGCCGCGATGACATCACCATCCGCACGGCGCTGCTGGAACATCGCTTCCTGAGCGGGTACCGCCCGCTGGCCGACGAACTGGATGACCGGCTGTGGTCCGACCTGTTCCGCAACACCGGCCCGCAGTTCATCGAGGCCAAGCTCGCCGAACGCGCCGACCGGCACAAGCGGCAGGGTGGCCAGCGCTACATGCTCGAACCCAATGTCAAGGAGGGCAAGGGCGGCCTGCGCGACCTGCAGACGCTCTACTGGATCGGCAAGTACCTGCACCGCGTGCCCTTTGCCGCCGGTCTGGTCGATGCGGGCCTGTTCGCCCGCGATGAATACGAGACCTTCCGCCGGGCCGAGGATTTCCTCTGGGCGGTGCGCTGCCACCTGCATTACATCGCCGGCCGCGCCATGGATCAGCTCACCTTCGACGCCCAGGTCGAGGTTGCGGCGCGCATGGGATACCGCGACACCGGCGGACGGCGGGCGGTCGAGCATTTCATGCAGGACTACTTCCGCCACGCGACCAGGGTCGGCGAGCTGACGCGCATCTTCCTGACCGGGCTCGAGGCGCGGCACGTCAAGCCCGAGGCGCGGCTGGAAAGCGCGATCGCGGGCCTTCTGCGCAGGCCCCGGAAGGTGGCGGCGGGCTACCGCCTGCTGCATGGCCGCATCGACGTGGCCGACCCGGGCGCCTTCCTGTCGGACAAGCTGAACCTGCTGCGCCTGTTCGACGAAGGCCTGCGCACCGGCTATCTGATCCATCCCAACGCGATGCGGCTGGTTGCGGCGAACCTGCACCTGATCGACGACGCGATGCGCGCCGACCCCGCCGCCGCCGACATCTTCCTCGGCCTGATGCTGAAGCACGGCAATCCCGAACGCGCGCTGCGCCGGATGAACGAACTGGGCGTCCTGTCGGCCTTCCTGCCGGAATTCGAGCCGGTGGTGGCGATGATGCAGTTCAACGTCTACCACCACTACACGGTGGACGAGCACATCATCCAGACGATCAGCGTGCTGGACCAGATCGAGCGCGGCGAACTGGTGGAAGAACTGCCCGTGGCCAGCGGCATCCTCAAGGCGGGGGTGAACCGGCGGGTGCTCTATGTCGCGCTCCTGCTGCACGATATCGGCAAGGGCCGACCCGAGGACCATTCGATCCTGGGCGCCCAGCTCGCGCGCCGCATCTGCCCCCGGCTGGGCCTCGACCCCGAGGAAAGCGAAACCGTCGAATGGCTGGTGCGCCATCACCTGCTGATGTCCGACATGGCGCAGAAGCGCGACCTGTCCGACCCCCGCACGCTGCGCGACTTCGCCAAGGCGGTGAAGACCCGCAGGCGGCTGGACCTGCTGACCGTGCTGACGGTCTGCGACATCCGCGGTGTCGGGCCGACCACCTGGAACAACTGGAAGGCCATGCTGCTGCGCAAGCTCTACCGCGACACCGCGGCGGCGCTGGAGGGCGGGCTCGAGGCCGTCAACCGCGTGAACCGCGAGGACGAGGCCAAGGGCCTGCTGCGGCCCCGCCTGTCCGGCTGGTCCCCCGCCGAGATCGAGGCGGAACTGGCACGGCACTACGCGCCCTACTGGCAGGGCCTGCCGACCGAAACGCAGGAGGTGTTCGCCCGCCTGCTGCGCGGCATCGGCGATGCCGAAATCCGCATCGACCTGCATCCCGACCCCGACCGCGACGCCACCCGCGCGGCCTTCGCACTGGCCGACCACCCCGGCATCTTCTCGCGCCTTGCCGGGGCGCTGACGCTGGCCGGGGCGAACGTGGTGGATGCGCGCACCTATACCTCGAAGGACGGCTACGCGACGGCGGTGTTCTGGGTGCAGGATGCCGACGGCCACCCCTACGAGGACAGCCGCCTGCCCCGTCTCCGGACCGTCATCGCGCGCACCCTCAAGGGCGAGGTCGTCCCCCGCGAGGCGTTCCGCGACAAGGACCGCATGAAGAAGCGCGAGCGCGAGTTCCGCTTTCCCACCCACATCATCTTCGACAACGACGGGTCCGACATCTACACGATCATCGAGGTCGACACCCGCGACCGCCCCGGACTGTTGTATGACCTGACGCGAACCCTGGCGAACAACAACATCTACATCGCCAGCGCGGTCATCGCGACCTATGGCGCCCAGGTGGTCGACACCTTCTACGTCAAGGACATGTTCGGCCTCAAGCTGCACGCCCGGTCGAAGCAGGAGGCGCTGGAACGCAAGCTGCGCCAGGCCATCGCCGAGGGTGCGGAGCGCGCGAAGGGATGAAGCCCGTCCGCCTGATCCGCGGCTTCGTCACCGTCGGCGGCTGGACGCTGCTGTCGCGCGGCGCGGGCTTCGTGCGCGACGTGATGATGGCGGCCTATCTCGGCGCCGGACCGGTGGCCGAGGCCTTTCTCGTGGCCTTCAGCCTGCCCAACATGTTCCGCCGCTTCTTTGCCGAGGGCGCGTTCAACCAGGCCTTCGTGCCGCTCTTCTCCAAGAAGCTCGAAAGCGGCGGCGACGCCCGCGCCTTCGCCCGCGATGCCTTCAACGGGCTGGGCGGCATCCTGCTGCTGTTCGCGGTGGCGGGCACGCTGCTGATGCCCTGGCTGGTCTGGGCGATGGCCGCGGGCTTTTCCGGCGACGAACGGTTCGACCTCGCCGTGCTCTTCGGCCGCATCTCGTTCTGCTACATCCTATTCATCTCGCTGGTGGCGCTGATCTCGGGCGTGCTGAACGCGCATGGCCGCTTCACCGAGGCCTCCTTCGTCCCGGTGCTGATGAACCTGATGTTCATCGCCGCCATGCTGGTCGCCGACCGCGCGGGCTGGGACATGGGGCTGACGCTGGCCTGGACGGTGCCGGTGACGGGCATCGCGCAGCTGGCGTTCACCTGGTTTGCCGCCCGCAGGCTGGGCTTCTCGTTCTCGCCCGGCTGGCCGCGCCTCACCCCCGACCTGCGGCGCCTTCTGGTGATCGCCGCGCCCGCCGTGCTGGCCGGTGGCGTGGTGCAGGTCAACCTGCTGGTCGGCCGCCAGGTCGCCAGCTTCACCGAGGGCGCGGTGGCCTGGCTGTCCTACGCCGACCGCCTGTACCAGTTGCCGCTGGGGGTTGTGGGCATCGCCATCGGCACCGTGCTGCTGCCCGATCTCAGCCGCCGCCTGCAGGCGGGCGATGCCCAGGGCGGCCGCGACAGCTTCAACCGTGGCAGCGAATTCGCCCTGGCGCTGACGCTGCCCGCGGCGGTGGCGCTGGTCGTCATCGCCATGCCGCTCTGCGCGGTGCTGTTCGAACGCGGCGCCTTCACCGCCGACGACACGGCGGCCACCGCGCTGGCCCTCGCCGCCTACGGGCTGGGCCTGCCCGCCTTCGTGCTGCACAAGGTGTTCCAGCCGCTCTACTACGCGCGCGAGGATACGCGCCGCCCGTTCCGCTATGCCGTCGTCTCGATGCTGGTCAACGCCGCCCTTGCCGTGTCGCTGATGCCGGTGATCGGCTTCATGGCGGCGGCGCTGGCGACCACCGTCGCGGGCTGGACGATGGTCTGGCAGCTCTGGCGCGGCACCCGCGGGATGGGCGAGGCGGCCGCCTTCGACGACCGGTTCCGCCATCGCCTGCCGCGCATCGCGCTGGCCTCGGTGGTGATGGGGGGCGCGCTCTGGGGCGTGGCGCTGCTGCTCGGGCCGATGCTGGGGCTGCCCGGCCTGCGCTATCTGGCGCTTGCGCTGCTGGTGGCCGCCGGGATCGCGGTGTACTTCGCCGCCGGCGCGGCGCTTGGCGCGTTCCGCCTGGCCGAACTGGCCGCCGCTTTCCGCCGCAAGCCCTGATCCGCTGCCGCCGGGGGTTTCCGAAAGCGCCGAACCGGCGTAGCCTTCCCCTGCGGCAGGCGAGGAGAGGCGCGATGCACACCCCCAGGACACTCATGGTCGGAACGACCAAAGGACTGTTTCTGCTGGAAGATTCCGGCGACCGTCAGGATTGGCGCCTGTCCGGCCCGTTCTGCGGTGGCTGGCCGATCAACCACGCCACCGGCGACCCGGCGACCGGCACGATCTGGGCAGGCGGCGGGGGCGACTGGTTCGGCGCGGGGGTCTGGCGCAGCGACGACGGCGGAACCGGCTGGACCTTGTCAAAGCTGACGAAGGGTCAGATGGACGAATGGGCCGCGAACGATGCCGATTTCGCGGCAATGATCGGCTGGCAGCCCGGAGATCCGCCCTTTGCCGATGAATTCGCCCAGATCTGGTCGCTGGCCCACGCCCATGGCCGGCTCTATGCCGGTGCCAAGCCCGCGACGCTGGTGGCCAGCGACGACGGCGGCCGGACCTGGCAGAAACTGCGCGGCCTGACCGATCACCCCTCGTCCGACAGCTGGCAACCCGGTGCGGCCGGGCTGACGCTGCACACCATCGTCGCCGATCCGGCCGACCCGGCAAAGCTGTGGGTCGCCATCTCGGCCGCCGGTGTCTTCGCCTCCGAGGATGGCGGCGCCACATGGGAACGCCGCAACCGGCTGTCGAATGCCGAGGCCTGCCATCACGACCATCCGGCGGCACCGAAGGACGGCGACACCGGCCATTGCGTGCACAACATGATGCGGGCGCCCGGGGGCAAGGGCGACGTGCTCTACCAGCAGAACCATCATGGCGTGTTCCGCAGCAACGACGGCGGGCGCAGCTGGGATGACATCACGGCGGGCCTGCCCTCGACCTTCGGCTTCCCGATCCGTGTGCATCCGCGCGACCCGCAGACGGTCTGGACGCTGCCGCTCAACGGCGACATGGCAGGGCGCTATCCGCCCGATGCGGCGGCGGCGGTCTGGCGGTCGCGCGACGGCGGCGCCACCTGGGCCGCGATGCGCGACGGGCTGCCACAGCGCGGCTGCTTCTTCACCGTCCTGCGGCAGGCCATGGCGGGCGATACGGCGGAACCTGCCGGCGTCTATTTCGGCACCAACTCGGGGTCGGTCTTTGCCAGCACCGACGAAGGCGACAGCTGGCAGGAAATCGCCCGCCACCTGCCGACCGTGCTCTGTGTCGAGGTTCTGGAACGCGCCTGACCGGCAGGCACCCGTGACCCGGGCCGAAGGGGGCCCGGGGCGAGTGTTAAAAAGTGGTTAAGACGAACACCCCAACCCATTGGAATCGTTGACATTAAAAAATGTCCCATCGTGGGACGCCCCACGCTATCGGTCCCGCAGCTTCGCCACCACCCGCGCCCAGCCCCCCGGGCTGACCACGAAGGACAGCAGGAACCCGGCCGCGAAGCCCGCGATGTCGGCCACCCATTCCGGCCCGCCCCCGAACAGCAGCCCGAACACGAACTGCACCGCCAGCAGCATCCCGATCAGCGTGAAGGCCCGCGCCCGGTTCGCCCCCCGCTGGCCGAGGTTCGTCCACAGGATGAAGGTGAAGGCCCCGATCAGCCCGTAGACCGGCGGATAGCCCCCGATCATCGGCATCTCGATCCAGGGCACCACGGCATAGCTCACCGACCCGGCGACGGTCGCACCCAGCACCACCGCCAGCACCGCCCACCCCCGGAACACCTCGCCCACGAACTTGCCCAGGGCCAGCAGGAACACCACCACGAACAGCGTGTGCGTCAGGTTCACATGCACCAGCGGATAGCTGACGAACCGCATCATCCCCGCCGCGGGCCAGGTGTCGTTCGCCCACATCCAGCGCGCCAGCTCGGGCGAGAAGGCGAACCGCTGCACCGCATCCAGCCGCCACCCGACCGCCCCCGGGCCGCCCACCAGCCCCGATGCGCCAAGGCCCACGACCACCTCCATCGCGATCACCGGCAGGGCCAGCAGCCAGACCACCGGCGGCAGCGGGTTCAGCGGGGGGGCGTTGCGGTCGTCCATCGCGGGGTCTCCAGGGGCCGTGATTGACGCCCCGTGCCGCCAGCGATAAGCCGTCGCGGCACCCATTACCAGACGGAGCATCCCATGGCCGAGCCGGTCCAAACGCCTCAGGCTTTCCCGACGCGCATCTTCTCGGGCATCCAGCCCTCGGGGGGGCTGACGCTCGGCAACTATCTCGGCGCGCTGAAGCGCTTCGTGGAAAAGCAGGACGAGGGGATCGAGACGGTCTATTGCCTCGTCGACATGCACGCGATCACCGTCTGGCAGGATCCCGAGAAGCTGCGCAGGCAGACGCGCGAGGCGGCGGCGGGCTTCATCGCGGCAGGCATCGACCCGGCGCGGTCGATCCTGTTCAACCAGAGCCAGGTTTCCGCCCATGCCGAGCTTGCCTGGATCTTCAACTGCGTGGCGCGCATCGGCTGGATGCACCGGATGACCCAGTTCAAGGACAAGGCCGGCAAGAACGCCGAGAATTCCTCGCTGGGGCTGCTGGCCTATCCCTCGCTGATGGCCGCCGACATCCTGGCCTACAAGGCCACCCATGTGCCGGTGGGCGAGGACCAGAAGCAGCACCTGGAACTGACCCGCGACATCGCCATGAAGTTCAACCACGACTACGGCGTGAACTTCTTCCCGATCACCGAGCCGGTGATCGAGGGCGCCGCCACCCGCGTGATGTCGCTGCGCGACGGGACCAGCAAGATGTCGAAGTCCGACCCCTCGGACCAGAGCCGCATCAACCTGACCGATGACGCCGACACCATCGCCAGGAAGATCCGCAAGGCCAAGACCGATCCCGCGCCGCTGCCCGAAACGCTGGACGGGCTGAAGGACCGCCCCGAGGCGCGCAACCTGGTCAACATCTATGCCGCGCTTGGCGGCATCAGTGCGGAACAGGTGATCGCCCAGTACGCCGGGGCCGCCTTCGGCACCTTCAAGCCCGCACTGGCCGATCTGGCTGTGGCGAAGCTGGAACCGATCACGACGCGCATGGTCGACCTGATGCAGGACCCCGCCGAGATCGACCGTATCCTTGGCGAGGGGGCCGACAGGGCCGAGGCCATCGCGCGGCCGGTGCTGGATCAGGTCCATGACATCGTGGGGATGATCCGGTCTCGCCGCCGGTGAGACGGGCGGCGCGCGCCGTCCTGTTCCTTGTCGCGCTCGGCGCGGCGGCGATGACGTGGCAGGCGGCGGCGCTGGTCGCCGCCGACCCGATGCTCGCGCCGCTGCGTGCCGCCACTGCGGCCGAGATCGTGGCCGCGACCGACCGCGCCATGGCCCGCGCCGCCACACCCGACCGGATTTCGGCCCTGATCGCCGCCCGGCTGGCCGAAGACCCGCGCAACTGGGTTGCGCTCGACGCGCTGGCCGCCGTCGCTGCCGAGCGTGCCGTTCCTCTTCCCGAGACCTTTGCCGATCTGCGCGCGGCCGACTTCGGCATGCTGGCAATGGCCGACGACTGCCTTGCCTGCGCCTGGGACATCCGGGCCTGCACCCTGTCGAACGTGCTGGTCTGCAAGGGGCCGATCCTGCTGACACCGGTCGAGGATGTGCGCGGCCTCGTCAAGGCGGGGACGGACTGGATGCTTGGCGACGAGATCGACGAGGTGGATCTGGCATTGTCGGTCGTCGGGCTGGGGGCGACGGCCCTTGTGCTGGCCTCGGGCGGCAGTTCGGCGACGCTCAAGGCGGGGGCGGCGCTGGCCCGGGCGGCGCGCGGCATGCGGGTGCTTTCGCCCGCGCTGGAAGCCTCGGTGATCGCCGGTGTCCGGGCCGGGGCCGACCTGCCTGCGCTGGCCCGGGCACGCAGCCTGGACGACGTGGCGCGGGCGTTCCGCCCCGATGCGCTGGCACCGCTGGCCCGGCTTGCCGAGGATGCGGGGCGGATGCGCGCCGCCCTGGGCACCGAGGGGGCGCTGCACCTGATGCGGCTGGCCGACAGCGGTGCCGAGGCGACGCGGGTCGCGGATGCCGCCGTGGCGCTGGGCCCGCGCGCTGTCGGGCGGGCCGAGGTCCTGGGCAAGACACGGTTCCTGCGGGCGACGGTGCGGCTGGTCGATACCGGCTGGGCGCTGGTTGCGGGGATCGCGGGGCTTGTCTGGTCGGTCGGAACAATGCTGGCCGGGCTGGCGGGGCAGGGGGCCGTCAGGGTGCTGCGCCGTCTGGCGCGACCAGCCCCGAGGTAAGGCGCGACAGGTGCCCGATCACCCGTGCCAGCGCGGCCAGATCGGAGGGCAGGCGCGGTGCGCTGGCGGTCAGGGCGGCGGACAGCCGGGCATAGGCGCGGGCGCGATCGGCGGGAATCGCCGCCTCGGCCGGGGTGGCGCCAGGGCGCAGCACATGCCAGTCGGCCGCAAGATCGCGTCCGGCCACCCGGCCCAGGACGCCATCGCCGGGCAGGCCCAGGCCCTGCGCCAGATCGGCCAGACTGCCTGCCAGCAGCGCCGCGGCCCCCGGCGGCCAGTCGCGCGGCAGGTGGCGGCGGATCGCCCGCGCGCGCGCCTGCGCCAGAAGGAAGTCACCGATGGTCCGTGCCGCTGCGCCTTCGCCATCGGCGCCCTGCGCGGCATAGATCGCCATCAGCGCGCGATCGCAGGGCACATCGCCCAGCGAGACCTGTTCGACCCGCCCGCCATCGCCGGGGTGCACCACCGCAAAGCCGGGCGGCCATGCCACCAGCGACGGCACCGCCACGTCCCGGAGCCCGCCGCCCCGGCTTTCGCCCCGCACGTGCATGTGGCCGCCAAGGTGCAGCGTGACGCCCGCATCGGCCAGAACCTGTGCCACCGCAGGGTCCGGGGCCCGGCGCGACAGCGTGGCATGGCCCAGATGCCCCAGCCCCGTGCCTGCAGCCCCGAACGGATCGCGCAGGGGGTAGTGCGACAGCGCCAGCAGCGTCTTGCCGCCAGCCCGCGCCCGCGCCGCAACCCCGGCAACCCAGTCGATCAGGCGGGGACGCTGCGCCACCACGGCCGTCCAGCCCGCATCGGACGGGTCGAGGAAGGCACGCTTGCGGCGCGGGTCGGCGATGCCCGGGCGCGGTTCCCAGACATTGGCATCCAGCATCAGCAGCCACAGGCCCGCCGCCGGTTCCACCAGATAGGATGCGTCGAGCACGCGGTGCGAAACGCTGCCGTCGCGCGCCTGCATGACGTGCTGGCGGGCGTCTGGCCGGTCGTCCGCGCCGAAGGGGCTTTCCCAGTGCAGATCGCCGGGGCGGCGCATGTAGCCGAAGCCCGCCATCGCCCGCAGCGCATCGGCCTGCCCGGCGATGCGCATCCCGGGGGACAGGATCCTGCCGGGCCCGGCGCCCGGCAGGTCCGGGTCGCTGCTGACACTGACGCTGCCGCCGTCGGCGCGCAGCACGCGGGCGGCGCTGTGCTTGCCTGCGACGCCCCACATGTCGTGGTTGCCGGGCAGGGCGTGGAACACCAGTCCCGCCCGGTCGCGCCACAGGGCCAGCCGTGCCGCCAGCGCGGCCGTCGCGCCGGTCTGTCCCGCATCGGTGTAGTCGCCCAGCAGGACGACATGCCGGATGCCGCGCGCCTGCACCCGCTCGATCGCGGCGTCGAACAGCGCGGGGCTTTCGTTCACCGCGCGTGACGCCGTCACCACGTCGTCCCAGGGCCGAAGCCAGACCTGCCGGCCGTTCAGCACCACGCCGTCGGCGCCCGGGTCGGCCGCGATCTCGGCGCGGTGCGCGTCGGCGATGACGGCGACGGGCGGCAGCGTCACGCCTTGACCACCCGGTCCATCGGCAGCCCGCGCCGCGCGATGGCATTGCGCGTGTCGATCACCAGTGCGGCGTGTCCTGCGATCAGCGCATAGTCGAGCGCATCGTGGTCGGTGGCGATCAGCACGGCGTCGAAGCCCTCGATCGTCGCGGCGTCCAGCGGCACCGATGCGCGCCCCATCAGCGCGCCATAGGCCCGCGTGCGCGGAATGGCGGGCACGAAGGGGTCGTGATAGGCGGCACTGGCCCCGCGTTCCTCCAGCAGTTCGATCAGCCGCAGGGCCGGGCTTTCGCGGATGTCGGGCACGTTCTTCTTGTAGGCCAGTCCCAGCACCAGAACCCGGCTGCGGCTGAGCGCGCGGCCCAGCCGCCGGTCAAGCGCCTCGGCCAGTCGAGCGACCACATGCGCGGGCATTCCGGCGTTGATCTCGCCCGCGAGTTCGATGAAGCGGGTGGTCATGTCGTACTCGCGCGACTTCCAGGTCAGGTAGAACGGGTCGATCGGGATGCAGTGGCCACCCAGCCCGGGGCCGGGGTAGAAGGGCATGAAGCCGAAGGGCTTGGTCTTGGCCGCCTCGATCACTTCCCAGACGTCGA
The DNA here is from genome assembly GCA_019454225.1 of Paracoccaceae bacterium. Lineage (NCBI taxonomy): Bacteria > Pseudomonadati > Pseudomonadota > Alphaproteobacteria > Rhodobacterales > Paracoccaceae > Paracoccaceae bacterium. The sequence continues at coordinate 3,727,297 of CP075370.1, read as the reverse complement.
TCCCCATCGCGTCGTAGATCAGCTTCAACTCGTTCACGAGCGCGATGTTCACCGCGCGGAACACGTTCTCGGTGATCTTCACCGCCTCGGCCGTGGCGGTCGTGGACACCGGCACCACGCGGTCGACGCAGGCGCCGTAGAAGGCGGCGACCAGTGCGCCCGCCTCGGCCCCGTCACCTGCCACGACCTTGGGGATCGTCGCGGTATCGAAGGCGCGGTTTCCGGGGTCCTCGCGCTCGGGCGAGAAGCCGAGGAAGAAATCGCTGCCGGACCGCAGGCCGGTCTCTTCGAGGATTGCGCGCACCGGGCCGTCGGTCGTGCCCGGGTAGGTGGTGGATTCCAGCACGATCAACTGCCCCGGGCGCAGGCAGGCGGAGATCGACCGGCAGGTCGACGTGACGAAGGACAGGTCGGGTTCGCGGTGGCGGGTCAGCGGCGTCGGGACGCAGATCACCACCACGTCGCAGGCGCCAAGCGCCGCGAAATCGGTTGTCGCGGCGAACCTGCCGGCGAAGACCGCTTCGCGCAGCGCGATGTCGGGCACCGCCTCGATGTAGCTCTGCCCCGCCGCCACCGCCTCGATCTTGGCGGGGTCGATGTCGAAGCCGGTCACGGGGAACCCGGCACGCGCGACCGCGATCGCCAGCGGCAGGCCGACATAGCCCAGCCCGATCACCCCCACCCGCGCCTGGCGCGATGCGATCGCGGCCATCAGCCTGTCGTAAGGCGCATCCGGCATCGGACCCTCCCATATCGGTGAAAGCCCTGCGGTGGTCGGGTCATTCCCCCGTGAAGTCAAGGCGCCCGGGATCACTTAGCTGTCGCCATGCCGCGATGTCGCGGCTAGGTTCGTCGCCGGAGCGGCAGCGGAGGATCGGATGCGCGGAACGGTGACTGCGGGGATTGCCCTGGCGATGACGGCGGCGGCGGCGCTGGCCGACCCGACGGCAATGGTTCTGCGCGATGGGTTCGAGGGTGCCGATTTTGCCGCCGATGGCGGGCTTTACTACCGCGAGAACGCCGAACAGGCGGCGGGCACCGTGACCTTCCAGCCCGAAGTGGTGCGGAACGGTCAGGGCGCGCTGAAGCTGTCGGTCGTGTCGCTGTGCAAACCGACCGACGACGGCTGTTCGGAACGCGCCGAGATCTGGGAACGCACGGCGCTGCGCGTGCCCTATGACCGGGGCGTGTGGTACGGGTTTTCGGTGCGCTTCGGCGACCCGATCCCGCAGGACGACCATCGCTACCTGATCGCGCAGTGGAAGCGCGAGATCGGACCCGAGGCCGAGGGCGATTTCAGCCCCTACCTTGCCTTCCGGATGACGCGCGGCAAGCTGTTCATCACGGTCGAGACGAACCACGCCCCGCCCTCGGTCCCGCCGGGAACCGGGATTGCCGCGTGTCCCGAGGGCCAGACGCCCGCCTGGCTGCGCCCCGAGACGAACCAGATGCGCCTTCTGGTTGCCGCCGCGCCGGGATTTTCCGAGGCCGATGATCCGCGCTTCACGGCCTGCACCGACAGGACCTTGCATGTCACCTACGGCAATCCGCTGCCCGCGCCGGGCGATGGCTGGATCGACTTTGCGATCTGGTCGCTTCCGGGGCCGGACGGGACCGGCCATCTGGAGGTCTTTGCCAACGGCAAGCGCATCGTGACGGTGAAGGGCAATGTCGGGCACAACGACAAGGGTCTGGGCCAGAACCAGTATTTCAAGTTCGGCCCCTACCGCGACGGCGCGCCCGATCCCTGGACGCTGTTCTATGACGATTTCGTGCGCTCGCCGGATTGCATGGATGTGCTGGCCGATGCGGCGCTGTGCGCGGCCGTGGCGGGGCAGGGCTAGGGGGCGGATGCGCGTCGCGTTCTACGCGCCGCTGAAGGCGCCCGACCATCCGGTGCCGTCGGGCGACCGCCTGATGGCGCGGCTGATCCTGCGCGCGCTGGCGGTGGCCGGTCACCAGGCGGGCGTCGTGTCGGACCTGCGCGCCTTCCTGCGCGATCCGGCCGACCGGGCCGGACATGACCGGATTGCCGCGACCGCCGCGGCGGAACGCGACCGCATCGCCGCCGACTGGGCCGCCGAGGGGCCGCCCGATGCCTTCCTCTGCTATCACCCCTACTACAAGGCGCCCGACCTGATCGGCCCCGCGCTTGGGGCGCGGTTCGGCCTGCCCTATCTGACGGTCGAGACATCGCTGTCGGCGCGGCGCGACATCGGGCTGTGGGCCGCGATGCAGGCGCGCGTGCGCGAGGGGGCCGCGCAGGCGGCGCTGAACATCTGCCTGACCGCGCGGGACGAGGCCGGGCTGCATCAGGCGCTGCCCGGGGTCCGCACGCTGCGGCTGGCGCCTTTCGTCGACACCACGCCTCTGCCCCCCATGCCCGAGCCTGGCCATCTAGTGACCGTTGCCATGATGCGCCCCGGCGACAAGATGGAAAGCTATCGCCACCTTGCCGCCGCGCTGGCGCGGGTTTCCGGCGACTGGCGGCTGACGGTGGCGGGCGATGGCGAGATGCGCGCCGAGGTCGCCGCCCTGTTCGCGCCGTTCGGTGACCGGGTGCGCCTTGCCGGGCAACTGGCCCCGGACGACGTCCTGCGCCTGATGTCGCAGGGGTCGGTCTATGCCTGGCCGGGCTGCGGCGAGGCCTATGGCCTGGCCTATCTCGAGGCGCAGGCGGCGGGCCTGCCGGTTGTCGCGTTCCGGACCGCGGGCGTGCCCGAGGTCGTCTGCGACGGCGAGACGGGGATTCTGGCCGGGTCCGGCGACGTGGCGGCGCTGGCTGCGGGTCTGTCGCGCCTTGTGGCCGATGACGGGCTGCGGGCGCGCATGGCGGGCGCGGCACAGGCGCGGGTTGCCGCGCGGCATTCGCTGGCCTCGGCCGCGCGCGGGTTCGACCGGGCCCTGCGGCAGGCGGCCGCCGCATGACGGCCGACATGCTGCGCCGGGTGCTGGACGGAGCGGCCGAACGCGGCCTGACCGCCGATCTGTGGCTGCGCGACGACGATGCGGTGGTGCCGACCGACGCGCTCGACCGTCTGCTCGCGCTCGGCGTGCCGGTGACGGTGGCGGCGATCCCCGCGCCATCCGGAGCCGATCTGGCCCGACGGCTGGCGGCCCAGCCCGGGGTCGCGGTGGCGGTTCATGGCTGGCGGCACACAAATCACGCGGCGGCGGGCGAGAAGGCGCAGGAACTGGGCGCGCATCGCCCCGCCGCGACGGTCGCCGGGGACCTGGCGGCGGGATTCTCGCACCTGTCGTCCCTGCACGGCCCGCGTTTCGTGCCGATGCTGGTCCCGCCCTGGAACCGCATCTCGCCGGATGTGGTCGCGACGCTGCCGCGCCTCGGGTTCCGGGCGCTGTCGGTCTTTGGCCCGAACCGGCCCGGGGTCCTGCCGCAGGTCAACACGCAGGTGGACATCATCGACTGGCGGGGCACCCGGGGCGGGCGGCCTGCCGATGCGCTGATGGCCGAGACGGCGCGCGCGGTGCAGGCTGGGGGGCCGGTGGGAATTCTGTCGCACCATCTGGTGCATGACGGCGCCGCCTGGGCGTTTCTCGATGCCCTGGTCGCGGCGACGCGCGACCATCCCGGCTGCCGCTGGCTGACGGGGCACGACCTGGTCTAGCCCTCTGCCGCGTCCCACGGCTTCCACGGAATCAGCATCCCGCCGTCGCGTGCCTGCACCTCGGCCGCGCGCGCCATCGCCATGGCCAGCGTGGTGCCGGGGGGCAGGCCGGGTTCCACCATCCCGGGCGCGGGCACTGTCACCGGCCCCTGCCGCGCGACCAGCGTGAACACCAGCGGGCCGGTTGCCCACCATGCCGGGGCGCCCGGCATGGCGGCAGCGGCCAGCGGCAGGATCTCGACCAGCCGCCGGATTGCCGGATGGTCCGGCGCCGCCGCGATCAGGGAATTGGCCAGCAGCAGCGACCCGCGCCCGGTCAGGCGCGGCACGTCCTCGGCCAGGGCGGCAAGACCCGCCATGGGAATCGCGTGATCGAGGCCGATGTCGTCGCGTGCCGGATACCAGTCGGCATCCAGATAGACCCCGCCCTCGGCCAGCAGGATGGCATAGCGCGCCGCGTCGACCGCACCGGGATAGTCCCCCGCCGCCAGCCGTTCGGCAAAGACCGGACCGGCGTCATGCCCCGCCGCCGCCAGATCCGCCGCGCGCCAGAGCCGGTGGCGCCACCCCTGCCGTTCCGCATGGGCGGCCCAGGCCGGAATTGTCGGGGGCAGGGGACGCGGGCCGATCCAGACCTGATGGATCACCCGGGGGATCGGCCGCGCCGCTGCCTGCACCATGGCCTGACGCAGCGCGCCGCCGGCGGCGGTGATCCCGTCCAGCACCTCGGGCGGGGGCACCAGATGCGCCTGAAACCCCACCCGCGCCACCGGGTCGCCATCGGCCTTGGCCTGCCGCAGCAGCGCCGCATGCAGCCGCCGGTTCAGCCCGAGCGCGGTCACCGGCGGCAGATGCGCCAGATGGCCCGCCGCCACGGCGGCCAGAACGGCCCGGGCCCGGGATGCGTCGCCCGAACGCCGGGCCGCCTGCGCCTCGGCGATCGCCGCATCCAGTTCCTGTTTCGGTGCCATTTCGCGCGTCCCGCCTGTTCCGGTGCATGAAGTTAAGCCGTCCGCCTCTGCCCGGTGCAAGCCGATAGACAGCGCGCCTGCCCTGCAATACCGTCGCAACCGGCAAGGCGGGGACATCCCGCAGGGGCGGGCGCGATGCGTGCAGACAAGGGGCGTTCGGTATGACCCACGGGCGTGACCTTTTGCGCGTCGAGGATCTGCGCGTGTCCTTCCGGCTGCCGCATGCGCGGATCGAGGCGCTGCGCGGCGCCGCGCTTCGGGTTCTGCCGGGCCGGGTGACCGCGCTGGTGGGCGAAAGCGGGTCGGGCAAGTCGGTGCTCAGCCAGTGCGTGATGGGCCTGCAGCCGCGCGCGGCCGAGGTGTCGGGCCGCATCCTCTTTGACGATCCGCTGGGCTCCGGCGCGCCGGTCGACCTGCTGTCGCTGCCGCAGGACGGGCGGCGGATGCGTGCAATCCGGGGCCGCCGCATCGGCATGATCTTTCAGGAACCGATGACCAGCTTCTCGGCGCTGCACACCATCGGCAACCAGATATCCGAAGTGCTGCGCATCCACGCCCCGGACAGCGCTCGCGCCATCCGCACCCGCTGCGAGGAAATGCTGGCGCTTGTGGGGTTCTCGCGCCCCGCCCGGGTGTTCGACATGTATCCGTTCGAACTGTCGGGCGGCATGCGGCAGCGCGCGATGATCGCCATGGCGCTGATCTGCGACCCCGCGCTGCTGATCGCGGACGAACCGACCACGGCGCTTGACGTCACGATCCAGGCGCAGATCCTGAAACTGCTGCGCGATCTTCAGGAACGGCTGGGCATGGCGATCCTGCTGATCACCCATGACCTCGGCGTGGTGGCGAACATCGCCGACGAGGTGGTGGTGATCTACCACGGCGAGATCATGGAGGCCGGTCCGGTCTCGCCGCTGTTCCGCAGCCCGCGCCACGCCTATCTGCGCGGCCTGATGGGTGCCATCCCGCATTTCGGGATGAAGCCGGGCGACCGGCTGCGCCCGCTGCGCGACATCCGCCCCGACCGCGAAGCCTTCAGGGCGGCCCGCCCGGCTGCGCAGGCTGCCCCGCCGCGCGACCTGCCCGCCGACCATGCGATCCTGCGCGTCGAGGGGCTGACGAAATCCTTCCGCATCCGCAAGGAGGGCTGGTTCGGCAAGGGCGCATCGACGGTGGCCAAGGCGGTCGACGGCGTCGGCTTCACCGTGCGGCGCGGCGAATGCCTGGGTCTCGTGGGCGAAAGCGGGTCGGGCAAGACCACGGTCAGCAAGATCATCATGCGCGCGGTCACGCCGGATGCGGGATCGGTGATCTTCGATGACGGAAGCGGCCCGGTCGATGTGCTGCGGGCGGAGGGCCCGGCGCTGCACGACCTGCGCACCCGCATCCAGATGGTGTTCCAGGACCCGGTCGCCTCGTTGTCGCCCCGGATGACGGTGGGCGGCATCATCGCGGAGCCGATGGAAATCCACCGCCGCCTTGACGGGTCGGGGCGCAAGGCCGCGGTGTCCGGCCTGCTGCGCGCCGTCGGCCTTGAACCCTCGGCGGCGGCCCGTTTCCCGCACAGCTTCTCGGGCGGTCAGCGCCAGCGCATCGGGATCGCCCGCGCACTGGCGCTGTCGCCGTCGCTGCTGGTCTGCGACGAACCGGTCAGCGCGCTGGACGTCTCGGTGCAGGCGCAGGTGCTGAACCTGCTCAAGGACCTGCAGAAGGATCTCGGGCTGACCACGCTGTTCATCTCGCACAACCTTGCGGTGGTCGACTACATGGCCGACCGGGTGGCGGTGATGTGGGCGGGCCGGATTGTCGAGATCGCCCCGCGCGAGGTCATCATGTCGGCCCCGGTCCATCCCTACACCCGTGCGCTGCTGGCGGCCGTGCCCTTCCCCGATCTCGACCGGCCGCTCGATTTCGCCTGCGCGGGCGTCGCCTCGGCCACGGCGAGCGCGTCCTGGCCGGCCGCGTTCCGCGACGAGGGCGGCGATCTGGCGCCTGCCGATCTGGGGGGCGGGCATCAGGTGCTGGCCCGCCGCAGCGCCGATCTGCGGGAGCTTGTGGCATGATCACCCGCCGCGCCACCCTTGCCCTTCTGGCGGCCGCCGCGCTGCCCCGCGCCGCCACCGCCCTTGCCGAACCCGAGGTGCTGCGTGCCGAGGTCGAGGCCGGGCGCCTGCCGCCGATGGCCGCCCGCCTGCCGAAGAACCCGCGCGTGATGCCCCTTGCCGCCATGGGACGCCAGACCGGGCAGCCCGGCGGCACCATCCGCATGCTGGTCGGCGGGCAGCGCGACGTGCGGCTGATGCCGTTCTATGGCTATGCACGGCTCGTGGGCTATGACGACCGGCTGAACCTCGTGCCCGACATCCTTCAGGCGGTCGAGGTCGAGGATGGCCGCGCCTTCACCTTCCGCCTGCGCGAAGGGCACCGCTGGTCCGACGGCGAACCGATGACCGCCAGCGACTTCCAGTATGTCTGGGAGGACATGATCACCAACCGCGACCTCTATCGCGGCGGGCCGCCCACCGAGCTGATGCAGGGCGACACCCCCCCGCGGTTCGAGGTGCGGGATGCCCTGACGGTGCGCTATTCCTGGCCCGCGCCGATGCCCGACTTCCTGTCGAAACTCGCCTCGCCCGCGCCGGTGATCCTGGTCGCGCCGGCGCATTACCTGCGCCAGTTCCACGCCCGCTACAATGACGAGGCATCGCTGGCGGACCTGATCAAGAAGAACCGCGTCGACGACTGGCAGGGCCTGCACACCAAGATGGGCCGCCAGAACCGCCCCGAGAACCCCGAGCTTCCCACGCTGGAGCCCTGGCGCCCGCGCACCGCGCCGCCCGCCGAACGGTTCGTCTTCGAACGGAACCCCTATTTCCACCGGGTGGACGAGACCGGCCAGCAGCTTCCCTATGTCGACCGCGTCGAACTGAACGTCGCCTCGTCCGAGGTGATGGTGGCCAAGACCGCCACGGGCGAGACCGACCTTCAGGGCGCCTGGCTGACCTTTGCCGACTACACCCACCTCAAGCACGCCGAAGACCGCTATCCGCTGAAGGTGTCGCTGTGGCGGCACAGCAAGGGATCGGCGGTCGCGCTCTACCCGAACCTGACCTGCGGCGATGCGGGCTGGCGGCCGCTGTTCCGCGACATCCGCGTGCGCCGCGCGATGTCGGTCGCCATCGACCGCGAGGAGATCAACAAGGTGCTGTTCTACGGCCTGGGCCGGGAAAGCGCCGATACGGTTCTGCCCGAAAGCCCCCTCTACCGCGAGGAATATGCCCGCGCCTGGTCGCAGCACGATCCGGCGCTGGCCAACGCGCTGCTGGACGAGGCCGGGCTGGACGCGCGCGGCCCCGGCGGCATCCGCAAGCTGGCCGACGGGCGGCAGGCGGGCATCGTGGTGGAAACCGCCGGCGAAAGCGCGCTGGAAACCGATGTGCTGGAACTGGTGCGCGATCATTTCCGTGAGATCGGCATCGCGATCTACATCCGCACCTCGCAGCGCGACATCTTCCGCAGCCGCGCGCTTGCGGGCCAGGTAGTGATGTCGGTCTGGCAGGGCATAGAGAACGCCGTTCCCACCGCCGACATGTCGCCGGACTCGCTCGCGCCCACGAATGGCGAACAGTATCAGTGGCCGATCTGGGGCCAGCACTATTTCTCGGCCTCGACCTCGGGCACGAAGCCCGACATGGACGCGCCGCTGACCCTGCTGGGCGATCTGGCCGAATGGCGCCGCTCCACCGACGCCGCGGCGCGCGAGGCGATCTGGCACCGCATGCTGCGCCTGCGCGCCGAACAGGTATTCACCATCGGCACCGTCAACGGCGCCCTGCAACCCGTGGTGCATTCGGCCCGGCTGCGCAACGTGCCCGACAAGGCGCTCTGGGGGTTCGAACCGACCAGCTACTTCGGCGCCTATTCACCGGACACCTTCTTCTACGGCGACGGGGCCTGAACCGATGCTGGGTTACATCCTCTGGCGCTGCCTCGTCATGGTGCCGACGCTCGTGCTCATCTCGATGCTGGTGTTCTGCATCATCGAACTGCCGCCCGGCGATTTCTTCGAAAGCCACATCGCCGAACTCCGCGCCCTGGGCGAGGCCGCCGACCTGGCCGAGATCGAGATGCTGCGCGAACGCTACGGCTTCGACCAGCCGATGTGGTGGCGCTACCTGACATGGGTCAGCGGCTTCCTTGTGGGCGACTTCGGCTATTCCTTCGAGTATCGCCTGCCGGTCAGCGAGGTCGTGGGCGACCGGCTGTGGCTGACCATCCTGCTGTCCACCTTCACGATCATCTTCACCTGGGCGCTGGCCTTCCCGATCGGCATCTATTCCGCCACCCACCAGTATTCCTGGGGTGACTACGGGCTGACCTTCCTCGGCCTGCTGGGCATCGCCATCCCCAATTTCATCCTGGCCCTGGTGATGATGTTCTTCGCGAACATCTGGTTCGGGGTGTCGATCGGCGGCCTGATGGACCGCGAATTCGTCGACCAGTCGATGAGCTGGGAAAAGACCAGGTCGATCCTGTCGCACATCTGGATTCCGGTGGTCATCATCGGCACGGCGGGGACCGCCGGCATGGTGCGCCGGCTGCGCGCGAACCTGCTGGACGAACTGCAGAAGCAATATGTGGTGACCGCCCGCGCCAAGGGCCTGCACCCGCGCAAGGTGCTGCTGAAGTACCCCCTGCGCATGGCGCTGAACTTCTTCATCGCGGACATCGGCTCGATCCTGCCCGCGATCATCTCGGGGGCCGAGGTGACGGCGATCGTTCTGTCGCTCGAAACCACCGGGCCGATGCTGATCCGCGCCCTGCAAAGCCAGGACATGTATCTGGCCGGGTCGTTCCTGATGTTCCTCGCGGTCCTGACGGTGATCGGGGTGCTGGTGTCCGATATCGCGCTGGCGATCCTCGACCCGCGCATCCGCCTCGGCGCGGCGGCCGCGAAATGACCGCGATGCCGCCCGAAACCCCCGGCCCGCTGCCCGAACCCGGTGCGCCGATGGCGCATTACGTCTCGGCCGCGCCCTTCGATCCGCATTCCGCCGAGAAAGCGGGCGAAAAGGCCGGGCAGGCGTCGCAGATGCGGCTGATGTGGCTGCGGTTCCGGCGGCACCGGCTTGCCGTCGCCTCGGGCGTGTTCCTGATCGTCGTCTACCTGTCGATCCTGATCTGCGAGTTCCTGGCGCCCTACCACCTGCACACCCGCAACGTCGATGCGATCTACGCGCCGCCGCAGCAGGTGCGCGTCTGGCGCGACGGCGCGCTCGTGGCGCCCTATGTCTACGGCCGGACCATGACGCTCGACATGGAAAGCCTGCTGCGGGTCTATGCCGACGACCCCGCCGACGTGCAGCCGCTGAGGTTCTTCTGCAAGGGCGATCCCTACCTGTTCTGGGGCATGATCCCGGGCGACCGCCACCTTGTCTGTCCGGCCGAAGGCGGGCAGCTTTACCTGCTCGGCACCGACAGACTGGGCCGCGACAACCTTTCGCGCATCATCTATGGCGCGCGCATCTCGCTGACCATCGGCATCGTGGGCGTCGCCTTCAGCTTCGTCCTGGGCATCATCATCGGCGGGCTGGCGGGCTATCACGGCGGGCGGCTCGACATGATCGTGCAGCGCATCACCGAGGTGCTGCAATCGTTGCCCTCGATCCCGCTCTGGATGGCCCTTGCCGCCATCATCCCGGTAACCTGGAGCCCGCTTCTGGTCTATCTCGGCATCACCGTGATCCTTGCGATGCTGGACTGGACGGGCCTTGCCCGCGCCGTCCGGTCCAAGCTGCTCAGCCTGCGCGAAGAAGACTACGTGACCGCCGCCCGGCTGATGGGCGCGGGCCCGCGCCGGATCATCGGGCGCCATCTGGTGCCCGGCTTCATGTCGCATCTCATCGCCTCGGCCACACTGGCGATCCCCGGCATGATCCTTGGCGAGACCGCGCTGTCCTTCCTGGGAATCGGCCTTCGTGCGCCCGTCACAAGCTGGGGCATCCTGCTGACCGAGGCGCGCGGCGTAAGCGTCATCGCGCTCTATCCCTGGCTGCTGTTGCCTGTCGTTCCCGTGATCCTTGTGGTTCTTGCGTTCAATTTCCTCGGCGACGGCTTGCGTGACGCAGCCGATCCGCACAAATGACCACGTCCAGGACCGGGCTGCCCGGCCATCGCACCGCATAGGCCCCCCATGCCCGACCGGCTCGCCCAAGCGCGCATCCTGATGTACAGCCACGACACGTTCGGCCTCGGCCACCTGCGCCGCTGCCGCACCATCGCCCATGCCCTGGTCGAGGCGTTTCGCGGCCTTCAGGTCCTGATCATCTCGGGCAGCCAGATCGCGGGTGCCTTCGACTATCGCGCCCGGGTCGATTTCGTGAAGATTCCCAGCGTGATCAAGCTGCGCAACGGCGAATATTCCTCGATGTCGGCGCATATGGATGTCCGCGATACCATCGCCATGCGCCGCTCGATCATCCGCCACACGGCCGAGACGTTCCAGCCTGACATCTTCATCGTCGACAAGGAACCGATGGGCCTGCGCGGCGAGGTCGAGGAAACGCTGGTCTACCTGAAATCCATCGGCACGACGCTGGTTCTCGGCCTGCGCGAGGTGATGGATGCGCCGCATCTTCTGGCGGCCGAATGGGCGGCACAGGACACGCTGGCCCGCATCGACCGGCTTTACGATGAAATCTGGGTCTATGGCCCCCCCGAATTCCACGATCCGCTGACCGGTCTTGACGTCCCGCCCGGCGTCCGCGCCCGGATGTCCTATGTGGGCTATCTGCAGCGCCATGCCCATCAGACGGCCGGCGACACCTCGCACGGGCGCGGCGACTACATCCTTGTCACCACCGGGGGCGGGGGCGACGGCACCGATCTGGTGCGCGACGTGATGAACGCCTATCGCCACGACCCCGGCATCCCGCATCGCGCGCTGATCGTGCTCGGCCCCTACATGCCGGGCGAGGCGCGGGCGGATTTCCTGCGCGAGGGGGCTGCGATCCCGCAGATCGAGGTGATCGAGTTCAACAACCGGATGGAAGACCTGATCGCCGATGCCCGCGCGGTCGTCGCGATGGGCGGCTACAACACCTACTGCGAAATCCTGTCCTTCGACAAACCTGCCCTCGTGGTGCCCCGCACCACCCCGCGCGAGGAACAGCTTCTGCGCAGCCGCCGCGCCGCCGACCTCGGCCTGATCGACATGCTGCTTCCCGAACAGTCCGCCGAACCGGGGCGCATGGCCGCAGCCCTGCGCACCTTGCCCGACCGGCCCCCGCCCTCGGCCGCCGGGGGGGCGCTGCGGCTCGAAGGGCTGCCGAACATTGCCCGCATCGTGCGCCGCAACCTCCGCGCCCGCCGCAAATGGGGGCAGGAGATCAGGGCCGCACAGTGACAGCAGCACCCCGACGCCGGGTCGCCGTGGTGGTCAAGGGCTGGCCGCGACTGTCGGAAACCTTCATCGCCCAGGAACTGCGCGGTCTGGAACTGGCCGGCATCCCGCTGACCATCGTGTCGCTGCGGGCCCCCACCGACACCAAGCGCCACGCCGTCCATGCCGAGGTGCAGGCCCCGGTCCTGTATCTGCCCGAATACCTCTACCGCGAACCCCTGCGCGTGCTGCGGGGGCTCTGGCGCGCGCGCCGCAGCCCCGGTTTCGGCGCCGCGCTGCGCCAGTTCTGGCGCGACCTGCGGCGCGATCCCACCCCCAACCGGGTCCGGCGGCTGGGTCAGGCGATGGTTCTGGTGGCGGAATGGCCCGACGGCGCCGAATGGCTGCACGCCCATTTCATCCACACCCCGGCCTCGGTCGCCGACTACGCCGCCACCATGACCGGCACGCGCTGCACCATCTCGGCCCATGCCAAGGACATCTGGACCTCGCCGGACTGGCAGCTTGCCGAAAAACTCGCCCGCGCCCGCTGGACAGTCACCTGCACCGCCACCGGGCACCGCCATCTGGCCGCCCTCGCGCCCGATCCCGCCCGCGTCCATCTCAGCTATCACGGCCTGAACCTCGACCGGTTTCCCGTATTCGATACCCCGCGCCCGCCGCGCGACGGTTCGGTGCCGGGCGACCCCCTCACGATCCTCAGCGTCGGCCGCGCGGTGCCGAAAAAAGGCTATGACACGCTGCTGCACGCCCTGTCGCGCCTACCCGCCGACCTGCACTGGCGCTTCCTGCATCTGGGCGGCGGCGACGGGCGCAAGGCGCTTCAGGCCCTGGCCGCAGGGCTTGGCATCGCCGACCGCTGCGACTGGCGCGGTTCGGTCTCGCAGGATCAGGTGCTGGCCGCGCTGCGCCATGCCGATGTCTTCGCGCTGGCCTGCCGGGTGGCAGAGGATGGCGACCGCGACGGCCTGCCGAACGTCCTGGTCGAGGCCGCAAGCCAGGCCCTGCCGCTGGTATCGACCACCGTCTCGGCCATCCCCGAGGTCTTTGCCGACGGCGCCACCGCGCTCCTGGTGCCGCCCGATGACCCCGCCGCGCTGGCGGCGGCGCTGGAACGCGCGTTCCGCGACCCCGCCCTGCGCGCCCGGTTGGGGCAGGCGGCGGCGGACCGCGTGCGTGGCCACCTCGATTATCGCCAGAGCATCCGCGATCTCGTTTCCCTGTTCGAACGCGAATGGGCCACGCCATGAACCTTCGCGTCATGTTCTACGTTCAGCACCTTCTGGGCGTCGGGCACCTTGCCCGCGCCAGCCGCATCGCCCGCGCGATGCAGGCCGCAGGCCTGCAGGTGACGCTGGTCACCGGCGGGCACCCCGTGCCGGGCTTCCCGGGCGACGGCGTCGCGCAGCGGGCGCTGCCGCCCGTCGCCGTGGGGGACGGTGCCTTTGCCGGGCTGGTCGATGCCACCGGGGCCCCCGCCGATGCCGCCTTTCTGGATCGCCGCCGCGACCTTCTGCTGGCCGCGCTGCGCGACCTTGCCCCCGACGTGGTGATGACCGAGGCGTTCCCTTTCGGCCGCCGCCAGATGCGGTTCGAACTGCTTCCCCTGCTCGACGCCATCGCCGCCATGACGCCCCGCCCGCGGCTGGTGGCCTCGGTCCGCGACATCCTTCAGGCCCGCGCCAAGCCCGGCCGCGACGCCGAGACCGTGGCCACCATCCGCGCCCACTATGACCGCGTGCTGGTGCATGGCGACCCCGGTTTCGTGCGGCTGGAGGATACCTTTCCCCTGGCCCACCAGATCGCCGACCGCGTGGCCTATACCGGCCTCGTCTGCGGCCCGCCGCCCGACCCGTCGCCGGACCGTTTCGATGTGGTCGTCTCGGCGGGCGGCGGGGCGGTGGGGCAGGGCGTCTCCTCTGCCGCCATCGCGGCCGCGGCCCGCCTGCCCGCGGCCCTGCGCTGGCTGGTGATCACCGGCCCGAACCTGCCCGAGGCCGATGCGGCGCGGCTGGCTGCCCTTGCCCCGCCGCAGGTGACGCTGGCCCGGTTCCGCCCCGATTTCCCGCAGGTCCTGGCGGCGGCCCGGCTGTCGGTGTCGCAGGCGGGCTACAACACGGTGGGCGACATCCTGCAGGCCGGCTGCCGCGCCGTCCTCGTGCCCTATGCCGCGATGGGCGAGACGGAACAGGGCGAACGCGCCGCCCGCCTGGCGGCGCTCGGCCGCGCCACCGTGCTGGCCGAGGATGCGCTGACCGGCGACACCCTTGCCGCCGCGATCCGCGACGCCCTCGACAGCCCGCCGCCCGCCCGCATCGCCCTGCGGACGGACGGCGCCGCCGAAACCGCCCGGTGCATCGCCGCACTGGCCGGGGACCCGCCTTCCCGCACAAGGGGTTGACACCCGCAGCCCCCTGCCCGAACCATCGCCCGCATCCTGTGGCAGAGGGCGGAAACGTGGACGGCAGCATAACCCCGGTCATCCTCTGCGGCGGCTCCGGCACCCGCCTCTGGCCGCTCTCGCGCAAGAGCTATCCCAAGCAGTTCGCCGCGCTGACCGACGGCGACACGCTGTTCCAGGCCTCGGTGACGCGCAACTGCGGTCCGGGCTTTTCCGCACCCCTGATCGTCACCAACGACGATTTCCGATTCATCGTGCGCGAGCAGATGGCCGCCGCCGGGCACGAACCGGCGGGTATCCTGATCGAACCGGCCGGCCGCAACACCGCCGCCGCCGTCCTGGCCGGGGCGCTGTGGCTGCATGCCCGCGACGGCGACGACGCGGCGGTTCTGGTCGCGCCCTCGGACCACCTGATCCCGGATGCCGCCGCCTTCCGCGCCACCGTGGCGGCCGCGCTGCCCGCCGCGCGGGCGGGGCGCATCGTGACCTTCGGCATCCGCCCCGACCGGCCCGAAACCGGCTATGGCTATCTCGAACTCGGCCCGTCCCCGGCACCCGGCAGCACCGGCCCTCAGCCCCTCGCCGCCTTTGTCGAGAAACCCGATGCGGCCCGGGCCGCCGCGATGCTGGCCGACGGGCGCCACCTGTGGAACGCCGGCATCTTCCTGTTCACGGCGGGCACGCTGGTCGCGGCCTTCCGCGACCACGCGCCCGACATCCTGGCCGGCGTGACCGCCGCGCTCCGCGATGCCCGGCCCGATCTCGGGTTCACCCGCCTTGCCCCGGCACCCTGGGCCGCGCTGCCCGACATCTCCATCGACTATGCGGTGATGGAAAAGGCGCCGAACCTCTCGGTCCAGCCCTATGACGGCACATGGTCCGACCTCGGCGGATGGGATGCCGTCTGGCGCGAAAGCGGGCCCGACGCGCAGGGCGTCGCCACGCGCGGCGCCGTCACCGCCATCGAATGCACCGACAGCCTGCTGCGGTCCGAATCCGAGGGCGTCGAACTCGTCGGCATCGGCCTGTCGGGGATCGTCGCCGTGGCCATGCCCGACGCCGTGCTGGTGGCATCAAAGGACCGCGCGCAGGACGTCCGGCTGGCGGTCTCGGCGCTCAAGACGCGCCAGGCGCGGCAGGCCGAGACCTTCCCGCGCGACCATCGGCCATGGGGCTGGTTCGAAAGTCTGGCCATCGGTGACCGGTTCCAGGTCAAGCGGATCGTGGTCCACCCCGGGGCGGCGCTCAGCCTGCAATCGCATTTCCACCGGGCCGAGCACTGGATCGTGGTGCGCGGCACCGCCCGCGTGACGATCGGCGAGACGGTTCAGCTCGTGTCGGAAAACCAGTCGGTCTACATCCCGCTCGGCGCGACGCATCGCATGGAAAACCCCGGCAAGGTCGACATGGTGCTGATCGAGGTGCAGACCGGCAGCTACCTCGGCGAGGATGACATCGTGCGATACGATGACGTCTACGCCCGAAAGTGACACCCCGGCGCGCGTTGCGTTAACCCCGCCCCCGGGGCGCGGCCTGTCGGGACGGATGCCATACGCGGAACCGACGCGGGCGGGACGGGAAACCGACGCGGGTTTCCATGACCGTTCAGCGCGTTAACCCCGATTCGCCCCGCCGCGCCGTTGCAGGTCGATCACCTGCCCGTCACGCCCCATGAACGCCCGGGGAAAGGCGGTGCGCGCCTGCCGCCCGATCCGGTCCAGATCGGCGGGCATCCGCCATTCCGCATGATGGATCAGCCCCAGCCGCCGCACCCCCGCCGCCCGGGCCAGCCGCACCCCCTCCTGCCAGGTCGAATGGCCGAAACCGCAAAGCCGGGTAAACTCGGCATCGTCATAGGCCGCGTCATACAGCATCAGGTCGGCCCCCTCGGCCAGCGACAGGACCACCGGATCGGGGTTGCCGGGGTCATGCTCGGTATCGGTGATCACCGCCACCGCCCGCCCGGCCCATTCGACCCTGAACCCCACCGCGCCCCCGGGATGGTTCAGCGCTGCGCTGCGCACCCGCAGCCCGGGATGCGGCTCGATCACCTCGCCCGGCCGGAAGTCGCGCATCCCGACCCTTGCCCGGAACATGCTGGGACCAATGGGAAAATACGGCTCGCGCATGAACCCTTCGACGATCCCCGCGGTGGTCATCCGCCCGGCCAGATGCCCCGACCAGATGTCCAGCGAAACGCGGTCGTCCCACAGCGGCTTGAAGAACGGCAGGCCAAGCATGTGATCGTAATGCGCATGGCTCAGGAACAGCGTGGCCTGCCGCCGCCCGGCGGCGGCAAAGTCCGCCCCCGCCGCAGGCAGCCCCGTGCCTGCGTCGAAGAACAGGCAATGCGGCCCCAGCCGCATCTCGATGCAGATCGTGTTGCCGCCATAGCGGCCGGCCCGGGCGCCGGCCACCGGCAGGCTGCCGCGCACCCCCCAAAGGACGATGCGAAACCCCGCCTCGTCCAGCATCTCCGCCGGGGTGGCCGCGCCGGTCAGTGCATGCCTTTCTCGAGGCGGCTTTTCGCCTGCGCAAGTTCCTGGGTCGTCCGGCTCAGCCGGTCGGCCAGAACGCGGACCACCTCGATCGCCATTTCGGGGAAATCATGCATGAGTTTCAGGAAGTTCTCCTTCCCGATCCGCAGCGCCTCGACCTGGGTCACCGCCTTTACGGTCGCGGTGCGGGCGACGTCGCACAGGATCGCGATCTCGCCCACCACGGCGTTTTCGGACAGTTCCGCCACCCGGTTCGGCCCTTTCGGCCCGTCCACCAGAACCTCGGCCAGACCCGACAGGATCACAAAGGCCGCATCCCCCGCCTCGCCCTGCAGGCACAGGATTTCCCCGGGGCGATAGGTCACGCGCTCCGAGCTGAAGGCAATCAGCTTGAGCCGCGGCGGCGAAACGCCCGCGAACAGCGGCACCTGCCGCAGCATCGTCACTTCTTCGTTCAGCGCCACTCCGGACCTACCCTTCCGACGCGAAGCGTGCCCCGCTTCGATTATGCCGACATCATCCCGGCGAAGAAACCGTTCTTTTCGGTCAATTCCGTGACCGATCCCTCTTCCACGATACGCCCCTTGTCCAGAACTGCCACCCGGTCGAACTGCGCGGCCAGCAGGGGCGTGGCAAGCGCCCAGGCGATGCCCGGGGAGCGCCCGCCGCGGCGCAGATGTGCCAGCGTGGCCCGCAGGAGCTGGTCCTGCGTCCGCGGGTCGAGCGCCGAGAGAGGCCGGTTGAAGACGTAGTAGTCCGACTGCCGCAGCAGGGCCCGCGCCAAGGCCAGCTTCTGCCGCTGCGCTGCCGTCAACCGCTTGCCCCCGCTGCCCATGTGGAATTCGAGCCCGATGTTCAGAACCGCGTCATGCAGCCCCAGCGGCTGCAGCAGCCCCGTCACCACGCCGTAGATCCGTTCGGTTCCGTCGCGGTATTTCTGGCTGATCCGACCGAACAGCATGTTGTCCAGCAGGGTCGAGGACCCGATGAACCGCCCGGGATCGTAGGGTTCGAACCCGTCGCGCAGCGACTGCGGCATCGCCTCGCGGAAGGCTGCGCGGAAGGCCACGATCTCGGCCATCAGCGCAGGGGTCATCAGACCGAAGCGGTGGCGCGGCTCGACATAGGCGAAACTCAGGCGGATCATGCGCGTCCGGTCGGCGGCCGTGGCCTGCACGCCCGGCGCGTCAAGCCGCGCGAGGATCGCGCTGAAATCCGGCAGGTCGTCCGCCGTCACCAGCGTCTGCTGCTGCAGCAAGGGATGATCGGGCGGCAGGTCGCCGAACAGCTCGACCGCCGTGCGCGCAATCTCGCGCCCCATGTCGTAGAGCCGGTTGTCGAGCCCGGATTGCGCGAGGATGGTGCGGAAATAGCTGTTCTGGCCAATGTCGGACGGCCCGAGTTCGGGTGCCCGCGCGTGGCCAAACAGCAGGTTCTCCAGCACCGGCGCCTCGGCATTGTAGGCGCCCGGCTCGAACGGAACGATCAGGTCGTCCAGCGACTGCGCGCGCAGTGCCGTCCGCAGGTCGGCCCGCATCGCCACGATCCGTTCGGCCAGATGCGGGTGAGCGGCAGGGTCGATGCTCGACCGCAGCGCGAAATCCAGGACATCGCGGGTCAGCGCCACGGTTTCCAGTGCCGCAAACACCTGTGTCCAAAGCAATTTCGGGTCGGCGCAACCGGCGTGGGCATAGTCGATCCAGTCGCCGTCAACGTCATGTTCGGGGTTGCCGGCCCGCCGGGCCTCGGCTCTGGCCCAGTCGCGGTGCGCGCGCGCGGCGCTGTCCAGATCGGCTTCGCGCAGCGGCGCGTGGCGCAGGCCATAGACCAGGTTGTCGCGGACCGTGCCGAAAAAGAAGAACGGATCCGGACCGGCATAGGTCACGGCCCTGCCGGTCACCCACTCGGGCAGGTCGCGCAGGTCGGTTTCGCCTGCCGTGACCCGGCCCGCAGTGGGCCAGACCACCCGCGCCAACGCCTCGGCCAGCGTGTCCGTCCCCGATCCCGTGGGGCCGACAAGGGCCACCGTCTCGCCGGGACGCAGCGCAAAGGTCACGCCGTCAAGCGCCACCGCCCCGCTGTCATCGGCCACGATCAGACCCTGCGCGGCCAGCGGCGCACCAAGTCGCCCTGACGCCGCCTCGACCGACACGGCCTGAAGCGACGGGTCCATCACCCCCTCGACGGCGAACTGGCTGACGACCGTCTGGTACTTCACCTGCACGTCCTGCCGGTTCTGGTCCCAGTCGATCAGCTCCTTCAGCGGACCCGGCAGATCCTTGTAGGCGGCGATCACGGCGACAAGCTGTCCGATGTCGAGGCGCCCATTCAGCGCCAGCCATCCGCCCACGATGTAGAACAGGAATGGCGTGACCTGCGCCAGGAAGTTGTTGATGAACTTCACCATGAACTTCCACTGGTAGATGTCGAACCGGATCTTGAAGATCCGGCCCAGCCGCGCCCCGACGTCGGCGCGTTCCCAGTTCGAGGTATCATAGGCATGCACCGTCTGGATGCCCTCGACGATCTCGCTGACCCGTCCGGCCAGTTCGCGCGCGGTCAACTGCCGCTGACGCCCCAGCACCAGCAGCCGCCGCCGGAGCCGCGGGATCAGCAGCGCCTGCACGGCAACGATGGCCGCCGTCATCAGGCCCAGCGGAACGCTTTGCACGAAGATGAACAGCAGTGCCGTCGCAGCCTGCCCGCCCAGCAGCGCAGGCGTCACAAAGGCCTCGCCCGCGAACCCGCCCATCGGCTCGACCTCGTCCTTCACCATGCCCGCGACTTCGGCCGGCTTGAGGCGTTTGAAGGTTGCGGGCGGGAAGCGCAGGATATGGTCGATCAGGTTGAACCGCAGCCGCCGCAGCAGCCGTTCACCCAGCCGGCCCTTGTAGGTGTTGATGTAGAACTTGAAGAGTCCGTTGACCACGACCAGCCCGAGGAACACGAAGCTGAGCGCGAACAGCATCCCCATCCGGTCCAGATCCCACCCGGGCAGGATGGTAACCTGGCCGATGACCGGCAGGTCCGGCGCGAAGCGCAGGAAGGTCTGCGTTGCGCCCGGCTCCTCGAACCCCGCGCCCTGGATCGGACCGTTCACGATGTCCTTGGGCAGGTTGAAGGACATGTAGTAGGGGATCATCGAGATCACCACGATGGACAGCACCCAGGCCTGCTGGGTCCGGGTATGGGTCCAGATGTAGCGGGTGATGTTCGGCTCGATCATGGTCGCGCGACGGTTCCGGTATGCGGCAGGTCACTCAAGCCCAAGCGGCCGGGCCGATCAAGCTGCATCTGCGGCGGCCTTCATGGCGCGCGCCGCCTCGGCATAGCCGCCGCCCGCGCCATCGACGAAGTGGATGTGGTCGCGCTGTGTGACCGATGGCACGATGCAGGTGATCAGCGCCGCGTCCTGCCGGTGCAGCCCGTGACGGGCCACGCCGTCGGCGCGCGCCCGGTCCAGCCGCGCCACGATGCGCGCCAGCCCGGTGTCCCCGATGTCGAGCGTCATCTTCAGCCCGTCGTCGAACTTGCGAAAATCGCTGTTCGCCGTGACTTCGCGCGCGTAGGCCCGGGCGTCGAATCCGGCAAGCCGCCAGCCGGTACGGTGCAGGATCACGGTCAACACGATCTGCGCGGCGATCGCGATCCGGGCGCGCAGGCGACGCCCCGGCGGTGCCTGCGCCCGCGCCTCGGCCGCGACGCCGCCGAAATGCACCTCTGGCGCGGGCCCCTCGGCGGGCAGGGGGTGGCCACCGCCCGCCGTCTCGGCCGCGATCGCGGTCAGATCGGCGACGAGGGCGCGGAACGACGCCGGATCGGCGCCCGGTTCCGGCGCGACGATCAGCGACACGATGTTGCCGCGCCGTGCCGCCAGCGGGTTCCACCGGCAGGACAGGCCCGCCAGGTCGGGCCGGGTTCCCGGCGCTGCCGGGGCAACGGCAAACCGTCCGGCCTTCATCTCGGCCTCGGCCCAGGCCGAACCGCCGCCCGCGAACAGTGCGAAGGCGACGTCGTCGCTGGCGCGCATCCGCGCCACGCGCATGTCGCGCCCTGCGGCGCGGATCGCCGCCACCGGCACCATGGCCACCCGCATGGTCAGCGCCATCTCCTCGGCGATCCATGTCGCGGCAGCGGCAAGGGCCGCCCGGGCGGCGCCTTCGGCCCCGGGTGGCACCGCGATGGCCGCGCCGTCACCGCCGAACACGAAGGGCAGATCGCGCAGCCCGCTGCCGTTCAGCACGGCCGTGATCACCGCCGCCGCCGCCATGTTCACCGCCTTGTAGCGGCCCGCCGCAATCGCCTGGCCAGAGGCCACGACATCCGACATCGCAAGCGACCAGCCATCCGGCAGCGGGGCATAGCGGATCTCGTCCGCGACATCGGCAAAGCTGCCGAACACCGGCAGCCCTGCCAGCCAATCCACCGCAGCGGGGTCGCCCGTCATCGCGGCATCACCTCTCCCCCGCCCGGGGATCGGGCAGATCGGTCGCGATCCGCGCCGCCCAGACATCGACCGTGGTGCTCTTGCCCCGCACCGACAGACCGTGCCGCACAAGGCCCTGCCCGGGCGTCAGGCCCGACACCGCCATGCAGGCCGCCGAAACGATGGCCTGCACGCCAAGCTCCTTGGTTGCCGCCTCCAGCCGGGAGGCCACGTTGACGGTCTCGCCCAGGGCGGTCAGCTGCGCCGCCGCCTCGCTGCGTTCGGCCGCGCCGATCCGGCCGAGGATCGCCGGTCCCGCGTGCAGCCCGATGCCCATGGACAGCGGACTTGGCAGATCCTCGCGCAGCGACTGGTTCAGCGATCCCAGGACGCCGCCCATGGCCCTTGCGCCGTCAATCGCCTGCGCCGCACCCAGGGCCATGGGACGGTCCATGCCGTAGATCGCCATGATCCCGTCACCCATGAACTTGTCGACATGGCCGCCCGTGTCCTCGATCGCGCCGGCCATCTGGCCGAGGAACTGGTTCAGCAGGAACACCACATCGAAGGGCAGCTTGCCCTCGGACATCCTGGTGAAGCCGCGCAGGTCGGCGAACAGGATCGTCACTTCCTGCTCCACCCCCCAGTGATAGCGGTCGAGCCGCACCCGCCGCAGGCTGTCGCGCCGTCCGGGCAACAGCGGCGACACGGTCAGGTCTGCCTCGGGGCGCAACTGGCAGGCCAGCCGCACGTTGCCGGGGGCCCCGACCCGCGCCAGCACCTGCGCCTCGACCGCCCCGACCGGCGGCAGCTCTGCCGCAGTTTCAAGCACGCGCACCCGGCAGGTCGAGCACCGTGCCCGCCCGCCGCAGACCGAGGCATGGGGGATGCGGTTCTGCCGACTTGTGTCCAGCACGGTTTGCCCCGGCGGCGCCAGGACGCGTGTGCCGCCTGCATAGCTGACGGCGATGCGCGGGCGCAGCCGGTCGCGCGCAATCGACATCGCCCAGATGCCCGCCAGCCCTGCCAGCACCAGCACATAGACGGTTTCCGACCAGGCGATGCGATCCAGCAGGATGTCCCACTCGCCAGGCTTGAACGGATTGCGATAGACGCCGGTCGCCTTGAACGCCCGCGCCGCCGTCACGAATCCGGCGTAGGACAGCGCGGGCAGCAGAACCGCAAGCCCGTACCACAGCCACACCGTCCGCCGGTATCCTTCGTTCCGGTTCAGCCAGTGATGCAGGCCGACGCAGCCATGCCCCCATACCGCCAGCATCAGAAGCGCCTGGTTCAACCCCTCGTTCGGCCACATCCCCCAGAGCGCATAGGCATAGCTGTCGTCGATTCCGAACAGCTCGGACACCCCGCGCGTGTCCCAGACATGGCGGATCAGGAACACAGGAATCGCCAGACCAAACCCCAGCTGGACAAGGTTGCGCATGCCCATCTGCCACGATCGCATCCGCAGCACCGAGGCCACGCCAAGCGCGAAATGCACCAGGATGGCGGTGAACAGCACGCCGGTCCCCAGCGGGTTGCGGGTGATCGACAGCCGCAGGTCCTGGCCGGCCTGCATCGCCTCGAACGACCACAGGCCGAGCGCGTGGTTGATCATGTGCGTCGTGGCATAGGCGAACAGGACCAGCCCGGTTCCGATCCGCAGATCGGTCGCCCGCAGTTGCCAGCGGGGTGCCTCGGCCGGCGCGATCATGCCAGCACCGCCAGATCGACCGGCGCCGCGACCCCGGGCACGCGAACGCCGGTCCGCTGCACCACGCCGCCGGCATCGAAGCCCTGCGCCTGCGCGGCCGCCAGCGTGGCCGAGTCGGTCAGCACCCTGCTACCGAGCATCTTGTTCGCTGCCTCGAACTTGGCCGCGCGGTTCACCGCGTCGCCGATCACGGTGAACTCCAGCCGCCCCGCCGCGCCGACGACGCCCGCCGTGACGGACCCGGCGGCAACCCCGGCGCCCGTGCGAAACACGCCGGGCCATCCGAGCGCTGCAAACTCGGCGGCATGCCGATCCATCTCGGCTATCGCCGTCGAGGCCGCCAGCAGCGCATCGGCCGCCGGTGTCGCGCTGTCGCGTACCGCACCGAAGGTCGCCAGGATGCCGTCGCCCAGGAACTTGTCGATCTGCCCGCCCCGCGCCCCGATGACGTCAAGCGCGATCTGCTGGTAGCGGCCGAGCACGGCCATCACGGCGCCCGGCTCCATGCCTGCGGCGGTCGGTGTGAACCCCCGCACATCCAGAAACAGGATCGCGGCCTCGCGCACCTCGGACTGTCCCGCAACCGGCATCGCCTCGGCATGGGTGATGGTCCGCGCCACATCGGGCGCGAAGAACTGCGACAGGTCATCGGCCGCGCTGCGCGACGCTATCGCATCCATCAGCACGGACCTTGCCCGGTAGAGCGCGAAGGACAGGATCAGGGTGACCGACAGAAGCGCCGCCGCCTTGTCGATCTCTGCCCCGACAAGGATGGCGTTCGAGGTCAGGTACTCGACGTAGTTGCGTGTCACATACATCTTGCCCATGTCCGACAGAAGCGCATAGGCGACCATGCTCATCCAGCCGGCCACCGAAGCCAACCCGGCGAGCAACACGAAGCGCGGATCGAAGCGCAGCGCGCGAAGGCTGATGAAGATGAAGAAATGGATCATCGTCGGCGCCTTCAGATAGAAGGCGGGCGGCTGCGCATACTGGATGTGGAACGAGAAGATGAGCCCGCACAGCAGCGCCACGTCGACCAGGATCGACAGCATCAGGAACCAGTCGGGCAGCACACGCCGGTAGGACAGGATCAGCCGGAACAGCGTGAAGACGAAATATGCGGCCAGCGTCGCGGGCACAAGGCTCTGCCCCTCGCCACCTTCGGCCCGGGGTGCGATGGCGTACAGCAGGCTGAAGAACAGCACGAATACCAGCTGCGCCCAGCCGATCGTGCGTTCCGCTGCGGCTTCGCGCCGGGCGATCTCGGCGCCGACGCGCGCGGGCAGGGCGGCAGGGCCGGGTCCGGCTGTCGCCGTCCGTTCCTGCCCCGCCTCGACTGCGCGCCGCAGCGTTCCGTCCAATCCGGGCCACCCCATGCGTCCGCCTGTCGCCGCAGTGTCGCACGCCACCCGGGCGCCGCAAAGCACTTCGCCATCCGCGCCAAGGGTGACCGACGCACGATGCGGTGAAGCGGGCGGCTAGCGGGGCAGACCGACCGGGCGCAGGGGTGGCGCCGGGGGAAGAAGCATGCGGATATCGGCAAAGGGAAAGCGCGGGGCAAAGTGGAATGCCTCGGCCCGCGCCTCGGGCGGGGCATTGCACTCACCGGCGCGGAAGGCGGCGGTGCGCTCTGCCAGGGCGACGAAGCGTTCCGGCCTCTGGCTGGCATGGGCACGGATCGCCGCGCATTTCGCGGGCCAGTGCGCCGTCACATCCACCCAGTGCGTCGGTGCAAAGCCGGTGCCGCCCATCGTGTCCATGTGCAGCACAGGGGCCGCGAAGTTCGCGGCCTGGCTGACCGCCGCCGAGAGGGCGCGGTGGTCGGCGTGATAGTCACCCGGGGCATGGGTCACGATCAGGTCGGGGGACAGGTCTGCGATCACCTCGCGCAGCGCGCGGTCCAGGGTGGCATCCGCCATCAGGCGACCATCTGGAAAGTCCAGGAAGCGCGGCATGGTGCCTAGCGCGGCGGCTGCGGCCTCGGCCTCGGAGCGGCGGGTGGCGCGCAGCGCGTCGGGCGGTGCCTGCCCGCCTGCCGCGCCATCGGTCGCAACGGCCACCGAGACTGCCGCGCCCATCGCGCGCCACGCCATCAGGCTACCGAAAACGAATATCTCCACATCGTCCGGATGCGCTCCGATGGCGAGGATCTTCACGATTCCAACCTATCCATCGCCAGGAACTCCAGCACCATTGCGGCAGTCCAGGTGAAGCGCCCGCCTCCCAGCGGTTCGCCGGTATGGGGATCGTAATACTCTGCGAACCCCGATGTCCGGATCAGGTCGAGCGAGGCGCGCGTGATCGCCTCGGCGGCGGCCGTCTCGCCCGCGCGGGCCAGCCCGTCGGCGATCATGTAGTTCACCACCAGCCAGACCGGGCCGCGCCAGTAGCGCTTGGCGTCGAAGCGAGGATCGTCGGGGGCGTGGCTGGCGACGCGAAAAGGTGCCCCATGCGCGGCAATCGACCGCGCGATTGCCCCCGCACGGGCAGCCGGGACCGCGGCAAACGCCGCCAGCAGCCCGCCGATCGAGCGCGAAGGGACCAGTTCGCCACTCACCCGGTCGCGGCACAGATACTGCCCGTCCGCCTCGGACCAGAGCGACTCCATCGCTGCCACGCCACGTTCGGCGAAGGCGCGGTTCTCGGCGGCGACATGGCCATCGCCCAGCGTCTCGGCCAGATCGGCCAGATCGGCGCAGGCCCGCAGCAGGATGGCGTTGAACCCCGGATCGACGATGCGGAAGGGCGAGGCGTCGTGCAGCTGCGCGGTATCCCATCCCAGGCTGCGGAAGTGTTCGACCAGCCAGAGATAGCGGTCGTACTGCGCCTTGGTCGGGCGGTGTTCGGGGTTTGCGTGCTGGGTGTCACGGCGGGTGTAGGGGGCAATGCCCTCGGTCGGGACGCGGTCGAAGGCGACGTCCCAGTCGATCGAATTGTCACGCCCCGATTCCCAGGGATGGATGATGGCCACCAGCCCCTCGGCCTCGGGATCGCGGGTCCGAAAGAACCAGCGGTGCCAGGCCGCCACCCTGGGAAGCAGCGCGCGCACGCGGGTTTCGGCCGCGGCGCGGTCCGCGGCACGGTCGAACAGGCGGCGCAGGGCAAAGCCCGCGACCGCGGGTTGCGTGATGCCCGAGGTCGCCACCGGGCGCCCCGTTGCCCATACGTCGGGCCCGGGAAAGTACCCGTCGTCATGCTTGTGGAACACGATATGCGGCACCATTCCGCATGGCCACTGATGGGCGAACAGCGTCTCGATCTCGGTCCAGGCCCGGGCTTCGTCGAAATGTCGCTGGCCAAGCGCGGTCAGGCAGGAATCCCAGTTCCACTGAAAGGGATACAGACCGCGCGTCGGCACCGTGTAGGTCCCTCGGTCGTTTTCGCGCAGGATGTCGATGGCGGCGGCGGACAGATCTGTCATCACAGGGCCTTCTGTGTCTCGGGGTCGAACCAGCGGATGCGGTCGGGTTGCGGGGCCAGCGTCAGGCGGTCGCCCGGCGCCGGGGTGAGGTTGGAATCGAGAATGGCGCGCAGAAGGGCGCCGTCGGCATCTGCCGTGACCAGCGTATGCGGCCCCAGCGGTTCGACCACCCGGACGGTGGCGGTGATGCCGTCGGGCGCCGGTGCCATGTCTTCGGGGCGGATCGCAAAGTCGATGCGGTCCCGGGCGGTTTCGGGGCCGGGAAACAGGCGGCCGGCGACCTGCCAGCCACCCGGTGCGCGTGTCGCGGGCAGGAAGTTCATCGGCGGGTTGCCGATGAAGCTGCCGACGAAGCGCGCCGCCGGGTTGCGGTAGACCTCGACGGGCGGGGCCGCCTGCACGATCCGCCCGCCGTTCATCACCGCGATCCGGTCGGCCATGCTCATCGCCTCGACCTGGTCGTGGGTGACATAGATGGTCGTGGTATTCGATTCCGCCAGCACGCCCTTCAGTTCGGCGCGCATCTCCATCCGCAGCAGTGCGTCAAGGTTCGACAGCGGTTCGTCCATCAGGATGACATCGGGCTCCATCGCCAGGGCGCGGGCAACCGCCACGCGCTGCCGCTGGCCACCGGACAACTGGCCCGAATAACGCTTCAGCAGCATCTCGATATGCATCAGTTCGGCGGTGCGCTTGACGCGCCTGTCCACCTCGGCCTGCGGCAGCCGCTTCATCCGAAGGCCGAAGGCGATGTTCTCGAACACGGTCAGATGCGGAAAGACCGCGTAGTTCTGGAACACCATGGCAATACCGCGTTCGCGCGGGGGCAGGTGATCGACCCGCCTGTCGCCGATCCAGACCTCGCCCTTCGAAGGCGTCTCGAGGCCCGCGATGATGCGCAGCAAGGTGGTCTTGCCGCAGCCCGAGGCCCCGAGCAGGACCATGAACTCACGGTCGGCGATCGTCAGGTCCACCTCGTGCAGCGCGGTGAAGGCGCCGAAGGACTTGGCGACACCCCTGATGCGGATTTCGGCCATGGCAAACTCCTATCGGTTGGCGATGCCCCACATCGCGAACAGGTATTTCCGCACCGCAAAGATGAACAGCAGTGCCGGGATCACGAGCGCGGCCCCGCCCGCGAACTTCAGGTGCAGGGGCGACACGTCCAGCGATTGCAGGAGGAACGCCGTCAGCGTGCGGTTCTCGATGGTCAGGACAGCGGCGGCAAAGACCTCATTCCACGAGATCACGAAGGCAAAGACCGCGCTGGCGGCGATGCCGGGGGCGGCCAGCGGAAGCACCACCTTGATGAATGCCTGCACCCGCGTGCACCCCAGGGTCCAGGCGGCCTCTTCCAGCTCCAGCGGGATGCCGGAAAACAGCGAAAAGGTGATCAGCACCGCGAAGGGCAGGGCCAGCGTGGCATGGACCAGGGCCAGGCCCAGGATCGTGTCATCCAGCCCGGTGCGGATGAACATGACCGCCAGCGGCAAGGCGAGCAGCGGCAGCGGAAAGGCCCGCGTCATGATCACCAGAAAGCGGAACGCCTCCTTCCCGGGAAAATCGAAGCGGGACAGCGCATAGCCCGCCGGTGCGCCAAGCCCGATCGCCAGCACCATCGTGACGGCGGCGACCTTCACCGAGTTCCACAGCGCATCGACCACGCCGCGGAACCCGAAGAAGAATTCGAGCGAGGCGGTATCGAACGATGGCCAGAACCGTTTGGGGAATGCGGTCACCTCGGCCGGGGCGGACAGCGCGTTCACCATCAGCAGGTAGATCGGCACCAGGACCCAGAGGCAGAGCAGCGTCACGCCGGTGACGAACACCCAGCGACCTGACCGGCGGATCGCATCGGGGGCATTGCTGGTATCGGTCATGTCCGGGCCCCCTTCGGCACGTGAAGCAGGCGCAGCAGGACCAGGGTGAAGGCGATCGAGATTCCAAGGATCACCATGGCATAGGCGGCGGCGACACCGCGTTCCTGCATCGCGAACTGCCAGTGGTAGGTTTCGCCCATCAGCACCGGGAAATTGGTGCCGCCAAGGGCCGCGACGACCGCGAACACCTCGAAGGCAAGGATCACCCGCAGGATCAGTGCGGTCTGCAGGCTTGGCTTCAGCATCGGCAGCGTGACCCGCGTGAAGCGCTGCCACCGCGACGCGCCGAAGACCTCTGCCGCCTCGCCGTATTCCTTGGGGATCAGGCCCATTCCCGCGACGATGATCACCATCATGATCGCGGTCGCGCGCCAGACCTCGGCCAGCACGATGGCGATGAAGATCGCCCAGGGGTTCTGGTAGCCGAGGAACAGGACAGGCTTGTCGAGCACCCCGAACCCGGTGAGCATCGAGTTGAGGAAGCCCGACTGTTCGAAGATCGTGAGCCAGACCAGACCGGCAGCCAGATCCGAGATGCCGAGCGGTATTGCGAAGATGTAGAGGATGGTGGACCGCCCCCGGTCGAGCTTCGTCACGACCGAGGCCATGGTCAGCGCCATCACCAGCTGGATCGGGACCACGACGGCGGCCAGCAGCATCGTGTTCCAGAAGGTCGTTCCGAACTTCCAGTGCCCGGTCATCCGGGTGAAGTTCTCGGTCGTCCAGGCGCCGTTCCGCGTGAAGGCGTCGATGGCGACCAGAACGAACGGATACAGGAAGAAGACGCACAGGAACAGCGTCGCCGGCAGAAGCAGAAGATAGGGAAGGCTGCGGGGCATGGCCGATCCTCGCGGCGGGCGGTGAGCGGGGGCGCGGGCGCCCCCGTGGGTCGGTCGCGTTCGTGGCCGCGCCCCCAGCGATGCAGGAGGCGCGGCGGGGCCGGGCGTCAGTTGACCGGGCAGGGTCCCTCGGACGGCTTGTCGGGCGC
Organism: Paracoccaceae bacterium; assembly: GCA_019454225.1. NCBI lineage: Bacteria > Pseudomonadati > Pseudomonadota > Alphaproteobacteria > Rhodobacterales > Paracoccaceae > Paracoccaceae bacterium. The sequence goes on along the minus strand of CP075370.1, from coordinate 3,697,961 downwards.
CCAGCAGGGGGCGTTCGCCTCGACCATCAGCGCGCGCAGCACCTCGGCCTGGGCATCCAGAACCTGCCGAATATCGCGGCCGCCGAGGACGATCTGTTCGAACGTGTCGATGTAGATCTGGTTGAACTGGCCGCCCTTGTCGCCAAGGCCCATGGGCAGCAGGGCAGGCAGCGCATCGGGCGCTCCGGTCATCGCCGCGATGGCCGGACCGGATGCCTTGACCGATGGCGGCATGTCGTCGGGCAGTTCGACATCCTTCACCGGGAAGAAGTTGGTGGCACGCAGCGTGGCGACCTGCGTTTCCGCCTTCAGCATGTAGTCGACCAGTGCTTTCGACTGCGCCTGATCCGGCGCTGTCACCGGCACCGCGATCCCTGCGATGACGGGCATGAAGGCCCGGCCCTTGGGCCCTGCCGGGGCCGGGAAGGCCACGAAATCGTCGGGCCGCTGGTTGAAGGCATCGGCGATCCGGGCGACGTGGTCGAAGGCCAGCCAGACCTCCTCGGTCACCAGCTGTTCCTGCATGAAGTTGTAGTTGGTCGAGGCGGGGTTGGTGTGCGCCCAGAGTTCCCTGAACTTGCCCCATGCTGCCTCGGCCTCGGCCGAGCGGAATTCGCTGACCGTCGATGCGGTGTAGGCGGGCAGCATGAAACCCTGGAAGAACCGGTGCTTCAGGCCGCGCGGACCGGCGGGAAATCCGAACTTCGGCCCACCCGTCGCGGTGTTCAGCGCGGCGGCCCATTCGATCAGCTGGTCGTAGGTCAGGGCGTTGAGGTCGGCCCCGGCAGGCAGATGGTCAAGCGCCTTGCGGTTGGCCACCATCAGATAGGTCGCCTGCATCCAGGGAATGTACTTCTGTTCCGAGGTGCCCAGCTTGCCGAGGTCCATGAGCGCGGGACCGACGCCATCGGCGGCGGCGCCCGAAAGGTCCACCAGGCTTGCGCCCAGTCCCGAAAGATCACCGTGCAGCCCGCCCAGAACGGCAATCGTGCCGGAACCGGCCTGCACCTCGGCCTGAAGGCGTGTCAGCCAGGGGCCCTCGTCCGAAGGCTGGTAGTCGACGCCGCCCGGAAAGCCCGACAGCACCTGCTCGCGCATCTTCTGGCTTTCCTCGACGGGCTTGGCCTGGGTGGACCAGAACAGCGGCTCGGCGGCGGCGGTGCCTGCCGCAAGCGCGCCAAGTCCGATGACGAGCGTGAAGGTCTTCAGGGGATGGTTCGGTCTCTGCATCGTATCCTCCCGTTGTGCAGATGTTCTTGTCAGTCGATCAGTCGGGCACCGGCCCATGGCTGTGGCGCAGCACAAGGCGCGGTGTGATCAGGCGATGGCGCGGCGGCGCGGCGGGCCGGGTGATCCGGTCGGCCAGCATGTCGGCAAGCGCATGGGCGGCCGCCAGCGTGTCGCTGTCGAATGTGGTCAGCGCCGGGCGGGCGTGGGCGGCGGCGGCGATGTTGTCGAAGCCGATGACGGACAGGTCGCGCGGAACGGAAAACCCCATCTCGGCGGCTTCTTCCAGCACGGCGAGCGCCAGGCTGTCGAACAGGCAGAGGATCGCCGTGGGGCGGTCGGGGCGTCCCAGCAGATCGCGGATCACCTCGCGGCGCCGCTGCGCATCGTGGCGCGGCGACGTGGCGACGCGCAGTTCCGCATCCCCGGCCCGGGCGAGCGCATTGGCCAGGCCCTCGGTGCGATGGCGGCGGAACGCCATCGGTTCCTCGATCGTGACCAATCCGAAGCGTCGATGCCCGAGTCCGTAAAGCAAGTCGAATGCCCGGGCGAAGGCGGCTTCGCCATCGGTGTCGATCCAGTCGAACGCGCCGGTCTCAGCGCCGGTCCGGCCATGGGTCACGAAGGGAAAGCCGTTGCCCAGAAGCCAGTCGACACGCGGGTCCACCTCGGACGTTCGCGCCAGCACCAGACCGTCGGCCCGGCGTGTCGTCACGATGTTGCGGATGATGGCCAGTTCCGACTGGCCATTCGGAATGAAGCTGAGAAACAGGTCGATGCCGCGCTCGGCCAGGCCCTGGCCCAGACCCTGCACGAACTCACCCAGATAGCTCGGCTCGCGGCCGTAGCCCGGGTCCTGCAGCACAAGACCGGCGAAGCCGGATGCCCGGCCCGATACCAGGGACTGCGCCGCGCGATTGGGCACATAGCCTGCGGCCCTTGCCGCCGCTGCCACCCGCTTGCGCGTTTCATCCGAGATGCGGGGGTTCCCGGCCAGGGCCCGCGACACGGTGGCCGGGGATATCCCCAGTTCCGCCGCAAGCGCCTTGAGCGTCGTACCACCGTCTGCCACGTCCCCTCCCAAGGTGTCTGCGGCCGCCCGTCGTGTTCCACAAGAATAGCGCAGACGGCCCGGTTGCGCAATCGTTTGCGCAAGACCCCAAAACGAAAGAAAAATGCGGCGCCAGCGCGACGCCGCATCGGAACCGGTCAGGGGGCGTGGGAAGGTGCGCCGGTCTTACGTCCTGCGGCCCGCGAATCGCGTCTGCCAGTCCTGACGCTCCTCGTCGGTGATCTTGCGGAACAGGTTTTCCGGCACCGCAAAGGCGTGGCCGACCGGAAGCAGCGACAGGGCGGCCGCCATGTCGGCGGGCCACGTCCAGTCGTCACACTGCATCGCGGCCATCATCGCCGCCGCAGCGTCGGGGATGAAGGGGCGCGACAGCACGGCATAAAGCCGGATCAGGTTCAATGCCAGCCGCACCTGGGCGGCGGCCTGCGCCGGGTCGGTCTTGACGACGGACCACGGTGCCGCGGATTGCAGGTATTCGTTGCCGGCAACCCAGATCGCCCGCAATTCCTGCGCCGCGCGGCGCACCTCGATGGCCTCCATGGCGGCCTCATAGGCTGCCAGCCGTTCCGCCAGCTCCCGGACCAGGGCGTCTTCCCGCTCGCCCCATGCCCCGCCGTCCGGCAGGGCCTCACCGAACTTCGAGCGAGCGAACTTGGTGACGCGGCTCACCAGATTGCCCAGCACATCGGCCAGATCCTTGTTCACGCCCGCCTGGAAGTTCTCCCAGGTGAATTCGCTGTCGGCGGATTCCGGAGCATGCGACAGCAGCCACCACCGCCAATAGTCCGCCGGCAGGATCGACAGCGCCTGATCCATGAACACCCCGCGGCCCTGCGAGGTGCTGAACTGGCCGCCGTCATAATTCAGGTAGTTGAAGGATTTGATGTAGTCGACCAGCTTCCACGGCTCACCCGAGCCCATGATGGTGACGGGGAAGGACAGGGTGTGGAAGGGCACGTTGTCCTTGCCCATGAACTGCACGTAGCGCACGTCGCCGGCTCCTTCGTCCAGCCGCCACCAGCGGCGCCACGCGGCCTCGGGCAGGCCATGGGCATCGGCCCATTCGGCGGTGCCCGCGATGTACTCGATCGGCGCGTCGAACCAGACATAGAAGACCTTGCCCTCCATCCCCGGCCAGTCGCTGTCGCCCCGCTTGACCGGCACACCCCAGAACAGGTCCCGGGTGATCCCGCGGTCCTGCAGCCCCTCGCCGTCGTCCAGCCATTTCAGGGCGATCGAGGTGGTCAGCACCGGCCAGTCTGTCCGCGTGGTGATCCATTCGCGCAGCCGGTCACGCAGGGCGCGCTGCCGAAGGTAAAGGTGCTTGGTCTCGCGCACCTCCAGATCGGTCGAACCCGAGATGGCCGAGCGGGGGTTGATCAGGTCCGTCGGATCGAGCTGCTTCGTGCAGTTCTCGCACTGGTCGCCGCGGGCGCGGTCGTAGCCGCAGTTGGGGCAGGTGCCCTCGATGTAGCGGTCCGGCAGGAACCGGTTGTCGGCGTTCGAGAACATCTGCTTCTCGGACACCTCGGCGATCAGCCCGGCATCCGCAAGCCGACCGGCAAAGTGCTGGGTCAGGCGGTGATTGCGGGCCGACGACGAACGCCCGAAATGGTCGAAGGACAGCCGGAACCCCGCCGCAAGGTCCGCCTGCACGGCATGCATCTCGGTGCAGTAGTCCGCCACGGGCTTGCCCGCCTTGGCAGCGGCCAGTTCGGCCGGCGTGCCGTGTTCGTCGGTCGCGCAGATGAACATCACCTCATGGCCGCGCGCACGCATGTAGCGCGCGTACAGATCGGCGGGCAGCTGCGATCCGACCAGGTTCCCGAGATGCTTGATCCCATTGATGTAGGGAATGGCGGAGGTGATCAGTATGCGGGCCATGCGTCTATCCCTGCCTTCGACGCGCATCGTCTAGCCTATGCGCAAGGCAGGTGCCAGCATCGGTTGCCGCGTGTCGGGCGCGGCGCTCCCCGGCGGAATTCAACGCGTTGTCGCTGCCTGACCGCGGCCGGTCAGTCGCGGTCGCGCTCGCGCGCCCGGCGCAGCAGCCGTCCGATCAGGAACGAGGTGCGCGGCTCGTAGGTATAGGCCGTGCGTTCCCGGCCCGCGGCAGGGCGCGACCGCATCCGCGCGATCCCGAAGATGATGAGCGCGACATGCGACGCGGCGATCATCAGGAACATGGCCGAGGGACCGAAGCCCTCGATCACCAGCGAGGCCAGCCATGGCGCGGCAATCGCGCCGACCGCATAAAGAAACATGTGCGCCGCCGACAATTCGACGCGTTCGTGGCTTGCCGCAAAGTCGTGCGCATGCGCGGTCGAGACGGAATAGACCGGCATCGTGGCAAATCCGAAGGCTGCGGCGGTGACGAAGACGGCGACAGTACCCGACCCGGACAGCAGCACGGTGGCGGTGCAGGCTGCGATCGCCGCGACCGAAAGGCCGATCAGCACCGATCGTCGGTCATAGCGGTCGGCAAGCCAGCCCACCGGCACCTGCGCAAATGCGCCCCCCAGCACATAGGCCGCAAGGAACAGCGCGATCTGGTCGGCGCGCAGCCCGACCTCGATGCCATAGACAGGGCCGACCATCCGGAACGAGGCGCCGGTGATGCCCGAAACCACCACCCCGGCCGCGGCGAGGGGGGACCGGTCCCATGCCAGGCGCGGACGCAGGCGCGGCGCGGCGCCGGTTTCCGGCGCCTCGGCCCGGGTCAGCGTGAGCGGGAAGATTGCCGCGCAGCACAGCAGGGCCAGCAGGTTGTAGGACACGTAGGACGCCGGTTCCAGGACCCCGATCATCAGCTGGGCGCCCAGGTTTCCCATGATGTCGACCACGCGGTAGACGCCCATCGCGCGGCCCCGCGTCGCGTTCGTCACCTTGGCCTGCATCCACGCCTCGATGATCGTGTAGCACCCCGCGACGCACAGCCCCGAGGCCATGCGCATGATGCTCCAGGCATAGGCGTCGACCACGAGCATGTGCGCAAGGATGCCGATGGTGCCCGCGGCCGTGAAGGCCGCGAAGGCGCGCGAATGCCCGACCTGGCCCATCAGCCGCGGCGCCCACCAGCATCCGATGAAGAAGCCGAAGAAATGCGCGGAACCCAGAAGCCCGATCTGCCCCGTCGAGAAGCCGAGCGTGACACCCGATATCGCGTCGAGCACCGCCACCCCGCCCGAGCCAAGTTGCAGCAGGACGACGGACAGGAAGAGGGCGGCAAAGGAAATCATCAGGCGCATGGCAAGTGCCATCCTGACCGTGTTTTTCGGATGGGGTCCAGTGGCGTTGCGCCCGAAGTCCGCCGTCGGGCGTTTCTTCGGGGTGCGGACGGCGGGCGCCGACCGGCCGCCCACGCCCTTTTTGCTTGCCCCCGCCGTGACGACGGTTAGGGTCCGGCCATCCGACGACACAGGACAGGAGAGCACCATGCGCCGGATTCCCCTTGGACACAGCGGGATCGAGGTATCCGAGGTTTGCCTGGGCACGATGACCTGGGGCAGCCAGACCACGACGCGGGCAGCGCATGACCAAATCGCGCTGGCGCTCGAGCGGGGCGTGACCTTCTGGGACACCGCCGAGATGTATCCCACCAACCCTGTGCGCGCCGAGACCGTGGGCGAGACCGAACGCATCATCGGCACATGGTTCGCCCGCGAAGGCGGCCGCGAACATGTGCAACTGGCGACCAAGATCTCCGGTGCGGGGCAGGCGGCGGTGCGCGACGGCGCCCCGATCACCGGCGCGCAGGTCCGCGCCTCGGTCGACGCCTCGCTCGCGCGGCTTCAGACCGATTACATCGACCTCTACCAGCTGCACTGGCCGAACCGGGGCAGCTATCACTTCCGGCGCATCTGGGGCTATGTGCCACCCTCGGATCGCGCCTCGGCGATCGCGCACATGGATGATGTGCTGGGTGTGGCTGCGGACCTGATCGCCGAGGGAAAGCTGCGGGCAATCGGCGTGTCGAACGAAACCGTCTGGGGCGCCAGCCAGTGGATCGCGCGCGCCGAGGTCACGGGCGGACCGCGGATGATGACCGTGCAGAACGAATACTCGCTGCTCTGCCGTCAGTTCGACAGCGACTGGGCCGAGTTCTCGGCCATGGAGAACATGCCCCTGATGGCATTCTCGCCGCTGGCGGCGGGGCTTCTGTCGGGGAAGTATGCGGGCGACGTGACGCCCGAGGGGACACGGCGGTCGATCACGCCCGACCTTGGCGGGCGGATCACGCCACAGGTCTTTCCTGCGGTCGCGGCCTACCTGGGTATCGCCGCGCGCCATGGAATCGATCCCTGTGCGATGGCCATCGCCTTTGTCCGCACGCGGCCCTTCCCCTGCATCCCGATCCTCGGGGCCACGACGCTTGATCACCTGGCCACCAACATCGGGGCTGTCGATCTGGAACTGACGCCCGAGGTGATGGCCGAGATCGCCCTCGCGCGGCGCGATCATCCGATGCCGTACTGACGGGGTGCCGGTGTGCGCGGGCTGGTTCTTGCCGGGTTGATGCTGGCGGCCTGCACCCTGCCGGGGGCAGAGCCGCGCCCCGTGCCGCCCGATGCCGCCGCGATCGAGGTGACGACGCTGGATGCCCCGGCGGCCGAGGCATCGGCGGCTGCCGGGCCGCCTGCGGCGCCCGAGACCGCCGCGCCGTCCGCACCCGGGCCCGAGGCCGCGCCGCCTGCGCCCGAGGCAGTGCCCCCGCCGGTTCGTCCGTCGCCCCAGGCGGCGGCGTGCACGCGGCAGGGCGGCACCTATCTGTCGCTCGGGAAGGCCGGGCTTGCCGCGTGCCAGCTGCCGACGCGCGACGGGCTGCGATCCTGCCGCCGCAAGGGCGACTGCGAGGGGGAATGCCTGGCGCGTTCCGGAACCTGCGCGCCGGTGCGGCCGCTGTTCGGCTGCAACGAGGTGCTGGACGACATGGGGCGGCGGATGACGCAATGTCTCGACTAGCGGGGCTGATCCTGCTGCTGGGCCTTGCCGCCTGCGCGGCGCCGGCGCCATCGGTTGCGCCCTTCCGGGCGCCTGCCGCGCCGATCTATTCGGTGGCGGCCTTCGACCCCGCGCGCCTGCCGGGCGCGTGGCGGCAGGTCGCGGCCTTCGCGGCGCCCGGGGCAGCGGAATGCGCGGGCGTCCTGCGCATCGGGGCGGACGGGCGGGTGGCGGGGCAGCTTTGCCTGAACGGACGGGTCGTCCCGGTGGGGGGAGCCCTGCGGCCCGCCGGGCCGGGCAGGCTGACCGTTGCCGGGATGGCGCCCTGGTGGGTCGTCTGGTCCGACGAGGGCTATCGCACGCTGGCCGTCGGCACGCCGTCGGGCGAATTCGGCTTTGTGCTCGACCGGTCCGGCAGTCCGGCCGAGGACCGGCTGCGGGCCGCTGAGGAGATATTCGACTTCAACGGCTATGACCGGCGGCTGATGCGGCGCCTGCGCTGAGCGTCCCATCGTGGGACGCTTCCTGGCGTCAATGATTTCAATGGTTTGAGGTGGTGATCTTCATCACTTGTTAACATCCGTCCGTCACCCCAGCCCCGCCCGCAGCGCGGCCAGGTGGCCCGGCACCTCGCGCGCGCCCATCGTCGCCTCGCGCACCAGGCTGTCGAAATGGGCCGCGATCCGGTCGACCCGCGCGCGGTCGCGGAAGGCGAAGTAATACCGCCCCAGGTAGATCACCGCCAGCAGCGGGCCGAACACGGTGACCGGGGCGGAAAAGACCCGCCGCGCATCGAAAAGGTAGAGCCGCAGCGAGGGATAGAGCGTCTGGGTCAGGTCGATCAGGTGGTCAAGCTGGTCGCGCCGCATCCCGGCCGAAAGCCCGTCGTAATATCCGGTGCCGGAGGCAAAGGCCGCCAGTTCGTGCAGCGGCAGCGCGATCTCATAGTCGCTGCGGGCCTGCCGCATCCATGCCTGGCGATCCTCGGAGGCGCCGATGGCCTGTTCGGCGGACCGGCCCAGCTGCATTTCATATTCCCACATCAGCATCGCGCGGGTCTTGAGCATGTCGGGCAGGGTCGCGGGAACATGCCGGATCTTGTAGCCCGCCGCCTCGCGGTGCCAGGAAAAGATCGTCTCGTCGATCAGGGCGCGCGGCGCCTCGGCCACCGAAAGCGAGGCGGCAAGGATGTCGGCCAGGGGTTCGGGGCGTTCGGAAAGGCCAAGCAGCCAGTCTGCCGAAATGCCCAGGGCCTGCGCGCAGGCGGCGGCCAGGTCGGCGTTCGGCATGCGCTTGCCCGGCGCAAGCAACTGCGAGACGGTCGAGCGGTCGACGCCGCAGGCGCGGGCCAGTGCCGATTGCGACAAGCCACGGTCCGTCATCGCCTCGGCCAGCCGGGCGCGGAACAGCGTTGCGCGGTCGCGCTTGTCATGAATTTCCGACATTGCTGATATTTATCACCAACGATGACCATATGTTGCGTATCTACCCGATATCGCAACAGCCGCGCAAGTGTTACATCATGCTGAATTCCCTTTCGGAGTCATCATCTTGCGCGAACGCGCCCGAGTCGAATGGCCAACAATCCTGATGATGGCTGCCACCTGGGCGGTCTGGCTTGTGGGCACCAGCCTGGCCTGGCAGGCCTCACCGATCCTGGCGATCCTGCTGACCGGCCTTGCGATTGCGCAGTATTCCTCGTTGCAGCACGAGGCGCTGCACGGCCATCCCTTTGCCGATGCCCGGCTGAACGAGGTGCTGATGACGCCCGCGCTGTCGCTGACCGTGCCCTACGGCCGGTTCCGCGACACCCACCTGGCCCACCATCACGACCCGATCCTGACCGACCCCTATGACGACCCGGAGTCCAACTATCTGGACCCGGCGGTCTGGTCGCGTCTGCCGGGCCCGGTGCGGGCGGTTCTGTGGATGAACAACACCCTGCTGGGGCGAATCGTGATCGGGCCGGTCCTGGGAAACGCGCTGTGGCTGCGGGCCGAACTGCGGGCCATCGTTGCGGGCGACAGGGCAGTACGGCGCGACTGGCTGCTGCATCTGGCGGGGCTGCTGCCGGTGGTTGCCTGGCTGTGGATCGCGGCGATGCCGTGGTGGGCCTATCTGCTGGCCGCCTGGATCGGCCATGGATTGCTGAAGATACGCACCTTCCTGGAACACCGCGCGCATGAGGCCGCCCGCGCACGCACCGTGGTGATCGAGGATCGCGGGCCGCTGGCGCTGCTGTTCCTGAACAACAACCTGCATGTCGTGCACCACATGCACCCGGCCGTGGCATGGTATCGGCTGCCTGCGCTTTATGCCGCGCAGCGCATGCACTATCTGCGGCGCAACGACGGCTATGTCTACCGGTCCTATGCCGAGGTCTTCCGGTCCTTCCTGTTCCATGCCAAGGATCCGGTGGCGCATCCGCTGTGGGTTCCCGGCTGGACGGCGCGGGGCCTGTCAGAGCAGGCGCCGGAAGGTGGGGCGGTCGGTGCGGTTGTCGAAGAACGGCACCCCGACCGGATGGCCCCCGGCGCGTAGCAGCACCGTCACCTCGGCCAGAACGACCTCGGTGATGAAGGGCAGGTCGAGCGCGCGCGCCGCGTCGAGGCCGATCCATCGCAGGTGGGCCAGTTCCCCGGAGGCTCCGGCGAAGCGGTCGGCATCGCCGGTCGCCGCCGCCGCGGGTGCAAGAAAGAACCTGGCGTCGAAGCGGCGGCTGCGCCCGGGCGGCGTGATCGCGCGGAACACGAAGCGCAGGGGGGACGCGGCGGGCGCCGTGCCCATGCGGCCGAACACCGCCCAGCCGGGCGTATCCGGCACCGAAACGGGCGCCGGCGCGGCCATCGCGAGACCGGTTTCCTCATGCAGTTCGCGGATCGCCGCCGCTGCGAGCGCCTCGGGTGAGGGGCCATCCGGCGCCTCCTGGCGCAAGCGGGCATGGCAGGGGGCGGGCAGCGCGCTGGCCAGCGGCACGGCGGCATCATCGGCATCGACGGCGCCGCCGGGAAACACGAATTTCGACGGCATGAAGGCCGCGCCGCTGCCGCGCTGGCCCATCAGCACCTGATGGCCATCCGGCCCGGCCCGCCACAGGATCACCGTGGCGGCGGGACGGATCGCCTGGTGGTCACGCGTCATGGCCACCGAAGCCGTGCATCCGCCTGGCCCATTGCATGCCGATCAGCGCGCCCTTCAGCCGCGGCAGCAGGTAGAGCGACAGCGCCACGGTGCCGACGGTGAACACCGAAGCCAGCGTCAGCGGATCGGGGCGCCACGCGGTGAAGACGTACAGAAGCAGCGGGGCCATCACATGCCCGACGATCAGGATCGTCAGATAGGCCGGGCCGTCGTCTGCCCGGTGATGGTGCAGGGCCTGCCCGCAGGACGGGCAGGTGTCGCGCACCGCCAGATATCCGCGCAGGATCGGGCCCGCGCCGCAGGCGGGACAACGGCCGCGCCATCCCCGCATCAGCGCCTGTCCGACGGGGCGTTCTGCGCTGACCATGTCCGTGGCGTCGGACCGGGAAACGGACGGGGTGGATGACATGGCGGACCTCGGGACTGCGAAGCGCCAGACATAGTCCGCGGCGCGCGCAAAGGGGAGGGGGCGCGGTGGCCTTGCGTCGCGATGTCGCGAAACCGCCGGCCGCACCGCGACGGAAACCCCGGGATGCCGCGTAGAATGGGCATGAAGACGGCAGGACGACCTGTCGCCGATCAGGGATCAGGAGAGATCGATGACCCTTTCGCGCAAGTTTGTCATGGTGGCCCCCGCGGTGCTGGCTGCCGCATTTGGCCTGTCGGTGGCGGGTTCCGCCCTTGCCGACCGGGACGGCCCCCGCATGGGCGGTCACGGCATGGAGCGCGGCGCCGGGCCGATGTTCGACTTCGACACGCTGGACGCCGACGGTGACGGCCGCGTCACCCGCGACGAGATGAACGCCGCCCGCACCGCCCGCGTGGCGGCGCTGGATGCCGATGGCGATGGCCGGATCAGCCGCGACGAGCTGAAGGCCGCCCAGATGCGCGAGTCCGAGGCGCGCGCCGACCGCATGGCGGACCGGATGATGCAGATGATGGATGCCGATGGCGACGGGTTCCTGAGCGCTGCCGAAATGATGGTGCGGCCGGCGCCCGCCATGCTGTTCGACCGCATCGACACCGACGGGGACGGCGCGATCTCGAAAGCCGAGGCTGACGCGGCCCGCGCGCGCTTCGCCGAGCGGAGCGGTCGGCGCGGTGATCATCGGGGGCACGAGCGGCGCCCGCAGGCGAACCCCGAGAACTGATCGGGCCGGTATCCGCCCCCGGGGACTGTTCCCGGGGGCGGGCAGGATTGCGCGGACGGTGGTGAAGGTTAAGATCGCACACGATGATCCAGGGCCGGACAGCGGGAATGCAGGCGTCTGTTGCGGCGCAATCCGGCGATGCCCGGTTGCTGGCGGCCTATGCGGCGGGCGATGCCGCCGCGGCCCGCGAACTGGCCGCGCGCCATCTGCCGCGCGTCCTGTCCTTTGCCGCGCGCATGCTGGGCGGCGACCGGGCCGAGGCCGAGGATGTGGCGCAAGAGGCGCTGCTGCGGCTGTGGCGCATCGCGCCGGACTGGCGCGAGGGCGAGGCGCAGGTGTCGACCTGGCTGTACCGCGTGGCCGCCAACCTGTGCACGGACAGGCTGCGGCGGCGCGGCCGGCGGAACGCGGTGACGCTGGACGATGCGCCCGAGATCGCCGACAGGGCGCCGGGCGTGCTGGCCGACATGATGGACCGGGACCGCATGGCGGCGCTGCAGATGGCGCTTGATGCCCTGCCCGAACGACAGAGGCAGGCGGTTGTCCTGCGCCATATCGAGGGCTTGTCGAACCCCGAGATCGCGGCGGTTCTGGGCACCGGGGTCGAGGCGGTGGAAAGCCTGACGGCACGCGGGCGCCGGGCGCTTGCCGGGATTCTGGCCGGGCGGCGCGATGAACTTGGCTATGCGGGAGAGGAGTAGGGTGATGTCTGGACGCAATGACCGAACCGACGATGCAATGCTCGACGCGCTGTTTGCCGAGGCGCGTGCCGACCGTCCCCGTCCCGGTGCCGACCTGATGGCGCGGGTGATGGCCGACGCGGCCGCCGTGACCCGCCCGCCGGTGCCGCGGGTGCGCCGCGCGTCCGGCCTGCTGCGCGGTCTTGCCGCCGCATTCGGCGGCGGGCTGTCGCTGGCCGGGATGGTGACGGCGGCGGCGGCCGGTGTCTGGATCGGCCTTGCCGCCCCCGAGCCGGTCGGCGGCCTATTGGGCAATGCGACGGACGAGACGCTGGACATCATTCCGGACGTCACCGCGATGCTGGACGAGGCAGGGGAAGGATAGGAGGCGACCATGGTCGACACTGGCGAGATGAAGGCGACCCCGCCCCGTGCCCCCGGACGCTGGCTGCGGGTGGCACTGGCGGTGTCGGTGGCGCTGAATCTGGCGGTGGCGGGTGTCATTGTCGGGGCGGTGGTGCGCGACGGGCCGCCGCGCGGCGCCGCGATGCGCGACTTCGGGCTGGGACCGGTGGCCGGGGCGCTGTCGGACGCGGATCGGGCGGCGCTGCGGCGGGCGTTTGCCGCGCGGGCGCCGGACCTGCGGGCGATGCGCAGCGGCTGGCGGCAGGATACGGCGGCGCTTGTGGCCGTGCTGCGCGCCGAACCCTTCGACCCCCAGGCGATGCGCGACACGATGGAGAGCGGGGCGCGCCGGGTCGGGGACATGATCGCGCTGTCGCGTGGGTTGCTGGTGGACCATGTTGCCACCATGGACCCGGCCGCGCGCCGGGCCTTTGCCGAACGGCTGGAGGCGATCGGCAACCGGCGCGGGCCATCGCGCGACCAGCGGTCGGACCGGCCCTGAACGGGCCGCCCTAGGCCGCGCTGCGTGCGACCGTCACCTGGTTGCGCCCTGCGGATTTCGCCGCGAGCAGCGCCCGGTCGGCCCGGTCAAGCAGCGCCTGGAACGACCCGGCGATCCCGGCGCCCGAAAGGTCGGCGACCGCCAGTCCGATCGACGCGGTGATCCTCAGCGGCTGCGCGGCCGGCAGCATGACCGGCCGGGCCTGGATCACGTCGCACAGCCGTTCCGCGATGCGCCGGGCCTCGGGCAGGGCGGTGTCGGGGAGGGCGACGAGAAACTCTTCGCCGCCGATGCGGGCAATCAGGTCCGACCCGCGCAGCGCGCCGCCCAGCCGCCGCGCGACCTCGATCAGCACGGCGTCGCCGGCAGCGTGACCCCAATCGTCGTTCACGCGCTTGAAACGGTCCAGATCGAGGATCAGGATGGCCAGCGTGCTGCCCTTTTCATGTGCAGCCTCGGCCATCGCCGCAAGCTCGCGCACCGCATAGCGACGGTTGTGCAGGCCGGTCAGCGGATCTGTGACGGCAAGGCGCAGGCCATCGCGGACCGAGGCGCGCAGACGGTCGGCCGCCAGTTTCCGCACCAGCACGCGGCGCAGCCGCAGGGCAACCTCGCGCGGGTCGGTTCCGGTATCGACCAGATCGCCCGCCCCCAGATCGAGGCCGACGGGGTCGATCGCGGCATCGCTGCCCGATCGCAGAAGGCAGAAGGCGGCATGGCGCCCGGCCGCGCGGCTGCGCAGTTCCGACATCAGGCGGAGCGCGCTGTCGGTGTCCTGTGGCGCGGCGTGGATCACATACAGGTCCGGCCCTGCGCAACCGGCGGAATATTGCGGATCGCCAAGCGCCTCGGCGGCGGTCATCACACGCGGCGGCTGCGGCAGATGCACCGCCAGATCGCGCCGCAGGTGCAGCGCCGCCTCGCCCCGTTCCATCACCAGGACGATGTCGGCGCGCGCGGCGAACCCGGTGTCCGCCTCGGCGAACCCGAAGCCGCGCACGGGTTCGGCATTGGCGCCGAGTTCGGCCAGCGTGTCGCGGTGGCGCAGAAGGCTGCGCAGGCGGGCGGCGAGCAGCGCCTCATCCGGATGGCGGATGACGTCGTCGGCGCCCGCCTCGAACGCGGCGATGCGGGCTTCCGGGCCGCCGTCGTCACCGATCACGAGAACCGGCATGTCGGCCCGTGGAGCGCAGGCCCGCAGGCGCCGGACAAGTTCGGGCGCGGGGATGTCGGGCAGGTCCTGATGCACCAGGATGGCGTCATGTTCGCCCGCAGCCGCGCAGGCGAGACCCTTCGCCCCCTCGGCCAGGCTGGTGATGCCATGGCAGGTCGCCGAAAGACGCGCCTTGAGCATGATCCGCGCCGCCGCCGATCCGCCGATGATGAGAACCCTGCCGTCCATCGCGCCCGATCGTCCTGTCCTGCCGGGCGACCCCTGGTCCGCCCCGATCCCGGCCACCGATCGCGCCGGGACATCTCCGTTGTCCGACCGATTGGTTAAGAAAGTCTTGCGGAGCGTCGGGGCGCCGGGGCACAGCTGCGTGACCGGCGGTCGCGCCGTGGAAAACCCTGGGGAAAACGCCATGAACCGGCAAGAAGCCGCTGAGACGCTCGCCTTGCAGGCTGTCGGCTGGCTGGCCTCCGACGCCGATCGGCTGGGCGGTTTCCTGGCCGCGACCGGCGCGTCGCCCGCCGACCTGCGGCGCGGCATGGGCGATCCCGCCTTCCTGGGGGCCGTGCTCGACTTCATCCTCGCCGAGGATGACCGGGTGATCGACTGCGCCAGGTCGCTGGGCGTCCCGCCCGTCCGTGTCGCCGAGGCGCGGGCGGCGCTGCCGGGGGGCGACAGCCCGCACTGGACCTGACGCGCGCCAACCGGCGATGCCGCCGTTGCAAAGCCGCCGTGCCACGGCCATGGTGGCGCGGACTGACCGGGGGCTGGCATGATCGCGGGAATCGTCTTTGACAAGGACGGCACGCTGTTCGATTTCCGCAAGAGCTGGGGCGGCTGGGCGCGCCGCATGCTGGCCGAGGTGGCCGGCCCGGATGCCGACGTCCGGCGGCTGGGGCAGGCCATCGGCTTTGATATCGACAGCGGCCGTTTCGCGCCCGACAGTCCGGTGATCGCCGCAACCGCCATCGACATCGCGGGCGTGCTGGCGCCGCTCCTGCCCGGGGCGACGGTCGGGGCTTTGGCCGACCGGATGAATGCGCTGGCCGAGACGGCGGTGATGGAACCGGCGGTGCCGCTTGTCCCTGTCCTGACCGATCTGCGCGGGCGCGGGTTGCGGCTGGGCCTGGCAACGAATGATACCGAGGCCCCGGCGCGGGCGCATCTGGCGGCACAGGGCGTCACCCATCTGTTCGACTTCATCGCGGGCTATGACAGCGGCCACGGCGCCAAGCCGGGGCCGGGGCAGTTGCTGGCCTTTGCCGCCGCAACCGGCCTTCCGCCGTCCCGCGTGGTGATGGTGGGTGACAGCCATCACGATCTTGTCGCCGGCCGTGCCGCCGGGATGCGGACGGTCGCCGTGCTGACAGGGATCGCCACGGCGGACGAACTCTCGCCGCTGGCCGATGTGGTGCTGGCGGATATCGGCGGTCTTGCGGGCTGGATCGACGCGCAGTCTGTCGCCTGACCCGCGAAAACGACGTGTCCGCGTCGGAAACGATACGGCCAGTCAGCCGGTCCATCCGTCATTCTGCGCCCGAACGCACCACGGGGACCGATCATGACCGACGACATGGGCCGCAAGCGCCGCGCGGGCGGACGCGCGGGCAACAAGACGCGCGCCGGAACGGCGGTCATCGACCAGATGCCCTGGCGGATCCCGGTGAACCCCGACGCACCGGTGGAACCGCTGTCGCCCGAGGGGGTGGAACGCATCCATCAGGGGGCCATGCGCATCCTGCGCGAGATCGGCATCGAGATGCTGAATCCCGAGGCGGTGAACATCCTCAAGGCGGCGGGCTGCCTGGTGAACGGCCAGAACGTCCGGATGGACGAGGATTTCGTGATGGAGATGGTCGGACGCGCCCCGGCCGAATTCACCATCACCCCGCGCAACGCCGACCGCCGCATCGTGATGGGCGGCAAGCACATGGTGTTCGTGAACGTCTCGTCGCCACCCAATGCCTGGGATCTGGAGCGTGGCAAGCGCTCGGGCGACTTCGAGACGTTCAAGGAATTCATGAAGCTGACGCAGTATTTCAACTGCATCCATGTGGCGGGCGGCTATCCGGTCGAGCCTGTCGACATCCACCCTGCGATCCGCCACCTCGATTGCCTGTATGAAAAGCTGACGCTGACCGACAAGGTGGTGCATGCCTATTCGCTCGGCCCCGAACGGGTCGAGGACGTGATGGAGATGACGCGCCTTGCGGCCGGGCTCAGCCATGCCGAGTTCGACGCCACGCCACGGATGTACACGAACATCAACTCGGTCAGCCCGCTGAAGCACGACCTGCCGATGCTGGATGGGGCGATGCGGCTGGCGCGGCGGGGCCAGCCCACGGTCGTGACGCCGTTCACCCTGGCCGGGGCCATGGCGCCCGTGACAATGGCGGGGGCGGTGGCCCTGTCGATCGCCGAGGCGCTGTCGGCCATCGCACTGATCGAATACATCCGGCCCGGCTGCCCCGTCGCCATCGGCACCTTCACCTCGAACGTCGACATGAAGTCGGGCGCGCCTGCCTTCGGCACGCCGGAATACATGCGCGCCACGCAGATGACCGGCCAGCTTGCGCGCCGCTATGGCCTTCCGCTGCGGTCCTCCGGGGTCTGCGCGGCCAACATCCCCGACGGGCAGTCGATGTGGGAAACGTCGAACTCGCTCTGGGCGGCGGTGCAGAGCCGCACCAACATGGTCTATCACGCGGCGGGCTGGCTGGAGGGCGGGCTGATCGCAAGCCCCGAGAAATTCGTGATGGATTGCGAAGTGTTGCAGATGATCCAGCGGTATTTCGAGGAGGCGACCTTTGCCACGGGCGAGGAGGATATCGCCTTTGACGCGGTGCGCGAGGTCGGTGCCGGGGGGCATTACTTCGGCTGCGCGCATACCCAGGCACGCTATCAGACCGCCTTCTACGCGCCCATCGTCAGCGACTGGCGCAACTACGAGGCCTGGCAGACCGATGGCGCGCACTGGACCCCCGAGCGCGCGCACCGCATCTACAAGGCGATCATGGCCGAGTTCGAGCCGCCGCCGATGGACCATGCCGCGCTTGAGGACCTGACGCGGTTCGTCGCCGACCGGAAGCAGGCCGGCGGGGCGCCCACCGATTTCTGAGGACGCTGCCGCTGCCCTGCAAACATTTGGCCTTTGTTAACGGGCGGTGCGCTAGGATGGCGGCCGGCTGAGGGCGGGGCTGGCGGTGCATGGTCTGGTGAACAGGGCGATACAGGGATACCTGCGCGACACGTTCGGGCCGGAGGTCTGGGTTTCGGTGGCCCGGTCCGCCCAGCTGGGTCATGACAGTTTCGAACCGATGCTGACCTACGAACCGGCCGAAACCCGGGCCCTGATCGACGCGGCGGCCCTGCTGCTGGACCGTCCCCGCGAGGCGCTGCTGGAGGATCTGGGAACCTATCTGGTGTCGCACCCGGGGCTGGAGCGGCTGCGCCGCCTGCTGCGGTTCTCGGGCCACGGGTTCACCGATTTCCTGCAGTCGCTTGAGGACCTGCCGGATCGCGGGCGGATGGCGGTGCCCGATCTGGACCTGCCGGAGCTGTCACTGGCGGAAGAGGGGTCGGACAGGTATCTCCTGACCTGTCGCTTTCCGCTGCGGGGGGCGGGGCATGTGATGCTGGGCCTGCTGCGCGCGATGGCCGATGACTATGGCGCGCTTGTGGTGCTGGACCACCGGGGGTGCGGCCCCGAGGGGGAAAGGGTGGCGATCCATCTTCTCGACAGCCGCTTCGCCGAGGGCCGCCGCTTCGAACTGGCGGCACGGGCCTAGCGATGGCGGACGGCTGCCAGATCGGCGCGACGCCGCAGGAGGGGGACGGCCCGCCCCCCGCCGCCGGGCCGGTGGCGCTGGAGGCGCGGGCCCTGGGGCAGCTGATGCCACTGCATCTGGTGGTGGCGCCGGACGGCCGCATCATCGGTGCCGGGCCCACGCTGCGCAAGCTGTTCCGCGCGGCGGGGCCTGCCGGAACCCTGCATGATCCGGTTCAGGGGAATGATTTCTTTGCCCTTTTTGACGTGCGCCGCCCCGGCGGCATCACCACCTGCGCCGACCTGCGCCGCCGCGCGGGCGAGCGGCTGACGATCTTTGCCCGCAGTCCGGGCGGCCCGGGGTTTCGCGGTGTCGCCCTGCCGCTGGCGGAGGGCGGCGGGATGCTGGTGAACCTGTCCTTCGGGATCGGGGTGATCGACGCGGTGCGCGACTACGGTCTGACCGACGGCGATTTTGCGGCTACCGACCTGGCCATGGAACTGCTGTTCCTGGTCGAGGCGAAATCGGCGGTGATGGAGGAATTGCGCAACCTGGCCCAGCGGTTGCAGGGCGCGAAGCGGACGGCCGAGGCGCAGGCGCTGACCGACACGCTGACCGGGCTGCGCAACCGCCGGGCGCTTGACCTGACGCTGGCCGACCTGATCGGCCGGCGGCTGGACTTCGGGCTGATGCACATCGACCTCGACTACTTCAAGGCGGTGAACGACACGCTGGGCCATGCGGCGGGGGACCATGTGCTGCGCGAGGTCGGGCGGGTGCTGACCGAGGAAACCCGCAAGGGCGATCTGGTGGCGCGGGTCGGGGGGGACGAGTTCGTCGTGGTGCTGCCCGGCCTGCCGGACGCCGCCGCGCTGTCGGCGGCCGCCATGCGGATCGTGGGGCGTCTTGTCGAACCCATTGATTTCGAGGGACATGCCTGCGTGATCTCCGCCTCGATCGGCATCGCGATATCCACCGCCTACCAGGACCCCACGCCCGACCGGATGCTGAACGACGCGGATGAGGCGCTCTATGCCTCCAAGCATGCGGGGCGGGGGCGGGCGCTGGTGTTCGGCCAGACGCCCGAGGGGGCCGCCGCGGCCCCGCCGGTGCCCGGCGTCTGACCTCCCCGCCCTTCGGTCCCATCCCCTGTGCGGCTGCCGCCCCGGCCCGCCCATCCCGCCCCTCCGGCGCGGGCGGCCCCGCCTGTCCATCCGGCTTTGGCCGGTGCCGTGCATTGCGATCGGGGGCGGTGGCCGGGCAGCGCCGCGCGGGGCGTTAACCCGGGGAATTTCAGCGGGTTGCGGGAAGGGGCCGGGGCCGCCCGGCGTATGGCGCGCGTCTGGCATGCGTATGGCACCCGTCCCGACAGGCGCGGGCGGTGGCGGAGCCGCGGGGCCGCGTAACCATCGGGGCCGAATCGGGGGGAGACGATTCAAGCGTCCGTGGCGCGGCTGGAAGGGGGGCGGGTGTCGCCCACGGTGGAGACGCTGCGGAAACATGCGGCGGCGGTGGGGAAGCGGTTGAAGGTGGAGATGGTGTGAGGGGGGTAGGGTGGGTTAGTGCCCACCCTACCCTTGTTGACCCAAGGTTGTTGACCGAAATCCGTACGTGCGGGTAGGCCTAACTTAAGAAGCACCGACATCGTGAATGGCAGAAATTATCTTCTCAGTTAAAAATATTCTCTGTCCCGGGTGCATACTCCTTATGTAGTCCCGATTCATGGGTCGCTCATGGATGTAATTGAACGCAATGTCAATATCGTCAAGCTCAAGAAAGAAAGACCCATCATAGTCCTTTTTCTTCTCCAAAACTTGAACAGGGGTAAGTTGAATTTCGAAGTCCCATTTAAATTTCCTCAATGACTGAAGGACCTGCCAAGCGAAGGTTCTGTCTTTGCCGTCATAGAGTGTCATGTGAGGTACGGACTCGTTGAAATCCCGCTTCCAAGACACGAACAAGTCCTCATAGCTGGTGAATTCAATCGAAAGAAACACTGTGTTCTGAAAATCGTTGAAAAAGCAGGATGGTCTCGAAATCCTTACGTCAGCAAGCTCATGCCGAATCCATTTCGACCTTGAAGATGGTCTCTTATCATACGGGCCGCGCAGCGTTATGTGCATCTTCCTTGCGAAATCAGGCTGTAGTATCAATCTTGCGAGATCAAACAGTCTCGCTAATTCCTTTCTCGACGGATATGCCCCAAAGAAATAGCTCATATCACCAAATACCGAAGGTATCCTGTTTGATCTGCAACTTCACGGACAATCCTGAACATGCTGTCACCAAATGCCTCGGCACGTAAGAATGCGTTTTCTCGAAATGCCTTGTCGTGAAACTGCCTGAGCAACTCGTCTTCATGAACATTTGTTGTTTCAAGAAACCATTCGTACTCACGAGCAATTATCTTGAGTTCGCTCATCAAGGTAGTTCGGCAATCGACAGTTTTTTTAAGTCGATCAAACGGTGAAACTCTGCTAAGTTGGAAGATATCTTCAGGGCCACTATGTAGGGGCAAATCAATTAATGACACAATGCTCCCGTAACACGTTAGCATTCTACTGAATTTGAGCTTGAAGTTCTTTATCTTCTGTCTTATGCGTCGATCTAAGTCGGCTTCAGGTTGATTTCTCTTGTGTTCGTAATTCAGACAGAGCGTTTTCCAAAATCGAATGATATCGTTCACCAAAAAAATGGGCCGAAAATCTCTTGGGTGATGCGTATAGTCGCGAAAATATGACGATAGTATCTCACGCACAACGTGATCATATGTATTGGAATTAAAGATTGGGACACTCTCAAGTAGCATTAACATTCTTGCGGTAAAATAATTCTGGTGATCATCGTTGCGACCACCTAACTCTTTTGCTATCTGCGGATACTCTAGAATCTTCAAGAACTCGCCATCGTTCGAGAAGGCCGGAAATCCTAGCTTATCTGCCTCTTCAATTATCCTCGAAAATGCACGCATCGTTACGATATTTGGAGTCGGAACGTCAGCTAGAGCGCCATCTAGAACAAAGAACAAGTCAATATCCGAATGAATGGACGCTTCGTTTCTAGCATACGAACCCGCCACAAACACTGTAAGCTTGTTTAGCTTGCGTAGCTCTTCTACGCTATTCAGCGCTGCCCTGAGTTGCTCGATCCGGGTGATCGAGTTCGCCTTCTTTGCTACGAGGATAGACATCGTTCCTCACAAACAGGGTTCTTGTGCGCAGATCGTTACAATTACTCATTTTTCTGTCAACGCATTTCGGATTGAGTTCCGAAGAGGGAAAATTGCTAGCAAACCCCTCACACCAGCCTCGCCCCCTCCACCGCCGCCCGCACAAAATCCGCGAACAGCGGGTGCGGGGCGAAGGGTTTCGATTTCAGTTCGGGGTGGAACTGGACGCCGATGAACCACGGGTGGTCGCGGACCTCGACGATCTCGGGCAGGCGGCCGTCGGGGGACATGCCGCTGAACCACAGGCCGCAGGATTCCAGCCGCTCGCGGTACTGGATGTCGACCTCGTAGCGGTGGCGGTGGCGTTCCTCGATGGTGGTGCCGCCATAGACCGAGGCGACGCGCGACCCCTGGGCCAGCAGCGCGGTATAGGCGCCGAGCCGCATGGTGCCGCCCTTGTCGTCATCGGCCTTGCGGCGCACGGTATGGTTGCCCTGCACCCATTCCTTGAGGTGATAGACGACGGGGGTGAAGCGTTTCGCCCCGGCCTCGTGGTCGAATTCCTCGGAGCCCGCGTTGGCCATGCCGACGAGGTTGCGCGCCGCCTCGATCACCGCCATCTGCATGCCAAGGCAGATGCCGAGATAGGGCACGCGCTTTTCCCGCGCGAACTGGGCGGCCTTGATCTTGCCCTCGGTGCCGCGTTCGCCAAAGCCGCCGGGAACGAGGATGGCGTGGAAGCCTTCCAGCCAGGGCGCGGGATCCTCGCGCTCGAAGATCTCGGCGTCGATCCACTCGGCGCGGACCCGGGTGCGGTTCGCCATGCCGCCATGGGTCAGCGCCTCGGCAATGGATTTGTAGGCGTCTTCCAGCTGGGTGTACTTGCCCACGATCGCCACGCGCACCTCGCCCTCGGCATTGGTCAGGCGGTCCATCACGTCGGTCCAGCGGGCGAGGTTGGGGCGGGGGGCGGGGGAAATGCCGAAGGCATCGAGCACGGCCTGGTCGAGCCCGGCCTGGTGATAGGCCAGCGGTGCCTCGTAGATCGACTTCAGGTCATAGGCGGGGATCACGGCCTCGGGGCGGACGTTGCAGAACAGCGCGATCTTGGCGCGTTCCTTTTCCGGGATCGGGTGTTCGGAGCGGCAGACGAGCACGTCGGGTTGCAGGCCGATGGAGCGCAGTTCCTTGACCGAGTGCTGGGTGGGCTTGGTCTTCAGTTCGCCGGAGGCGGCGAGATAGGGCAGGAGCGTGAGGTGCATGAAGATGCACTGGCCGCGCGGACGTTCCTGGGCGAACTGGCGGATCGCCTCGAAGAACGGCAGGCCCTCGATGTCGCCGACGGTGCCACCGATCTCGCACAGCATGAAATCGGTCTCATCGTCGCCGATGCGGATGAAATCCTTGATCTCGTTGGTGACGTGGGGAATGACCTGGATGGTCTTGCCGAGATAGTCGCCGCGGCGTTCCTTTTCCAGCACGTTGGAATAGATGCGCCCCGAGGAGATGCTGTCGGTCTGGCGGGCATGCACGCCGGTGAAGCGTTCGTAATGGCCAAGGTCGAGGTCGGTCTCGGCGCCGTCGTCGGTGACGAAGACCTCGCCATGTTCGAAGGGCGACATCGTGCCGGGGTCGACGTTCAGGTAGGGGTCGAGCTTGCGCAGGCGGACCGAGAAGCCGCGCGCCTGAAGAAGCGCTCCGAGGGCGGCGGACGCAAGGCCCTTGCCGAGCGAGGAGACGACCCCGCCGGTGATGAAGACATATCTGGCCAAGGGAAACCTCCGCGAAGGCGCCGCAGAATCACGGCATCACGGGATTCGACCTGTATACCGGCCAGTCCCCCGGCGCAATCGGTCACAACATGATGCCAGTCAGCACCGGAAGGCCGCAACCTGTGGTGGCTGCGACCGCAGCCTACTTCAGCATCTTCGTCATCTGCTTCATCTGTTCGTTCTGCTGCTTCATCATCATCTGCATCATCTTGAGCATCGAGATGAACATCACGTCGCCGGCGGCCAGCTTCATCATGTTGTCGACCTTCTTGCTGACCTCCTTCATCAGCTTCGTGAGCGAATCCGCCTCCTTCTTGATTTCCTTTTTCTTGTCGTCGTTCGGCATGATTCCTCTCCCCTGCTTTACGCAAGGGAAGCCTATCACGTCACCGCGAGGTTGAGAACGCGCGCGGCCGAGGCCGCCGGCGGGTTCAGCCGGGACGATTCAGTTGTCGGCGCGCGGCGGTGTCAGCGGCGCGTCGGCCGGAGCGGGCGGCAGCAGATCGGTGCCGAGCGGGGCCGCGGGGGCGGCCGGGGCGCGCGACGGCAGGCTGCCGCCGAACTGGTCCACCACCGAGGTATGGGCGGCGTTCTGCGCGGCGAACACGGTCAGCGTGAGCGAGGTGATGATGAAGGCAATGGCAAAGACCCAGGTCAGCCTGGCGAGCGCGGTTGTCGCGGACCGGCCGCTCATCGCGCCGCCGCCACCGCCGCCGATCCCGAGCCCGCCGCCTTCGGACCTTTGCAGGAGCACCACGCCGATCAGGCAGAGCGCAAGGATCAGGTGGACGGTCAGGACGAGGTTTTCCATGGGCGCGGGCGTTCCTTGAGGATCGCGCCTAGATAGGCGGAAGGGGCGTTGGGGGCAAGCCCTGCAGGCCGGGGCGCGGCAGGGCTGCTTGACGCCCCCCGGAGCGGCGCGCGCAGCCGTGCGATCACGGCGGCGTGACGGGGGGGGTATGGAGGCCGAGCCGGGGGACGGCGGCGGGGAGGGGCGGCCCGAGCCGGGCGCGGCGATCTTTCCTGTTTCGCCCCGGCGCGGCCCCCGGTATACCGCGCGGGGTTTGCCGCAGGAAAGGTTTCAGCCATGGCCAATGTCGTCGTCGTCGGCGCCCAGTGGGGCGACGAGGGGAAGGGCAAGATCGTCGACTGGCTGAGCGAGCGGGCGGACATCGTGGCGCGGTTCCAGGGCGGCCACAACGCCGGACACACGCTGGTGATCGACGGGGTGACCTACAAGCTGTCGCTGCTGCCCAGCGGCATCGTGCGCGGCGGCAAGCTGAGCGTCATCGGCAACGGGGTGGTTCTGGACCCCTGGGCGCTGCTGGCCGAGATCGAGCGGCTGGCGGCGCAGGGCGTGGCCGTCAGCCCCGAGACCCTGATGATCGCCGAGAACACCCCGCTGAT
Organism: Paracoccaceae bacterium; assembly: GCA_019454225.1. Classification (NCBI taxonomy): domain Bacteria; kingdom Pseudomonadati; phylum Pseudomonadota; class Alphaproteobacteria; order Rhodobacterales; family Paracoccaceae; species Paracoccaceae bacterium. Next base: position 3,673,556 of record CP075370.1, on the reverse strand, counting down.
CCTGCCGATCCACGGCGAGCTGGACCGGGCGCGCGAGGGTCAGAATTCGGTCGCCAAGATCGGCACGACGGGGCGAGGCATCGGTCCGGCCTATGAGGACAAGGTGGGGCGGCGGTCGGTGCGGGTGGCGGACCTTGCGGACGCGCCGACGCTGGACCTGCGCATCGGACGGCTGCTGACGCATCACAACGCGCTGCGCGCGGGGCTGGGCCTGGGCCCGGTGGACGGCAACGCGCTGAAGGCGCAGCTGATGGAGGTGGCGCCGAAGGTGCTGCCCTATGCGCGCCCGGTGTGGAAGGTGCTGCACGAGGCGCGGCGCGCGGGCAAGCGCATCCTGTTCGAGGGCGCGCAGGGGTCGCTGCTGGATGTGGATTTCGGAACCTATCCCTATGTGACCAGTTCCAACACGCTGGCCGGCATGGCCGCCACGGGCACCGGGCTGGGCCCGACGGCGGTGGATTTCGTGCTGGGGATCGTGAAGGCCTATACCACGCGGGTCGGGGAGGGACCGTTCCCGACCGAGCTGTTCGATGCCGACGGCGAGCGTCTGGGCGCGCGTGGCCACGAGTTCGGCACGGTGACGGGGCGCAAGCGGCGCTGCGGCTGGTTCGATGCGGTGCTGGTGCGCCAGACCTGCGCCACGAGCGGCGTTTCGGGCATTGCGCTGACCAAGCTGGACGTGCTGGACGGGTTCGAGACGCTGAAGATCTGCACCGGCTATGCGCTGGACGGGCAGCGGCTGGACTATCTGCCGACGGCGGCCAACCTGCAGGCGCGGGTGACGCCGGTCTACGAGGAGATGGAGGGCTGGAGCCAGTCGACCGCCGGGGCGCGGTCCTGGGCCGACCTGCCGGGCGCCGCCATCAAGTATGTGCGGCGGATCGAGGAGTTGATCCAATGTCCGGTCGCGCTACTGTCCACCTCGCCCGAGCGGGACGACACCATTCTGGTGACCGACCCCTTCGCGGACTAGGCAGGACCCGATGACGCTGAGCTATCGCGCGCGCCGCAGACTTTCGCTGCTGATCCTGCTGGTCGGTCTGCCGGTCTATATCGTCGCGGCGGTCAGCCTGGTGAACTGGCTGGACCGGCCGCCGATCTGGGCCGAGTTCCTGGTCTATGTGGTGCTGGGCTTCCTGTGGATGGCCCCGTTCCGCTTCGTGTTCGTCGGCGTCGGTCAGCCCGACCCCGAAAAGCCCGAGACCCGGCAGGCGCCGGGCGAAACGCCGCGCGGATAGGTCGCCCGGCCGGTCATCCGGCGATGCGGCGCCCCTCGGTCAGCAGGCGCGAGCCTTCGCGCACGGCGAACTGGCCGCGCCGCACCTTTTCGATGCGCCCGTCGCGCAGCAGGCGCCCGAAACTGCGCAGCATGTCCTCGCGCGAGGGTTCCTCGTCGCCGAGCGCGCCGATGACGCGGCGGATCATCTGCGGCCGGGTCACGCTGGGGCGGCCTTCGACACAGGTGGCGAAAACGGCGGCGGCCTCCATCAGGTCGGCCAGGTCGGTGGCGCCCAGACGTTCGGCGAATTCGGCAAAGCCCTCGGACTGTTCGAAGATGTTGTCGGTGTCCTCGACATCGTCGGCCAGCATGTCATCGGCCAGATCGTCGTCGTCAAGGTCCTCGGTCTCGGGCTGCATCATGGCGATGCTGGCGGCCGCGGTGCCGCGGGCCCCGATCCGGCGGGGGCGCACCGGCTGCACCGGGCCTGCGGCGGGCGCCGCGGGGATTGCGGTTTCCGGGGCCTTGGGGCGGTCGATCCGCTGCGCGGACACCAGAACCAACGGCGCGGGGCGGCCGGGCGCGGGCTGTGCGGCGGCGGCGGCCGAGGACGAGACCGGGCGACGTGGCCGCACGACCTGTTCCAGGTCGCTGCGATAGGCGGTCTGGCGGGTCTGGTCCGATGCCGCCTCGGACGGGCCGCCGACCTGGCGGTCGGCCACGGTGGCGGCGACAGCGGCCTTCAGATGCGCGATGGCCGACAGGCGGCGGCGGCTTTCAGGATCTTCCATCTGCGAATTCGCCGTGTCGAGCAACCGCTTGACCGAGGGTTCCTCGGCCGCCTCGGGCAGGGCAGGGCGGGCGGGCGCGGGATCGCGGCGCTGGATGGCCGGCAGGGCGGCGGTGGCCGGGTCGGCCGCGCCGCCACGGAGCGCGGCCAGTTCGCGCGCCAGTTCGGCCTCGGCCTCGGGCGTCAGGGCGACCGGGGCGGGCGGCGGCGTTGCGTCGATCCGGCGGATCTTGATGACGCGGGCGCGGGCGCGCTGCACCTTTTCGGGCATCTCGGGCTCGGTCGATGCCGCGGGTTCGGCCTCGACCGACGCGGCGGCGGGTTCGAGCGGCATCGGGGCCAGCGTCGGTTCCGCCTTGGCTGCGGGGTTGGCGAAGGGGCTGTCGGTGACGGTGGGCTTCATCGCCGCCGGTGCGACGGTGACCGGCGGTTCCGGGTGGTCCTCGGCGACGGTCTCGGGTTCGGGCAGCGGCGACCCGGGCTCGACAGACGGCTCGGGCTCGACCATCGCCTCGAACGGCGCGTCGGTCTCGACCGTCGCCTCGAACGGCGCGTCGGGCTCGACCACCGCCTCGAACGGCGCATCGGGCGCGACGGTGGCGGCGGAGCTGTGGGAGGGTTCCCCCATCAGCGCGGCGATCAGGGCGTCGTCGTCACCGGCATCGGCGGCGGGGTCGATGCTGTCCTCGGGCAGCGGATCGTCGTCGATCAGGGCGTGGATCAGCGCGTCGTCGCCGGTGCCCTCGGCCGCGACCTGCGGGGCGTCGTCTGCCTCGGGCAGGGCGTCGGCGGCGGCCGGCTCCTCTGCCAGGTCGTCCATGTCGATCAGTTCGGCAACATCGGCCATGTCGTCCGTGGCATGCGCGACAGGCTCCGGCCCGGCTTCGGGCAGGGTGGCCGCGATCATGCCGTCTTCCGCATCCACCTCATCCGCGGCGGCGGGGGCCGCTGCCGCTTCGGTGCCGTCAAGAACCGGCTCTTCGGCGGGGGCGTCGGGCAGAAGGGCGATGTCGTCCGCGAATGCCGCGTCCGCGTCATCCGCAGCGGCGACGATGGCCGCGTCTTCGGCGACCGCGTCATCGGCGACCGGTTCGTCGGTCATCGGCTCGACGGGTATCGAATCGTCCGCGATCAACCCGGCCGGGACGGGTGCGACTTCGGCAACGGTGTCGGCCGCTTCGGGGGCAGCTTCGGGTTCGGCCAGGTCAGGCGCCGGGGCGTCGGTTGCCTCGGCGGCGGCTTCGGGCAGGTCCGGCGTTTCGGCGGCTTCCTCGGCCAGCGTGTCGGCGCGCATCAGGTCGTCGGCCCCGACCGGCGCGGCCAGGGCATCGCCCTCGACCGGCGCCGGTTCGGGCAGGTCTGCGGTCGTGTCCGGTTCCGCGTCCGTATCGGCGGCCGGAAGGTCCGGCAAGACATCGGCGGCCACGGGCACCGCCGCATCCCCGGCCACCGGATCGGTCGCCGGTTCGGCCCCGCCGCCGGTCCGGGCGACGATGAGATCCTCGTCATCGGCAAAGGCGGCGGCGATGGCGGCGGCCTTTTCGTCCGACAGGATCGCGGCCGCAGGCACTGCGGCGACAGCGAGGGGCGCGACCGGCAGCGCGGCGGACCGCAGGCGGCGCAGCTTTTCGGCCACCGAATCCGCGAGGATGCCACCGGCGGGGGCAAGCGACGGTGCATCCGTGATGGCGATGTCCTCGGCCGGGGGCGGTGCGCGGCGGGCGGGTTCGGCCGGTGCCGCAACCGGGGCGGCGGCGGTGACGGGTGCCGCCACGGGTTCGGGCGTGACAGGTTCGGACGCGACAGGTTCCTGCGGGGCGGGTTCGGGCGTGGCGACGGGCGCGGGCGCGGCCGCCGGGGCCTGCGGTTGGGCGGCGGGCATGTCGGCGGCGCGCAGGATCACGCCATTGTCCTGAATCTTGGCCTCGACCCGGCGCTGGACCTCGCGCTCGGCGATCCGGTGCAGCATGGCGGCATCGGGCTGGGGAGGTTCGGCGCCGAAGTAGCGGTCCTCGGCGGCGAGATCCCGGAAGTATTCCGCGATGGCCTTCATCGTGCTGAACGGATCCTCGAACCCCTCAAGGGTGCAGGAGAATGTCCCGTAGGATACCGTCAGGATCTTGCTGGCACCGACCATGGCAGGCTACCTCTGTGTTCACGACGCCCTTTGATCACCCGGGCTGCCGTCCAATAGGATGGACAGATATAGGTGATTTGAAGGATTGATTGTGGCCCCGCGCCCTTTCGGGTGCCTTAATCGCGAACAGTATCCCCATGAACAGGCCGATTGTCGAATCCGACTGCGGAGTCACGCTGGTTGCGGGCGGCCCGGTGACGTCGCGCGACCTGTCGGACTGCCTGGACCGCGCCCCGCGCCTGGTGGCTGTGGACGGCGGGGCCGACCGTGCGCTGGCGCTTGGCCACCGACCCGTCGCGACGATCGGCGATTTCGATTCGATCGGTGCCGCCCGGACGGTGCTGCCGCGCGAGACGCTGCATCCGATCGCCGAGCAGGAAACCACCGATTTCGACAAGGCCCTGCGCAGCATCCGCGCGCCGTTCGTGCTGGCGCTGGGCGTGCTGGGCGGGCGGACCGATCATGCGCTGGCCGCGATGACCGTTCTGGCCGCCCGGACCGGGCGCGACCCCTGCCTGGCGCTGTCGCGGCAGGATGTGGTGCTGGCGGCACCGATGCGGCTGCATCTGTCGCTGCGGGCGGGCGACCGTCTGTCGTTGTGGCCGATGGACCGGATGCGCGGTGTCTCGACGGGGCTGGAGTGGCCGATCGACGGACTGGAGATGGCGCCGATGGGGCGGATCGGCACGTCGAACCGGGTGACGGAGGGGCCGGTGACGCTGGAGTTCGACCGTCCCGGGATGCTGCTGATCCTGCCCCGGGCGCGGCTGGACGCGGCGTTGCGCGGGCTGACGGGGGCCTAGGCGCGACGCCGCGCGGCCAGCCGTTCGCGGCGCACGACGTAAAGACCCGAGGCCATGATCACCATGATGCCGACCCAGGTGATCGCGTTGGGGAAGTCGCCGAAAATCCAGTAGCCGAGCGCGACCGCCGCGACGATTTCCAGATAGTGCAGCGGCGCCAGCGTGGCCGATGGCGCGTAGCGCAGGGCATAGGTCATGCACATGTGGCTGAGCGCGGCCCAGAAGCCGACGCCGAACAGCCAGAGCCAGGTGAGCCCCTGCGGCATCACCGGCGTGATCGTGGGGATGGTCCAGACCGAGGCCGCCGCGAGCACCGGCAGGCACAGCAGCAGCCCGGCGAACGAGGTCTGCGCCTGCATGGCGACCGGGTGCATCGCCCGCATGTGGCGGGTCACGAGCATGTAGAAGGCAAAGAAGAACGCCGTGCCAAGAGGCCAGAGCGCGACCAGGCCGAAGGCGGCAAGCGAGGGCTGGATCACCAGGAGTGCCCCCCCGAAGCCGACCGCCGAGGCCGCGATGCGGCGGGGGCCGACCTCGTCGCCAAAGATCAGGCTGCCGAGGATCAGCAGCACGAAGGGCTCGACAAAGGCAATCGCCAGCGCATCGGCCACCGGCATCACGGCGATGGCGGCAACAAAGCTGTAGGTGGACAGGATCAGAAACAGCGCCCGCAGCGTGATCAGGCCCCAGAGCGCGCGGGGCAGCCGCCAGCTGATGCCGAGGGCCAGCATCACCGGCACCATCAGCAGGCCCTGCACCAGAAAACGCGCCACCACGATCTGCCCGACCGGCACGGTTGCGGAGGCAAGCTTGGCCGAAACGTCGAGAAGGGGCGCGATGATGCAGAACACCACCATCAGCGCGACGCCGGTCAGGATGCGGTCGGGGGCATGGATCACGGTCATGTCCTGCGCCTAGCGCGGCTGCGCGGCAGGGTCCAGTGCAGGCTGTCGTCCGGGGGGGCTTGAAGCCTGCGCGCGAGGGCTAGCTATCGGCGGCGAAGTGGCCCAAGGCAAGAAGATGACCGTTCCCCCCCTGCTGCTCTGGTTTCGCCGTGACCTGCGGCTTGCCGACCATCCGATGCTGGCGGCGGCCGTGGCCAGCGGCCAGCCCCTGGTGCCGGTGTTCGTGCTGGACCCCGAGACCGAGGCCATCGGGGCCGCGTCGAAATGGCGGTTGGGCCTGGCGGTTGCGGCCTTTGCCGAGCGCCTGGCCGAGATCGGTCTGCGGCTGGTGCTGCGGCGCGGGGCGGCGCTGGACGTGTTGCGCGCGCTGGTTGCCGAGACGGGAGCGTCCGGCGTGCATTGGTCGCGGCAGTATGATCCGGCATCCAGGGCGCGCGACACCGCCGTGAAGGCGCGTCTGCGCGAGGCGGGGATACAGGCGGTCAGCCACCCCGGGCACCTGCTGCACGAGCCCTGGACCGTCGAGACGGGCGAAGGCGGGTTCTACCGCGTCTATTCGCCCTACTGGCGCGCGGTGCGCGACCGCGACGTGCCCGCGCCCCTGCCCGCGCCGGGCAGGGCGCAGGGCCCCGGCGTCTGGCCGGTTTCGGACCGGCTGGACGACTGGCGGCTGGGCGCCGCGATGCGTCGCGGGGCGGCGGTGGTCGCGCCGTATCTGGCGGTGGGCGAGAATGCAGCGGCGCACCGGTTGGCCGCGTTCCTGGATGGCCCGGTCGAGGACTACCGGACGGCGCGGGACTACTGCGACCGTCCCACGACGTCGCGGCTGTCCGAGAACCTGACCTATGGCGAGATCGGGCCGCGCACGATCTGGCATGCCGGGATGGCTGCGCATCTGGCCGGGGCAGGGGGCGCGGAACATTTCCTCAAGGAACTGGTATGGCGCGAGTTCGCCTGGCATCTGATGCACCACACCCCCCATATCGCCACCCGCAACTGGCGCGACGACTGGGACAGCTTTCCCTGGCGCGCCGACAATGCCGATGCCGAGCGCTGGCGCCGGGGCATGACGGGCGAACCCTTCGTCGATGCGGCGATGCGCGAGATGTATGTGACGGGCACGATGCACAACCGTGGCCGGATGATCGTGGCGAGCTATCTGACCAAGCACCTGATGACGGACTGGCGCGTGGGCCTGCGCTGGTTCGAGGAGTGCCTGGTCGACTGGGACCCGGCCGCGAATGCGATGGGCTGGCAATGGACGGCCGGATCGGGGCCCGACGCCGCCCCCTATTTCCGCGTGTTCAATCCGGCCACGCAGGCCGAGAAGTTCGATGGCGCGGCGACCTATCGCCATCGCTGGATCGCCGAGTTGTCGGCATCGCCACCGGCGACCGCGCTGGCCTTTTTCGACGCGGTTCCTCGTGTCTGGCACCTTGATCCCGGTGCGCCCTATCCGGCGCCGATGATCGACCTCGGCGTCGGGCGCGAGCGGGCGCTGGCGGCCTATGCGGCGCGAAACTCTTGAGAATTGCGGTCGTATCGTGAACATGGGGGCGGGGATGACCGCCCGCCCAACCAGCCGGGGAGTGGCATGACGGCATTGACGACGACGGAGGGGCAGACCGATCTGCCGCGCTATTTCGCACGCGTGTTCGACGTGGCGCGGCGGGGGCTGGCGCGGGGACGGCTGGACTTCGTGCTGGATGACGGGCGACGGTTCCGCGCCGAGGGGGCCGCACCCGGACCTCTGGCGGAACTGCATGTCCACAATGCCGACCTGTTTGCCCGGCTGATCCGCGAGGGCGACCTGGGCTTCTGCGATGCCTATCTGGAGAACTGGTGGAGCACGCCGGACCTTCAGGCCTTCATGGACCTGGTGCATGCCGACAACGACGGCCTCTATGACGGCTTTCCCGGCATGGCGCTGGTGCGCGCCTTCGAGCGGATGCGCCACTGGCTGCGCTCGAATTCCCGCGCGCAGGCCCGCAAGAACATCGCGCATCACTATGATCTGGGGAACGATTTCTATCGCCTTTGGCTGGACGACACGATGACCTATTCCTCGGCGCTGTTCCGGTCGGGCCAGGAAAGCCTGGAACGCGCGCAGATCGAGAAATACGCCAGCATGGTTGACCAGATGGGCGCCGATCCGGGCGATCATGTGCTGGAGATCGGCTGCGGCTGGGGCGGCTTTGCGGAATATGCGGCGCGAGAGCGGGGGCTCCGGGTGACCGGCCTGACGATCTCGCAGGCACAGCACGATTTTGCCGTGGACCGCATCGCGCGGGCCGGGCTGTCCGACCTTGTGCAGATCAAGCTCCAGGACTACCGCGACGAGCGCGGCAGCTATGACGGGATCGCCAGCATCGAGATGTTCGAGGCGGTCGGCGAGAAGTACTGGCCGGTCTATTTCGACGTGCTGCGCGAGCGGCTGAAGCCGGGCCGCCATGCCACGCTGCAGATCATCACGGTTCAGGACAAGCGCTGGGAGGTCTATCGCAGGGGTGTCGATTTCATCCAGAAGCATATCTTTCCCGGGGGCATGCTGCCCTCGCCCACCGCGTTGCGACGCGAGATCGACCGCGCTGGCCTGCGGCTGAAGGGGTCGATCGAGTTCGGGGAAAGCTATTCGCACACCCTGCGCCGCTGGCATGACACGTTCAACGCGCGCTGGGACGAGGTGGCGGGCATGGGGTTCGACGACCGGTTCCGGCGGATGTGGAATTTCTACCTGACCTCTTGCGCCGGAGCGTTTCAGGGCGGAAACTGCGACGTGACGCAGATCACCGTGACCCGTCCGCACTAGAACGGGGGGCCGGTTTCCAGGGGCAGGAGCAGGGCCATGCCGACCGCCGCGAAACTGTTTGCCGCGATCGCCTTCTTTGTCGTGGGTTTCATGGCGGCCGAGGCGTTCAAGCCCGGAATGCCCGAAGGCACGCCCTTCGGCCATTTCAGCCTGATCGTCGGGGCCATCGGCGGGCTGACCGGCTGGATGGTGATGGGGGCGCTGGCGGGGCGCGGCTATGGCGCCTCGGCGGGGTTCGGCCTGCGCACCAGCGTCACGCTGACATTCTGGGCGCTGCTGGTGTTCTCGGTCTACCAGATGATCGGGCTGGCGACGAAGATGCGCTATGACGGGCCGATGGATGCCATCGTCGGGGTTTTCGAACTGATGCTGGAAAACGGGCAGATGCTGCTGAACGCGCCGGTGCTGATCGCGCTGGGCGTCGGCGGCATACTGGGCGGCTTCAGCGCGGAATGGGCCGCGCGGCGCTGGCGATAGGGGCCGCTTTGGGCGAGACGTTCTTTTTCTACGGCACGCTGTGCCATCTGCCGCTGCTGCGCGTGGTCATCGGACGCGAACCCGATGCCGTTCCGGCGCAACTGTCCGGTCACGCCGTGCGCTGGGCCGAGGGGCGCGATTTTCCGATGATCGTCGAGACCTCGGGGGCCGAGGCCCCGGGGCTGCTGGTGCGGGGACTGACTGCCGAGGACCGCGCGCGCCTGGATTTCTACGAAGGCGGGTTCGGCTATCACACCCGCGTGCTGTCCGTGACATGCGCCACGGGATCTGAGGCCGCACAGGTCTACTGGCCCGATCCGGGACTGTGGCAACCGGGCGCGCCCTGGCGTCTGACGGACTGGGCGGCGATCTGGGGCGATGCGGTCGCGGCCTCGGCGGGCGATGTCATGGCGCTGTACGGCCGGAAGCCTGCGGCGGCGGTTGCGGCACGGCGCTGGCCGATGCTGGTGCGCGGTGCAAGCCGGGTGCGCGCTGCCGCGCCGCTGCCCGCGACGCTGCGCCGGTCGCCGGGCGCGGCGGATGTCGAGGTGGCGGACCGGCGCGAAGCCTATGCCAACTTTTTCTCGGTCGAGGAATATGACCTGCGGTTCCGCCGGTTCGACGGGGGCCACAGCGCGACGGTCACGCGCGCGGCCTTCGTGTCGGGCGATGCGGTGACGGTGCTGCCCTGGGACCCGTTGCGCGACCGTGTGCTGCTGGTCGAGCAGTTTCGCGCCGGTCCCTATGTCCGGGGCGATGCGAACCCCTGGTCGCTGGAGGCCATCGCGGGCCGCGTGGACCCGGACGAGTCGCCCGAACAGGCGGCGCGGCGCGAGGCGGTCGAGGAGTCGGGCCTGCGGCTGGCGGACCTGTGGCCGGTTGCCGCCTACTACCCGAGCCCCGGGGCGAAAACCGAATACATCTACTCCTTCGTGGCGCCGTGCGACCTGCCCGACGGCGCCGCAGGGATCGGCGGCGTCGAGGGCGAGGCCGAGGATATCCGCAGTCATCTGGTGCCCTTTGACCGGCTGCTGGAGATGATCGGCACCGGCGAGGTGGGCAATGCGCCGCTGATCCTGACAGCGTGGTGGCTGGCCGCCGAAAGGGCGCGGCGTGGGACAGGTGCGGCGAGGGGATAGCTGCGAAGGGGGGCGGGGCGATGCTGGGCGCGGTGGAGCAGGGACTGCTGGCGGCGATGATCGGGATCATCATGCTGGGCATGGGGGCCACGATCGGGCGTGCGGAGATGCGGGCGGCGCTGGCCGCGCCGCGCGCCTTCGCCACGGGCATGCTGTGCCAGTTCGGACTGATGCCGCTGATCGCGCTGGGCCTGGCCTTCGTGTTCGACCTGAGCGCGCCTGTCGCGCTGGCGCTGATCATGGTCGGCGCGACGCCCGGGGGCACGACATCCAATCTGTTCGCCTACTACGCGCGCGGTGACGTGGCGCTGTCGGTGGCGATGACCGTCGCATCAACCCTGGCGGCGGTGGTGATGATGCCGCTGCTGATCGGGCTTTATGCCGGTGGCGCGCTGACGGGTGGCGTGGCCGTTCCCTTTGCCAACATCGCGGTGACGCTGGTGCTGGTGCTGGTGCCCTGCCTGATCGGCATGGCGGTGCGGGCCCGCTCCGCCGGCCTGGCGGCACGGCTTGAAAAGGCGGGCGCGGTGCTGGGCATCGTGCTGATCGTGCTGCTTATCCTGAATTTTGCGGTGTCGAACGGCGCGCTGGTGCGGGCGACCCCGCCCGGCGAGATCGCGGCGGCGGTGTTGCTGTCGGTGGCGGGGTTTGCCGCCGGACTGGCGGTGGCTGCGGCGCTGGGCCTGACGGGGCCGCAGATGCGCACCGTGTCGCTGGAGACCGGCATCCAGAACACGCCCCTGACCATCGCCGTCATCGGCCTGAGCTTTCCGGCCGGGCCGGTGCAGGATGCCATGCTGCTGGCCTGTGCGCTCTATGCCGTGGCGGTGGTGGCCACATCGGCGGTGGCCGCGGCGCTGTACCGTCACCTCGCCGTGGCTTGAAGCGGCCCCCGCGCCGGGCCTATACCGGGACACCCGGGAAGGAGCCTGCATCATGCGACTGTCCAGAACGCTGGCCGAGGCCATCGGCAACACACCCCTCATCCGGCTGCGCAAGGCGTCGGAAATGACGGGCTGCGAGATACTGGGGAAATGCGAGTTCCTGAATCCCGGCCAGTCGGTCAAGGACCGTGCCGCGCTGTTCATCATCCGCGACGCGGTGGCAAGGGGCCTGCTGGGGCCCGGCGGCACGATTGTCGAGGGGACGGCAGGAAACACCGGGATCGGGCTGGCGCTGGTCGGTGCCAGCATGGGGTTCCGCACGGTCATCGTGATCCCCGAGACGCAGAGCCAGGAGAAGAAGGACATGCTGCGCCTGGCGGGTGCCGACCTGGTTCAGGTGCCTGCGGCGCCCTATCGCAATCCCAACAACTACGTGCGCTATTCCGGACGTCTGGCCGAGGCGCTGGCCGCGACCGAACCGAACGGCGCGATCTGGGCCAACCAGTTCGACAATGTCGCGAACCGTCAGGCCCATGTCGAAACCACAGGCCCCGAGATCTGGGACCAGACCGGTGGCAAGGTGGATGGGTTCATTTGCGCGGTCGGGTCTGGCGGCACGCTGGCGGGCGTCGCCGAGGCGTTGCAGCCGAAGGGTGTAAAGATCGGGCTGGCCGATCCGGAAGGTGCCGCGCTGCACAGTTTCTATACCAGCGGGGTTCTGGAATCGCCCGGTTCCTCGATCACCGAGGGCATTGGACAGGGCCGCATCACCGCGAACCTGGAAGGCTTCCGGCCGGATTTCAGCTATCGCATCCCCGATGCCGAGGCGCTGCCCATCGTCTTCGACCTGCTTTCGGATGAAGGGCTTTGCATGGGGGGCTCGACCGGCATCAACATCGCCGGGGCGGTCCGGATGGCGCGCGAGATGGGGCCGGGCCACACGATCGTCACCATCCTGTGCGACTACGGCAGCCGATACCAGTCGAAGCTGTGGAACCCGGCATTCCTGAAGGAAAAGGGATTGCCGGTGCCGGCATGGCTCGACCGGGCGCCGCGCGCCATTCCGGCAGTGTTCGCGGACACATGAGGGATTTCCTGCGGACGCGGATAACGGCGGCGGCAGTTGCCGCAGCGCTTGGCCTGGCGGCCCCTGGCGGCATCGCCACGGCGCAGACGCCCGAGGCGAATGTCACCCCGCGCGAGGCGGTGGCCGATCCGGCACCGCAGTCCGAGGCCCTGGACTACGCCGCGTGGGAGGAACTGGCGGCGCGGGCTGAGGAGGTTCTGGAAGCAGGGGTCACGACCCCGATTGCGCTGGAACAGTTGCGCGCGCAGATCGCCGACTGGCGCTCGGCATTCCTTGTCGCGCAGGGAACCAATGCCACGCGGATCGCGACAATTCGCGGGCAGATCGATGCGCTGGGTGCGCCGCCGACCGAGGGCGCGACGGAGCCTGACGAGATCGCCGCGCGCCGACGCGACCTGTCCGAGCAACTTGCCCGCGCCCAGGCCCCGGTCATCGCGGCCGACGAGGCCTATCGCCGGGCCGATGGCCTGATCCGGGAGATCGACCGCAGCACGCGCGACCGCCAGGCGGCGGAACTGACACGTCTCTGGCCCGCGCCGATCAATCCCGCGAACTGGCCTGCGGCCGTTTCCGCCGGGGTGGAGACGGCCGAGGCGCTGTGGGACGAGACGGCGGCCCGCGCCGCTGATCCGGCCATCCGGCGCGATCTGCTGGAAAACCTGCCGATGATCCTGGCGCTGCTGTTCGTTGCGGTGGCAATGGTCTGGCGCGGGCGGCAGTGGTTCGAGGGCTGGCCCAACCGGCTGCGCCAGCGTGCCTCGGACCGTGGCGCAGAGGTCTGGGCGCTGCTTGCATCGCTCGGACAGATCGTGGTGCCGGTCGTTGGCGTCTTTGCCTTCGTGCAGGCGGTGTTGCTGAGCGGTCTGGCGGGGCCGCAGGGCGCTGTGGCGGTGGCGTCGCTGACGGTCGTCGGGTTTTCGGTCTTTGCGGCGCGCTGGCTGGGGTTCCGGGTGTTTCCCAAGGGCGAGCCCGGCGGCGACGTGCTGCGCCTGCCCGCAGACCGGCGCACCGAGGGTCGGCTGGCCGCCACCGCGCTGGGGTTCCTGCTGGCGGTCGAGGCGCTGCGCGCCGTGCTGTTCGACCCGCTGCGCATCACGGACGAGGCGTCGGCGGTTCTGTCCTTCCCCGGTCTTGCGCTGGCGGCGGTGCTGCTGTTCCGCATCGGACAGATGCTGCGCCAGCATGTGCAGAACGACACGCCACAGGGCGAAGCGGCCAGCTATCGCAACCGCCTGATCCGGATTGTCGGCAACGCCGCGATGGCGGTTTCGGTGGCCGGCCCCGCGCTTGCGGCCGTGGGTTATGTCTCGGCCGGCGTCGGGATGGTCTATCCGGCGGTCGTGTCGCTGGGCCTCGTGGCCCTGCTGTTCATCCTGCAGAAACTGGTGCGCGACATCTTCGTGCTGATCGCGGGCGGCGAGGACGCGGCGCGCGAGGCGCTGATCCCGGTGCTGATCGGGTTCCTGCTGACATTGGCCACGCTGCCCCTGTTCGCGCTGATCTGGGGCGCGCGGCTGTCGGATCTGACCGAGGTGTTCAATCGCCTGCGCGAAGGATTCCAGATCGGGCAGACGCGCATATCGCCCACGAACTTCCTCTATTTCGCGGTTCTGTTCGGCGTCGGCTTCATGATGACGCGGCTTTTCCAGGGCGCACTGAAGCAGACGATCCTTCCCAAGACCACGCTGGACCAGGGCGGCCAGAACGCCGTTGTGGCGGGCGTCGGCTATGTCGGGATCTTCCTTGCGGCGCTGATCGCCATCAATGCTGCGGGGATCGATCTTTCCGGGCTTGCCATCGTGGCCGGTGCGCTGTCGGTCGGCATCGGCTTCGGGTTGCAGAACATCGTCTCGAACTTCGTGTCGGGCATCATCCTGCTGATCGAACGCCCGGTTTCGGAAGGCGACTGGATCGAGGTCGGGGGCGTGCAGGGCACGGTGCGGGCGATTTCCGTCAGATCGACACGCATCCAGACCTTCGACCGCACCGACGTGATCGTGCCGAACAGCGACCTGATCGCCGGGCGCGTGACGAACTGGACCCGGTTCAACCTGACCGGACGGTTGATCGTGCCTGTCGGGGTCGCCTATGGCACCGATACGCGCAGGGTCGCCGCCATCCTGAAGGAGATCGCCGAGGCGCAGCCGCTGGCCATCCTCAACCCGCCGCCGATGGTGACCTTCATGGGCTTTGGCGCGGACAGCCTGAACTTCGAGATACGGATGATCCTGCGCGACATCAATTTCGGCCTTTCAGTCCGGACCGAGGTGAATCACCAGATTGCCGAGCGGTTCGCGAAAGAAGGCATCGAGATTCCCTTCGCGCAGCGTGACATCTGGTTGCGCAACCCTGAAGCGCTGGCCGCGCTGAAACCGGCGCAGGCGGTGCCCGCCCAACCGGCCGACCTGCCGGGCGCCCCCGAGACAGGGCTGCGCCCCGATCCGTGGCCCGAGGACGAAGCGAGCCCCGAAGCCCCCGGCGAACCGAAGGACAGAGCAGGATGACCGAACTGTTGTTCCGCGACGATCCCTATCTGACCGAGGCCGATGGCAGTGTCATCGGGCATACGGCGGAAGGCGGCCTGATCCTTGACCGCAGCGTGTTCTACCCCACGGGCGGCGGACAGCCCGGCGACAGCGGCTGGCTGGTCTGGGATGGTGGTCGGGTGCCGGTTGCCACCGCGGTGAAGGTCGAGGGCGGTGGCGTGGCGCTGGTTGCGGCCGAGCCCGTTGGCCTTCCGCCCGTCGGGGCCGCGGTGCGGCAGATGCTGGACTGGGAGCGGCGGCATCTGCACATGCGCGTCCATACCGCGTTGCATCTTCTGTCGGTCGTGATCCCCCTGCCGGTGACGGGCGGGCAGATCGGGGCGGGGCGCGGGCGGCTGGATTTCGACATGCCCGACCCGCCTGGGAACGTCGAGGCGCTTGAGACGGCGCTGAATGTCCTGATCGACCGCGATCTGGCCGTGACCGATGACTGGATCACGGATGCCGAACTTGCCTCCAACCCCGGACTGATCAAGACAATGTCGGTGATGCCGCCCATGGGTCAGGGTCGCGTGCGGCTGGTCAGGATCGGCGACGGCGATCTGCAGGTCGATCTTCAACCCTGCGGCGGCACGCATGTGGCGCGCACCGCCGAAATCGGTCGGGTCGAACTGGGCCGGATCGAGAAGAAGGGCCGCCAGAACCGTCGGGTCTCGATCGCCCTGGTCTGAGCCTGCGCGGCGCTCAGCCCCGACGCCGCAGCATGGGCATGGCTGCAAAGGCGATCTGTCCGGCAAGGCCCAGCCGGTGGGCCGGTTCGGCATAGAGCGCAAGGTGCTGCGCGGCGGTCCTGCCGAACAGCAGCACGGACAACGCCGTCTCGGCCAGCATCAGCAGCAGGAAGGCAGCCCCGCCCATGACTGCCGCCCCGCCCCGCGACAGGCTGTGCCCGCGCAGCAGATGGCCGCAGATCATCCACGCAACGGACAGGATGAGCGGCAACTCCAGTGCCACCGCCGCCGGTTCCCCGATCCGTGGGGCAAGGCCGATCGCCCGCACCGTGCCGAAAGCAAGGCCGAGCGTGAAGACGGCCGCGAAGTAGAGCAGTCCGAGGCGCAACGCGGTCACGGCGGGTGTCAGGGGGGGCCGCTCGGGGTGTGGCAAGGTCATCCGGTTTCCGGCCAATGGCTGCGGCCGCAGCCTCGCTGGCCATGCGGCGCGGCGCATTGACCCAGATCATGCCCGCCCTGCACGACGGATCCTGCGGGGGAGCATCTGCATTTCGAGCAGATCGCCCGGCGGTCCGGCGCCCCGGCAAACCATGATTGACTCGGCCGGGGACCACGCCAAGATGCAGCATGAAGTCATGCGGTGTTCCTGCGTCTGTCGCGGGTTCTGGGGGAGAGGATCGCCGATGGGAACCTACGACGTCGCGGGCGCCGAACTGAAGAAGATGATCAAGGTCGCCAAGAAGGGGCCGATCTCGTTCGGGTTCAACCCGGCGAAGGATGACGAGGCAAGCTATTGCGGGATGCACCGCACCAAGCCGCCCGCGACCATCGGCAAGGAAGCCAAGGAGGAAGGCGAGGGTCCCAAGTTCACCTTTGGCACTGCCGAGGTGTCGGGCAAGCTGATCACGCTGACCGTGCTGCGCGAGATGCCGGGCCTTGCCAAGAAGTTCAAGCGGTTCCTGAAGTCGCACAAGGTCATGCTCAACGTCCAGATCCTGGACGAGGACGGCAACGTCATCGAGTCGGACATCGAGGAGGATCTGCCCGAGGACCCCGAGCTTGACGGTGAAACCGCAGAGGATGAGGGTGAGCAGGCGGATGGCGAGCCCGAGGCCGATGCGGCCATCGACACGACCGCCCTGCTGAAACGTCTGGCCGAAATCCGCGGTCGGATCGGCGCGCTGCCGCCCGAGGCCGCGGCGCGCCTGGCCGGTCCGTTCCGCGAGGTGGTCGAGCTGGCCAAGGCCGGCGAGGTGGCGCGTGCGGCCGCCGGGGCGGACCGGATCGAGGCGGCCATCGCGATGCTGGGGCGCCAGGCGACTGCCGACGCCACCGCACCCGACCCCGAGATGCAGAAACTGCGGCAGCTGGTGCAGGCGATGCGGGACAAGTCCGGCTCGGTGGCCGACGACGCCACCCGCGCGGCGATCCTTGAGGCGCTTTCCCGGGCCGATGGCCTGATCGCGCAGCGCGAGGCCGAGCAGGCCGTTACCATCCTCAAGAAGGTCCAGCAGCTTTTTGCCCGGCTGGCGGGCGATACCGTGGCAGCCGGACCGGCGGACAGCGCGGCCGCGGCGTGGGAGAAGCGTTTCCGCGAGCTTGAGCCGCGGGTCAACGCAGCCCTGTCGCAGGGGCTGGTCGCGGATGTGGATGGGCTGCGCCGCCAGTGGAACTGGGCGACGGGAAATGCGGCCGAAGGCGCCTTTGACAAGGCGATCGCGGCGCTTCCCGCAATCGAGGCGCTGCTTGCCGCCGTGCCGCAGGGCGGTCAGACGGCGTTCGAGACCGGCATCGCGCCCGATGCGCAGCCGTTCGCCAAGGCCCGCGTGCTTTGGTCCGGCGCGCGGGCCCGGATGCTGAGCGAGGTGAAGCGCCTGGAGGCCGCAATCCTGGCCGCTTGCGCCGATGACGAACTGATGACCGAGGTGTCGCAGTCGGTGTCGATCCTGACGCAGCATGTGCTGCAGCTGGACGCTCGGCTGGAAGACAAGATGGATGAAATCGTGAATGCGCCCGCGGGCCCCGCACGGGACCAGCTCAAGCAGCAGGCAAGCAGCCTGATCGCAGAGTACCGCAAGACGCTGGAAGCCGAATTCTTCCAGGACGTCGATCAGGCCAGCGGGTTCGGTTCGTTCGCCGTGACCGCAACGGCAACGGCGGCGCTTGCAGAGATTTCGTCCGTCCTCGCCTGAGCGCTGCCGCTCAGTCGCCCGCAGTCATCGGCACGGGGTCATACTCCGGGGCGTCAAGCGCCGACAGGGTGGCGGTCACGCGGTACGGTGCGCCGATCTGGCGGTTGACGGCAAAGAAGACCAGCAGGTCGTCCGCGATCATCGGCGCCGTGATGCTCGCAAGGTCGGGCATGCCAAAGTTGCGCAGCCCGTAGCCACCTTCCGGCGACACCTTTCCGGGCGGTTCGGCGGCATAGCGCTTGCGGTACCATTCAGCGAACCGCGCCGGATCGTCGATCACGGTGTAGGTCTGCGCATGTGCCAGGTGATTGACGGCCTGCGCGCAGAGAAGCGCACCGCCAGGGGTGCATAGCCATGGTGCGGCATCGGACAGGTGCCGCGCCGACTCGACGGGCGTGACATCCACATAAACCGCAGGCGCGCCGCTTTCGATGTAGCCGAGCGAGATCTCGGGAAGGTCGTCGGCCATCTTTCGCCGTTCCTCGTGCTGGTTGGACCCTTGGGGTTACTTTGTAATGTGCATGCCTTTGTCGACCCAGTCACCGCGCTCCTTGGGCGACAGATCGCCCGGCGGATCGGTCCGCTGCCACATCCGCAACTCGCCCGTCGTCGGATCGGGCATCATCACGAAATAGACATGGCTGGACCCGCTGCCCCAGTTCGTATCGGCAAAGACAACCTGCGGCGGCGCGAGGTCGATGGCGAGTTCGTTCAGTGCCTGGCCCTCGGCATATGCGCGGAAGGCGATCTTGCGCTCGTCGATCTCTTCAGGCGTTCCGCCACGGCGCTCGGCCAGTTTGTCCATGGCGACGTTGTTGGCGGCCGCGATCCGACGTTTCAGATCTGCCGGGGTCAACGGTGCCGTAGGGCGATTGATGTCAACGGCATCCTGCATCTCCTGCTTGGCCACAGGATCGCTTTCGTCGTCCACCCAGGACTGCGTCTGCTTTTCATAAAGCGCCAGCGCACGATCAAGCGCGAGCGGGGTGTTGGCGATGTCGGTTCCCTGCCGGACGAGCGCGTCGATGTTGTCGGAGGTTTCCTGTGGCGTGTTTCCGATCAGGGCACGCAGCGATGGCTCTTGCGGAAGGGCGTTGTATTCGTGGCACCCACGGCTGTCGATCGTCTGGTACATCGCCGTCAGTTCGGTCTCGGCCTGTCCCAGGATGTTGAGCAGGACCTCCTTCGATCTCTCGCCCTCGGACGGCGGCGGGGTCGTCGGCGCAGGCTCCAGCGTGCGCGTCGTTTGTACCGTGTCGCCGTAGAGCGCGCGCGTGGGCCCCAGGCCGAGCCCGCCGCTCTGCAGTTCCCAGGGCTTGTAGCCGCTGGAGTCGAGTGCCTTGTAGGGCTGCTTCGGCGGTGGCGGCGTGATGGTCACCAGCATGTCGTTCTGAATGAACCCGGCGATCTTCACGCCCTCTTCCGATGTCGGGTCCACGTTCAGCCTGGCCAGCATGCGGCGGGTCATCACCGCGATGAACTCGTCTTCGGTCTCGATGGGGGCGCCCGTCGGTGCCCCGAATTCATCCGTCTCGACAATCTGGTAGCGGCCGGTTGACGATGATCCGTCGTTTGCGTCGGTCACTTGCTTTGTCGGATTGTACGCAAAATTGAACGCATCGCGAATTTCGGTCTGCACGGCGTTGCGCGTTGCGACGATCCGGCTGGGTGTCGTGCCGCCGACGAGGTCGGCGATCTTGCCCATGGCCCGGTTTCCCCGGAAGCCGTCTGCCAGAATGTCGCGCTCGCGCGAACCGGCCTCGGTGGCCGCAGCCGTCGCGATGCTGTATTCCCAGCTGCGAAGGATCGGATCCTCGCCCGGCAGGACGCTGGCAACGGCCGGAACCTTGACGCCGGTGGCCGAGGTGAACATTCCAGTCGTGGCCACCTCGGTCATGCCGCGCAGTGCGCCGATCGGGTCCTCCTCGCGGAAGCGGCGGGTTGGTGCCGTCGTGAAGCATGAACCCACTGGGCCCTGGTCCACCGGTGTCATCAGCGATTTCAGGACGGCGGTGCGCGTCTCTTCATCGGTGACGCTTCCCCCGGTTCCGTTGCCCATGGCAAGCCCGACCAGATCGGACGAGGGCAGACCGGTCGGCGCCGTGATGCCATTGATCAGCGTGGCGGCCTGCAGCGCATTGTCGCCCTGCGCAAGCTGGTCGAACGTGTGCATCATGTGCTGCGTCAACACCGGCGTCGGGTTGAGCGCGGCGTCGGGCGAGAACTTGAGCTGCTGCATCACCTTCTGCGCATCGGCGCTGCCGAGGTCGAGTTCGCCATTGACGTCAAGCAGCGCCCCCGCCAGGGCCCGGCTGCGATTGCCGGTGATCTCGCGTTCCTCAAGCCCATCGCCGGAGCCGATCACGCTGGCCTCGAACTGGCCGCCGTTGTCGAGATAGTCCTCGAGGTCGTCGAAATAGGTGCCGCCCAGGAAATCGCCCTGCTTCAGAAGGCCCGCACCATAGCTGCGCGCAAACTCCGGGCTGGAGAACTGGGATCCGTCCTGCTCGAAGCAGTCCCCGACCCTGCCGCAGATCATCGGCAAGGCATTGGCCAGCGTATCCGGATCCTTCGAGCGCTGCGCGAGGTCAAGCGCGGTCTTTGCGATATCGGGCTGACTGCCGAAAGCCTCGATGATCTTCTGCGCCGCGTTGTCGGGCAGCGGACGTCCTGCGTCGGGTGACAGCGCGCCGAAGGTCAGGGCGTCGGTCAGCATCTTCTTTCCGAGGATCGCATTCGACCGCTCGGTGACCGTGAGAAGCTGCTGGTTTGCCAGGCGCAGGGCCTCCTCGGCAAGCCGGATCGCCTCGTTGCGCTGGCGGACTTCCTCGGGCGTGTCCTGCGGCAGCGCTTCCGCGTCGTCCAGGTCGCTCGTCGCCTGCGCCACGTCATTCTCGGCCCGGGTCCGGTTGGTACGGGCGTCTGCGACAACCTGGGGTGTCAGTTCCAGACCGCCGAGGACCCTATCGAACTGCGCCATGGTCTCGCGGGCCTTGGTCGCAGTTCCGCCGGGCAGGCGCGCGACCTGGGCAACCGTGCGGATCATCGTTTGCAAAGCTGCCATGGCCTTGCGCGCGGCGGCAAAGTCGTCTGGGGCGGGCCAGTCGGCACCCATGGCAAGCGTTGCCGCATCACGCAGCCGCCCAAGCTCGCGCAGTTCATTCGGTGAGGCGCCCACCGGGTCGACCAGCCGCGACAGTTCCTGCAGAAGCGCGGTCTTGTCCCCGGCGATGGTGATCTTCAGCTGCGCGCATTCCTGCTGGAGCGTGCCAAGCGTGATGACTGCGGCGGGCATGTCGGCCAATACGGTGACCGCGAGCGGGCCTGCGGCCCGGCCGATGATGCCACCCACGCGGCCGTCCGCGACGGGCAGTCCCAGCAAGCTGTCCCGATAGGCCTGCGCAGCCTGTGAATGGGCCTGACGAATCTCGCCGGCGCGCGTGGTTGACGACAGCGTCGCCTGTTCAAGCGTGCGGATTGCCGCCGGAACGGCGGCTGGCAGGGCGATCAGCGCGCCGCTTGCCTGGTTGGCGATGACAAGCGCCTGCGGATCGTTCGGCGGCAGGGTGTTGAACGCCGTCTGGTATCGCTGCACGGCCGAGAGATGCTCGCGTGTCAGCGTGGTGCCCAGGTTTCGCGCCTCCTGGATCAGGGGCGTCAGTGCCTGCGCGGCTTCGTCGAACTTGCCGTCGTTCTTCAGTTTCATGGCCGGTGCCGACCGGCCGCCAAGCGCCTGGACCCGCGGTTCCTCGCCGGGCAGCAGCAGCATCTGCTCCTTGAACTCCGCCTCGACAGGCAGGTAGCGCTCATAGGCCTGGGTGACCGCCTTGTCCCTGCTCTTGCTGAAGAAACTGAGCTTCAGATACTTCTGGAGGAAGGCTTTCTGCTGCTCGGTCAGGTTTTCCCCGGCCATGGTCACGAATCCCGACGTATGAATGCCGATATGCACTCTAGGCGAGCGCAGGGCGGCTGTCTGCATTGTTTTGGCGGGCAGGGTGGTGCCGGTTCGGCGCGGATCGAGGAACCGCGAGGCCCTATGCGAACAACCGGTCGCCCTGTTCGTCGATGATCTGGCGCGCCTTGCGCAGCGAGGCGGCGGCGGCCTCGTCGGCCGAGGCCATGGTGTCGGCGCGGATCAGGTCGTGGCGGCGCCCATCCTTCTCGATGCGGGCCGAGACCCGGAACTGCCCGCCCTCGCGGATCGGGGTGGGGGTGATGCGGAAGCCGTTGTAATCCTCGCCGGGGGCGGGGGCGGCATCGGCTGCGTCAGGTTTGGCGCCGAAGAGGCGTTTCCAGAAGGACATGCGGGTTCCTTTCGGGCAACATTGGAACGCGGCAGCGCGGGTGTCGTCAAGACAGTTGTCCCCTGCGTATTCGCCGGTGCCGCCTGCCGCGCCTTATCTTCTGCGGCCGCCAGAAGCCTCGTCGTCGGCGTCATAGCCTGCATCGTCGTCGGCGACGTCGCCGTCATCGTCCTCGCCCGCCAATGCATCGGCAATCGCCTGCTGCTGTTCCTTGAACGCCGCATGGCGTTCCCTGTCGTTGGCGCATTCACCCTGAATCATCTGGACCTGCGCGGTCAGGCTTTCGACAATGGCGACGAATTCCTTGTGGGCCGTGCCACCGGTCCAGTCGTCGCCGTCGGCGGGGTCGGCGTTGACCGGCTGATAGGCCCGGAGCTGCGTGATCACCGCCCTGGCGGCCTCATCGACATCGTCCAGAAACTCGTCATAGTCGGTGGTCTGGCGCGCAAGGTTTGTCGCGTCGTATTCCGGGAACCGGGCATCGCGGGTTGCGGCATAGTCGGCATCCGGGCCCAACACCCCGACCAGCCTGCCCAACGCGCCGTCGATGCCGGGTGTCTTGGCCGAGGCGGCGGCCAGCGGCGGAGTGGCCCGGGCGGTGGCCGCGGCCTTGAAGCGCAGCCAGCTGACCAGCGTCGGCACGGGCGTTCCCGGATGCCATTTCTGCGGGATGGGCACCCGTTTCAGCACCTTGGGGTCATCGCTGTAGAGCGTTTCGAAATAGGTGACCACCTTGGGGCAGACATTCTTCTGGTCGGCCAGAACCTCGGGCGTGATGCCGCAACTGCGCCCGACCTCCTTGGCGATCGGATCACCGTCGACGACGATTCCATAGGCGATCACGCATTTCGACAGGGTGGAATTCCACTTCATCGCCGAGCGGGCCTTCTTGCGGTCGCCGGGCGAGGCAAGGGCCATCTTGTACAGCTTCCACCCCGCCTCGATCTCGGCCTCCTTGTGCATCTTGTAGGCGAAATCGGTCAGCGCGCGGGCCATGGTGGCGCCCGATTGCAGCGCGATGCCGGCCGCCATGCCGCCGCCCATGCTGGCGCCGCTGGCATCGGCCAGCTTGATCGATTCCGCGGTCAGCCCGATCACGTCATAGATCACCCGCAGGACCTGCAGGCTGACCTGGACACGGGCCGAGTTCAGCCGCCCGTTGATGGCGGGGCCATAGACCGAACTGTTGCCAACGGTCAGCGCCATGTTGTCCATCCACTTGTTCAGTTGCATGGACTTGCGCATCAGGGTCGTGGCGTCGATCAGCAGCTTCTGGATGGCCACGGCGATGCCTGCGCCAGGCAGGGCGGCGGCCAGCACGGTGGCGCCAACACCCGTGATCACCTCGAGCGCCTGCCACATCATGTTGCAGCGGTTGGCCTCGGCGATCAGCTTGTCCATCGCCGCCATCGCGCGCTGTTCATCCTCGACCGTCCTGAGGTCCTGCGGCGGCTTGCCGGCATCGTCGAGCAGCTTGTTCAGCACCTCAAGCTCGCGGTCGCTGGCATCGGCGATCTGCTTGAAGAACTCGTCGCGGCGGGCCGGGTCATTCATCGAGGCCTTGAAGTCGCCCAGTGCCGCCGCCTTGCGCGCGTTCTCCTGTTCGGCGAACCGGATCCGCTGCTCCATGACATGGGCCGGGTCGTCGGTGGGCGCGGTCGGCTTCAACTGCGGACCGGCCTTGGCCGCGACACTGGAGGCTCCGTCGGCATTGCTGTTGAAGATCTCCATCTCGACGGTGGTCTTCTGGAACAGCGCCTCGGCGGTGCCGCGGTCGATCTCTCCGTCAGCCGGAACGGAATAGACCTTTCCGGTGATCTCGCCCATCGTGCCCGCCATGGCGCCGCTGATGGCCGACAGGCCGAGATTGGCGATGATCACCTTCACGTCCATCTTGCCGCCGTTCGACTTCACCACCTCGTAGATATGGTTGGCGATGGCCGGAATGTTGGCCGAGGCGGCGATGCCCGCCTGCACCGTGGCCCCGATCTGCTGCCACTGCGCCTCGGTGCCCAGCGAGGTGGTGGTCACGCCGTCCTGCACCACGGTGCCACGCTTGACATCGACCGCGGAAATGCTGGCGCCGACAGCGCCCGCGACGCTGGCGATGACATCCTGAAGCGCCGCGGTGCCCCCTGCCTTGTCGCCATCGGCGAATTTCTGCACGGCGGTCATCAGGCTGAAGCCTGCGTTGCCAGCGCCGAGGATCGCCTGGACCGACTTGGATGCGATCGACATCTGCGTCTGGAAGGCCTGGGAAAAGGCCTTGTCGGAATCGGTGGCGGTCACCTGTGCCGAATAGACCGAGATGCCGCTGGCCGCCGCCGCGCCAAGGGCGTTGAACATCGACTTGGCGATCCCCGCGACATAGGTCGACTTGCGCTTGTCATCCGGGTTGGTCAGCGCGGCATCAAGGACGGAAAACCCCCCGTTGATCACCGTGGTGGCCAGCGTGACGGCCGCGATCTGCATCGTCGCCTCGCGGGCCTGCTGCTTCATGTCGGTCATGCGGTCGATGTTGGCCAGCTGCTCTGCCGTGGCCGTGCCGTCGGCCGATGCCGCCTTGTCGGCCGCCAGCGTAAGGTTTTCGGCGCGGCTCATGTTTGACGCCTGCGCGGTCAGGCTTTCCAGCCGGATGGATTCGCTGGCCAGCGTTCCCAGCAGGCTGACAACATCCGTGCCGATGCGGATGACGCGCTTGGCTGTCTCGTGCTTCGAGGCTTTCTTGGAGTAGTCCTCAAGCTTCTTCTTGTAGATCTCGCAGGCGCCGTTGAACACCTGCGCCTCCTGGCTGTACTTGTCCGCGACCGCGTTCGACGGGATGACGTCGGCCTGGACCAGCGGCGTCCACAGTTCGCGGGTGATGTCGGCCGGCTTGAACAGCGGATTGCCGTCGGCATCGACCGCCTTCTCCATCCGTGTCTGCAGTTCGATCAGCTTCTCGTGCAGCTTCTGGACCTCTTTGGCGGCCGCCTCGTCAACCTGATAGTTCCCGGTCAGGTCATGCTTGGTGTCCACCTCGTCGTCGCGGTCGCCGTTCATCCAGTCCATCGACCGGTTCGAGCGTTCGATCAGGCCAAGAAACTTGTCCCGTGGCCATTCGACCTTGAGGTTGGTCGAGGCGGCGATCAGCTCGTCCTGAAGATCGGTGATCTCGTCTCGCATCTCGGCCAGCTTGCTGTTGCGTTCGTCCTGCCGGGCAAGGATCGCATCGAAGTCGGGCGCGCTGCTGACGGTATCTATCAGCCAGTCATGATGAGGTTGGGAAAAGGGCATGGTCTCTCCGAATTCCGGGGGGCCGGATCAATCCTTGATGGCGGTCAGAAGGCGCATCTCCAGCCGGGGCATGGCCTGGCGGGCGCTGGCGGCGCGGGTGCTTGCGTCCTTCGTCGCAAACGGATGGCTGCGGAAGTGCAGCATCGGCGGAAACGCGTCGAACAGCGCCATCAGCTTGCGCAGTTCCGCCAGTGCCGTTTCGCGCGCCTTCTTGCGGGCCGGGATGCCGGCGGCGCGGTCGGCGACGATGGCCGCGTTGGTTTTCAGCGTAGCGGTGCCGGTGCCGCGGACCGACTGGGCCAGCTTGGTGAAGAAGGCCGTGATCTTGGCCCTGTCATAGGCATCAAGGTCAGTGCCGTTGTCCGACTGGCCGGCGGGCACGATCACATCGGCCACAAAGGTATCCAGCTTGGCGACGAAGCCGTCGACCGCATCGACGCAGGCCGCAGCCGCATCGGCCAGTCCGGCATCCAGCACCGCGGCGGCGCTGACGGCATCGTCGCGCACCTGGATGACGCGGCTCTGCAGGGCGGCCACCCGCTCGACCCCTGATGCGAACTTGCCGGTCTTCTCGACATCGGCCTTGAGCGCCGTCCGTTGCGACTCGAGCGTCAGGATCTCGCCGGGGTCAGCCTTGAGAGGCTTGAGTTTCTTCTTCACCGACTCGATGTCGCTGCCCAGCTTCTTGACCGCGTCTTCATAGTCCGCCTTGGCGGCGGTGTCGGCGTCATGCGCGGTCTGCCCCTCGCGGGCATTGGTCAGCAGGCTGTCCAGCGCACTGAGCCCCGCGTCGTCCAGGTCCTTCTTCGCGGCCCAGGCCCGCGCGGAGTCCAGCGCCAGCAGAAGAGTGGCCTTCATCGTGGTGATGGCAGCCTCGGCCTGGTCCAGCGACTGTTCGGTCCGTTCGGCGATCTGGTCGCGGACCTCCATCATCCGGTCGACCTCGGGGCCATAGTAGCCCTTCAGGTCGACAAAGGCCTTCTTGCCCTTCAGCACCTTGCCGATATCCTTGATCAGCGTGTCGACTTCGTCGGCGGTCTTGGCCAGGGCGCGCTTGCGGGTCTGAAGGCCCTTGATCTCGGTCTTGAGGTCATCGACCCTGGTGCTCAGCAGGTCGGAGTCGGATTGCACGGAATCCTGCGGGCGGGTGTACTGGCCCGCGCGCAGCTCGGCCAGCTTTGCCAGCAGGTCCAGCCGCTGTCCCGGCAGGTACAGCGGATAGTCGCTTTCGAGTTTCCTGATCGCCGTTTCGATCTTCTTGAACCCGTCCTCCAGATGCACATACACCTTGGGGGCATTCTCGATCGTGGTGATGAAGGTCTTGACTCCGCTCACATATTCGTCCGCCGTGCGCAGCGCGTCGAGCGAGTCGCTGTCAAGCAGTTGCCGCGCCGCCATCAGTTGAAGTTCGATCTCGTCCAGTGCCGCGCGGGGAATGTCCTTGTTGGCGCGGACGTTCTTCTTTTCCTGCGACTTGGTGTCGGTCTGGGTGCGCACCTTGCCGGTGATGATGTTGTGGCTGAAGAATTTCTCGAACCGCGCGTCAAGGTCGTCGACATCGGCCGCCATCACACTGCGGTCCAGCTGCTCCAGCGCCAGATCGGCATCCGTCGCCGCCTTCAGTCGCCGGCGGATCTCGGCGGCCAGTTCATGCGCGCGGCCGACCGTGACGCTGGTCTGGGTCTGGGTCGCAGCATCCCTGACGAAATCGGCCACCAGCGCGCGTTCGGCGTCGACGGCATGGCCGTTGGCGACCATCGTTCCGATGTCGGTGTTGATGCCCAGAACAACCGATTGGATGGCGACCGCATCGTCGCGGCCCCGCTGCGCCCCCGACACGATCACCTCGATCAGCTCCAGGTAGCCGTCCTTGATCCCGTCCTCACGGGCCAGCACGGCCGCCTCGACATCACGGAACAGGTTGTCATAGGCCGCGCGCAGGCCGTTTGCCGCCGCCGTCAGGCCCCGCTGCAGCATGCCGTCGATCAGTTCGTCGGCAATCTGGAAGTGCCCTTCCAGCCCGGACGCCTCGATCGCGCTGGGTGGGGCGGTATTCACGGTGCCGCCTGTCCGCGCGGTGCGATAGGCCCCCAGAAGGGCCTGCACCTCGAATAACTTCTGACGGGCACTGTCGACGCCGTCGGTTTGCAGCACCAGCAGCGACTGCTCCATCAACCCGTACAGGATCTTGTATTCCTTG
This sequence comes from Paracoccaceae bacterium, assembly GCA_019454225.1. Lineage (NCBI taxonomy): Bacteria > Pseudomonadati > Pseudomonadota > Alphaproteobacteria > Rhodobacterales > Paracoccaceae > Paracoccaceae bacterium. The sequence continues at coordinate 3,646,117 of CP075370.1, read as the reverse complement.
GCGTTGATGATGGCATAGTTGCGCGTCTTGCCGGTCTTGTCGGTGGTGACGGGCATCACCTCGGCCCGCGCATTGTCGATGTTCTTCTGCATGTCGACATGCGCCCGGCGAAAGTCGGCCAGCGCCTTCTGGTCCATCGCCGCCAGGTCAAGGCCAGACGCCTCGGCACGGTCGCGCAGGGCGACGTTGTCCTCGCGGACCTGCTTCAGGTCGGCGGGCAGGTTCCCCTCGACCAGCACGAGCTGCGCCAGACGCTTCTCGATCTTTTCTACGATGGCAAGGTTGGCGCGCTGTTCGGACAGGCCGCTGCGCACCTGTTCCAGTTGCGCCTTCAGGGCGTCGATATCGTCATCCGGCTGGGCCGCGCTGACCTGACGCTCCAGATCCTGCAGCGTGGCGGCGTCCCGGTCGATGGCATCGGCGAGCGCCTGCTTGTCGCCACCCGCCAGCCGGGCCGCCATCTCCTGCGCCAGCTGTTTCTTGGGCGACATCCGCAGGTTGGCGGCCTTGGGCGTTGCCGGATTCTGGCGCAGCGTCTTCCAGCCCTTGACGCGGTTGAAGGCGGCGATCCAGTCGGTGACCGAAGTCTTGAGGTCGAGCGTGGGGTCGGGCATCGGTCACTCCGATCAGTCAGGTTGGACAGGCAGGGGCACCGGCGGCCCCTCAGGCGGCAAGCCGCTCGATCTCGGTCAGGGCGGCGCCAAGCGGCCCCCGCAGATCGACCGCGACGCCAAAGGGGTTCTTCTCGCACAGGTCGATCAGTTCGTTCGACTGCAGGAACGACCGATAGGCCGCCGCCTGGCTGCGCAGTGCCGCCGCGGCCTTGGCGCGTGCGTCGCCGCTCGCCTGGCGATAGTCGAGAAGGTGCTTCATCAGCGCAGTCTGGTTGCCTTCGGTGATGCCGTTCAGGCCGAACCGCGCAATGCGGTCCAGATCGGGATCGGCAATCTGGCCCAGTCGGGCCTGAAGCGCCCCGATGGCCGCATCCGTGGTCTCCTTCGCCGCGTTCCAGACATCGAGCGGGTCCCGCGCCGGGGCACTGGCATTGGCTTCGGCCAGCAGCAGGTCCTGCTGCACCTGCTTCATGCCGCTGATCGCCCGCTCCACAGCGGCGTCGCGGATCGCGCCGGCCACATCCTTCATCTGCGCAATCAGCATGGCCCGGGCATCGGCATCGCCCAGGGCATTGATCCGCGCGGCCAGCGCAGCCGCGGCATCCAGCAGCTTGCGCTGCGTGGCCGATCCGGGCTGATCGGGCGGCGGCGCGTCGGCCGCTGCCTGCGGCAGGCGGTCGAGCAGGACCTCGATCCGGTCCAGCGCCGCAGCCGCGCCGGCGTCATCGCCCGACCGGATCATGCCGACGGCCAGGGCAAAGGCCTGCCGGACCTTCTGTCCCGCCGGCTCAGGCAGGGCCATGACATGCGGGTGCAGCGCCTTTGCGCGGGCCGCCAGATCGGCCGAAGGCTGGTCGGCCTCTGCCGCGGCAGTCTCTGCATCCTGCCCCTGGTCGCCTGCGTCTCCGATCTCGGTGGTGCCGTCGGCCGGATCGTCCTGTCCGTCGTCGGGCAGGTTCTCGATATCCTCTTCGACGACATTGCCCTCGGCGTCCAGGATGCGGACGTTCCGGTTGACCTGATTGGCGCGGAGGAACTTCTTCAGCTTCTTGGCCAGCGACGGAAGCAGCCGGTCGCAGCGCAGCGACACCAGCTTTCCCTCCACCTCCGCGGTCCCGAAGGCCACCTTGTTGCCATCGCCCGAGGCGCGCAGCGACTTGGCCAGAACTTCGGCCGATTTGGTGCGGTGCAGCGCGAAAAGGTCGCCGTCGACATCCGCCCCCGGGCAGTAGGCGAAGGGGAGGGGGGACTTTGCCGCCACCTTGAGCAGCCGCTTGAGTTCGTCACCTGAAACAGCAAGCTCTGACATGCAATGCTCCGCTCAAAATACATCATTTCCATTCAGCGACATGTTGCCGCCGGTTGCAACCGACAATCGGCCACCCGCGCAACGCGATTATGACAGGGCGGGACCGGCGGGGCAGCGCGACCGCGCGATCCCCGTTGCTGTCAGCCATCACCCCGGAAAGCATGTCCACGCACCGACGCGCGTGTTCGCCCATCGGAAGCCATCCAGGCGCCATCCTCCCGCGACGTGTCGGACGGCCGGATGGGTGACACTTCGGTTTTGCTCAGGTGGAACCGTTCAGCCTTGCGCCGACTGTGCCGATGCAACTGGACAGGCCATTGATACGATGGGCGGGAAACACACGAAGAATCCTGCGGCGCCACAGCCCCCTAGGCGGTCAGGCCCAGGAATCTTTCGGTCGCGGCCGCCGCACCGGCCTCGATGAATCGGGCGTCAGACCCGATGGTGACCAGATCGAATCCCAGCGCGGCCATTTCGGCGGCATAGTCGGGGCTGCCGCAATGGATGCAGGCCCGCAGGCCCGCCGATCGCGTCGCGGTCAGGACCCGCCCGATCAGGCTGCGCATCTCGGGCTCGGTTCTGTCCATGCCGGGGGGGTGTCCGAAGGCCAGCGAAAGGTCGGCGGGGCCGATGTAGATGCCGTCAAGGCCCGGCACGGCGAGGATCTCGTCCAGCGCGTCGACCGCGCCCCGTGTCTCGATCATCGCGATCGTCAGCACTTCTGCATTCGCCGCACCGCCGTATCCGTCACCCCAGGCGAACCGGGCCCTTACCGGGCCGAAGCTGCGGGCGCCTTCGGGGGGATAGCGGCATGCGGCCACCAGCCGCGCCGCCTGCGCCGCAGTCTCGATCATCGGTGCGATCACCCCGACCGCGCCGGCATCGAGCGCGCGCATCACCGCCCCCTCGTCGAGCCAGGGCACCCGCACCAGTGCGGCCTTGCCCTGCCGCTCGATCACCGGAAGGATCGCCAGCAGGTCGCGGTAATCCGCGGTTCCGTGCTGCATGTCGATGGTCAGGCTGTCCCAGCGCGCACGCGCCATGGCCTCGGCGGGCAGCACGCCGGGACATGCGATCCAGCCGTTCACGGCGCAGCGTCCCTCGTCCCAGACCCGGCGCAGCGGGTTGCGGAATCCTGTCATGTCAGCCCCACATGAAATGCGTCAGCTTTACATTCAGGTAATCGTGGATCGCTTGTCGACCCCCTTCGCGTCCCATCCCGGAATGATCCATCCCGCCGAATGGCGCCTCGGCATGGGCAACAAGGAAGGTGTTGATCCCGACCATGCCGGCATGCAGCCCCGACGACAGGCGTTCCGCCTTGGCATGGCTGCCGGTGAAGGCATAGGCGGCAAGTGCGAAGGGCGTGGAATTCGCCCGCGTGATCGCATCGCCCAGATCGGTGAAGGTGGTCACCGGCGCGACCGGGCCAAAGGGCTCCTCTGCCATGATCCGCGCGTCATCCGGCACGTCGGCAAGGACCGTGGGCTCAAGGAACCAGCCCGCGTTCCGCCCCTCGGGGCGCTGGCCGCCGGTAGCCACCCGGCCGCCCCGGGCGACGGCGTCGGCGATCAGGGCCTCGATCCGGTCGCGCTGGCCGGACAGCGTCAGCGGGCCCATCGTGGTGGCCGCGTCCTGGCTGTCGCCTGGAACCAGCGCCCGCGCCTCGGCCACCATGCGGTCCAGAAACCGGCCTGCGACCGAGCCTTCCACATAGAACCGGTTCGGCGCGATGCACACCTGGCCCGCGTTGCGGAACTTGAACGCCGCGCATTGCACGGCGGCAGCCTCGACATCGCTATCGGCACAGACGATCACCGGCGCGTGCCCGCCCAGTTCCATCGAACAGCGTTTCACCGTGCTGGCGGCCTCGGCCAGCAGCAGCTTGCCCACACGGGTCGAGCCGGTCAGGCTGATCTTGCGCACCTCGTCGGCGGCCATGATCGCCGGAGACAGGTTCTCGGCCCGTCCCGACAGCATCTGCACCACCCCCGGCGGCGCGCCGCCTTCGACACAGGCCTCGGCGATCAGGGTCGAGGTCAGGGGGGTCTGCTCCGACGGTCGGCACAGGATCGGGCAGCCGGCGGCCAGGGCCGGGGCGATCTTGCGGGCCATAAGGTTCACGGGGAAGTTCCAGGCGGTGAAGGCCGCGACGATGCCGACAGGTTCCGGCATCACCGCCAGCCGCCCGCCCTGGCGCGACGGGATGGTCTCGCCGAACAGACGCTCGGCCTCGCCGGCGAACCAGTCGAATTGCTCGATCGCGGCGTTCACCTCGCCCTCGGACTGGCTGCGGGGGCGGCCGATCTCCAGCGAGAGGGCGCGCGCGATGGCGGGGCGGCGGCGTTCCATCGCGCGGGCAATGCCGCGCAGCACCCGCCCGCGTTCCCAGCCATGCACCGCCGACCAGAGCGGAAGCGCCGCGCGGGCATGGGCCAGCGCCTCGGCAACGTGGCGGGCATCACAGGCCGGGGCATGCCAAAGGACCAGCCCGGTGCAGGGATTGACGACCGGAATCGGCGGCAGGTCGGTGCTTGTGTGGAAGACGCCTCCAATCAGGAACTTCGGGGTATCATCGGACACGGCGCTTGCCTTTCGGTCAGAGGATCTCGGGTTCGCCTGGCGTTGGCCCGAAGCCCGTTTCGAGAAAGTCGAAATCGCAGCCCTGGTCGGCCTGCAGTACATGGCGGGCATAGACCCAGCCGTAGCCTCGCCCGAAGCGCGGTTCCGGTGGCACCAGCGCTGTCCGGCGGCGGCGCAACTCGGTCGCGTCCACCACCATGTCGATCCGGCGGGCGGGCACGTCGACGGTGATGGTGTCGCCCGTCCGCACCAGCGCCAGCGGTCCGCCCACATGGGCCTCGGGCGCGACATGCAGCACGCAGGCGCCATAGCTCGTCCCGCTCATCCGCGCGTCCGAAATGCGCAGCATGTCGCGGACCCCGGCCTGCAGCAGCTTCTTCGGGATCGGCAGCATGCCCCATTCCGGCATCCCCGGTCCGCCCAGCGGACCCGCCCCCCGCATCACCAGCACGGTGTCGGGTGTCACCGCCAGATCGGGGTCGTCGATCCGCGCCTTCATCTCGGCATAGCTGTCAAACACCAGTGCCGGGCCGGAATGCCGCAACAGGCGGGGATCGGCCGCCACAGGCTTCATCACACAGCCATCGGGCGCCAGATTGCCCCGCAGCACCGCCATCGCCGGTTCCGTCGACACCGGGTTGTCCGGGCTGCGGATCACGTCGGGCAGGAACACCTCGGCCCCGGCGATGGCCTCGCCCAGGGTCTCGCCCGCGACGGTCCGCGCCGCAAGGTCAAGATGCCCGGCCATCTGTGCCATCATCGCCCGCAGGCCACCGGCGTAGAAGAAATCCTCCATCAGATAGCGGTCGCCGGCCGGCCGGATGTTGGCCAGCACCGGCACCCGCCGCCCCGCCGCATCGAAATCGTCAAGCGTCAGCGGCAGCCCCGCCCGGCGCGACAAGGCCACCAGATGGATGATCGCATTGGTCGAACAGCCCATGGCCATCGCCACCGCCAGGGCGTTGCCGAACGAGGCCCGCGTCAGGATGTCCGAGGGGCGCAAGGTCTCGCGGACCATCTCGACCACGCGGCGGCCCGTCGCGGCGGCCATGCGGATATGGCCTGCATCCGCGGCCGGTACCGACGATGCGCCGGTCAGGCACATCCCCAGGGCATCGGCGATGGCCGTCATCGTGGCCGCCGTCCCCATGGTCATGCAATGCCCGTAGGATCGGGCGATCCCCGCCTCGACCGCCTGCCATTCATCGGCGCCGATCCGTCCCGCGCGCCGGTCGTCCCAGTACTTCCAGGTGTCCGATCCCGAACCCAGCACCTCGCCGCGCAGGTTTCCGCGCAGCATCGGGCCTGCGGGCAGGAATATCGCGGGCAGGTTCATGCTGATTGCGCCCATCAGCAGGCCGGGCGTCGTCTTGTCGCAACCGCCCATCAGAACCGCCCCGTCCACCGGATGGCTGCGCAGCAGTTCCTCGGTCTCAAGCGCCAGGAGGTTGCGGTACAGCATGGTCGTCGGCTTGACGAAATTCTCCGACAGCGACAGGGCGGGCAGTTCCACGGGAAAGCCGCCGGCCTGCAGCACGCCGCGCTTCACATCCTCGACGCGCTGGCGGAAATGCGCGTGGCAGGGGTTGATGTCGGACCAGGTGTTGATGACCGCGATCACCGGACGGCCCACCCAGTCCTCGGGGCCATAGCCCATCTGCATCAGACGCGACCGATGGCCGAAGCCGCGCAGATCGTCGGGGGCGAACCATCGGGCGGAACGAAGCGTCATTGGCTTGCCGTCACCCCCCCGTCGATGAAGACCACCTGTCCCGTCATGTAGCTGCCCGCCGGTGCGGCGAAGGCAATGACCTGCCCGGCAACCTCCAGCGGTTCGCCGATCCGGCCCAGCGGGTTGCGCTCCAGGATGAAGTCGCGGAAGGCGGGGCGGTCCAGATGCGGGCGGATGCGGTCGGACTGGATGAAGGTGGGGGCGACGCCGTTCACGGTGATGTTGTGCGGGGCAAGTTCCATCGCATGCTGGCGAACCAGCATCAGCATCGCGCCCTTGGTCGCGCAGTAGGCCGAATAGCCCCGCCCGCGCAGCGCCAGTTGCGACCGCACGGACAACAGATGAATCTGGCGGCCCCCCTGTCCCCGCGCGATCTGGTCGCGTGCGACCGCCTGGCCCAGGAACATCGCCGACCGCAGGTTCGTCTCGTACATCTCGTCAAAGATGTCCTCGGTAACCTCCATCATAGGCTGTTCCCGCTGGATGCCGACGCAGTTCACCAGCACGTCGATCCCCCCCATCAGACCGATCGCGGCCTCCGTCGCCGCGCGGATCGAGCCCACCTTTCGGGCATCAAGCGCGATCCCGTAGGCAAGGCCGCCGACGGCGGCCACGCGGTCGGCCAGCGCCAGCGCCTTGTCCAGGCTCGGCCCGGCGATCACAACCTCTGCCCCGTGCCGCGCCATCGCAAGCGATATCGCCTCGCCTATCGCGCCATAGCCGCCGGGCACGAAGACCCTCAGGCCCCGGATGTCGAAAAGCCGGTCAATCGCGGCGGGGTCGATCCCGGGGTTCAGGGTCGTGGCTTCGCGGTTCATGCCGGAACCTCCACGCCGGCCGCGCGATAGACGCTTTCCATCAGCCGCAGGGTTTCCAGGTTGTCGCGTGCCTCGGTCTCGAAGGGCGTGCCGTCGCGCAGGCCCGCCACGAAGGCGGCCATCGCCGTGTCAAAGCACTCCTGATAGCGGCCCGTCAGATCGACCGTCTCGGCAGCATCCTCCTGCCCGACCAGATAGACGCGGTTGAGGTCCATGACCGCTGTGCCGGTGGTTCCGATCACTTCCAGCCGGTCGCCATGCAGCTGCGGATAGCCGGGCGCGCAGATGCAGCCATCCGCCGTGGCGATCAGCCCGCCAGGTGTCTGCATCAGGATCGCGGCGGTATCCTCGCCCGGCAACCCCGTGGCCAGCCGGTTCAGGCGCGCCGACACGACGGTCAGCGGCCCGACCAGACACCGCAGCACGTCGAGGTGATGGATCATCGTCTCGAACACCAGGTTGCGCCGGAAGCCGGTCAGATAGGGTTGCCGCTCGATCAGAAAGGGCACCGTGCCCGGGCGCGGGCAAAGGCCCGACCCCCGGCAGGCGATGGTCACATGCCGCGGCGTGCCGATCCTGCCCTCGTCGATCCAGCGGCGGATGGTCATGTAATGCGGTCGGAACCGGTAGTTCTCGTGTACCATCACGCGCACCCGGTCGCCGACATCGTCCAGCAGCGCCTCGGCCTCGGCCACGGTTTCGCGCAGCGGTTTCTGCACCATCACATGCACGCCGTGATCGGCCGCCATGCGCGCGACAGGCGCATGCGCCGCCACCGATGCGGCAATGTCCACCGCGTCGAACCCGCCGTCCTTGAACAGCGCCGCAGCGTCGGTCGTGACCCGTGCGATGCCGAATTCCTCCGCCCGCGCCCGCGCCTTGCCAGCATCCAGGTCGCAGACCGCCACGACCTCGGCCCCAGCGGCACGCCACGCCCGAAGGTGGTAGAGGCCGATCATTCCGGCGCCCACCAGCGCCACGCGCAGCCGCCCGCTCATGCCGCCACCGGCGACAGAAGATCGCCCAGATAGGCGCGTGCGGGCGGATGGGCCAAGAGCGCGGAATAGTCGGGCAGGGTCGTCACGCTGCCGTCCCGGACAAAGATGAACCGCTCGCAGATCTCTTCCAGGATCTCCAGGTGGAACCGCTCGTTCGGATGCACGCACAGAAACACCAGCCGCCCCTCGGCGCGAAGCCGCCGGAAGAAGTCCAGCATGAAACCGATATAGCCGTCCTGCGTGTTGAACTGCGGCTCGTCGAACAGATGCACCGACGGACGGTCGGAACCGGCGGGCTGCAACAGCGCATTCGGCATGAGGGATCTGAAACGGCGCACCTGGTACGACTGATGATAGTGGATCGCCAGACGGTCGCGCTGATCGGTGCGCACCTTGTGGATGTTGCGGCCCATCACCCGAACCTCGCCACGGGACGGCGCATTCGACCCGGTGATCAGTTCGAAAAGCGTGGTCTTGCCCGATCCGTTCGGCCCCATCATCCCCACCACCCCCGGCGCCTCGATGGTGAGGTCGGCGCTGAGCCGAAAGGTCGGGGTGCGGTCGAGCCGCCCCTTGCGATAGACCTTCTCAAGACCCCGCACCTCCAGCATCGCAACCATTCCCTACATCCCGATAAGGCGGCGCCGCAGCGCCGGATTGTCCAGAAGCTCCGCCGCCGGTCCCTCGTGCGCGATCCGTCCCCGGTCCATCACATAGACGCGGTCGGCGACCTCAAGCGCGGCAAGCGCGTTCTGTTCGACAAGCAGCGACGCAACCCCGTCGGCCTTCAGCCGCCGAACGGTGCGCAGCACATCCTGCACGATGCGCGGGGCAAGGCCCTGGCTCGGCTCGTCGAACAGCACAAGTCCGGGTGAGCCCAGAAGCGCGCGGGAGATCGACACCATCTGCAACTCCCCCCCCGACATGTTCTCGCAGTCGCGGGCCATCAGGTGTTCCAGGGCCGGGAATATGCCGAACATGTCGGCCTCGGTCCAGGCGCGGAACCGGCTGCGCCGGACGCCCAGACGCAGGTTGCGCGCGCCGGTCAGCGACGGGAACACGCGCCGGTCGTCGGGAACCCAGCCGATCCCCCGGCGCACGATGCGGTGCGTCGGCATTCCGGTGATGTCGGCACCGTCAAAGCGGATGGTGCCGCGCCGGGGCGGCGACAGGCCAAGGACAGACCGGATCGTCGTCGTCTTGCCCGCCCCGTTCGGACCAAGAAGCGCCACGACCTCGGCCTCGCCCACCCGCAGCGAGGGGCCGAACAGCGCCTGGGTCTCGCCGTGAAACGTCTCGATGCCCCGGATCTCCAGCATCATGCCACCTCGCCCAGGGCCGACCGCGCCACCCAGGGGTTTGCCCGCAGCGCCGCGGGCGTGTCCTCCGCGATGACCTGTCCCCAGTGGATCACCGAGATGCGGTCGGCCAGATCGAACAGGAACCGCATGTCGTGCTCGATCATCACGATGGTGTGGCGGTCCCGCAGCCGGCGGATCAGCGCCGCAAGGTTGCGCGTCGCCTCGGCGCCCAATCCGGACGTCGGTTCATCGAGGAACAGGATGCGCGGCCGTGCCGCCAGTGCCACGGCGATTTCCAGTGCCCGGCGGTCGCCATAGGACAGTGCCCGGGCCTTTTCCCAGGCCTTGTCCGCCAGTCCGACCTGGTCCAGCACCTCCAGCGCGCCGTCGGTCAGCCGGCGGTCGCCGAACACGGCGCGGAACGGGTGAAACCCGCGCGCGCGCATGGCAGGCAGTGCCAGCAGGACATTCTCGATCACCACCGTGTCGTCGAACAGGTTCATGATCTGGAAGGATCGCGAAACGCCCAGCCGCGCGATGCGCTGCGGCGGCAGGCCGGTGATGTCCTGGCCGTCGAGCGTGATGCGCCCCGCGTCGGGCCGGTGCTGGCCGGTCAGAACGTGAAAGCATGTGGTCTTGCCCGCGCCGTTCGGGCCCATGATGCCATGCACGCTGCCGGCCTCGACGGCGAGCGTGATGTCCTCCAGAACGACGCGCGCGCCAAAGCGCTTCTGCACCCCGGTTGCCGAAAAAAGTGCCATCACACCTCCTTGGCCCGCGCGGCCGCGGGATCGGCGGCGCGCGGGCGCGACAGGATGTGGATCAGCCCTGCGAGGCCCTCGGGACGCAGCACCACCATGACCATGAACATCAGCCCGTACCACAGCAGCCACGCCTCGGTCAGGCCGCCCAGCACGTCGCGTGCAACGAAGTACAGCAGGACCCCCAGCACCGGCCCCCAGAAGCTCACCAGCCCGCCACCGACCAGCACCATCATCACGATCAGTCCCGACTGGTGCAGCGCCATGACATCCGGATAGGCGCTTTGCTGCGCCATCGCGAACAGGCCCCCGGCCAGCCCGGCAAACGCCGCCGACAGGGTGAAGGCCGCCCATTTGTAGCGCCAGACGTCATAGCCGATGAACCGCGCGCGCATCTCGTTCTGCCGGATCGCCTGCAACACCCGGCCGAACGGGCCGTTCACCAGCAGCCACATCAGGACAACCGCCGCCATCAGGATCGTCGCCACGAAGAAATAGAAGGCCCGGTTGTCATCCAGGTCCACCCGCCATCCGCCCAGCACCAGATCGGGGCGCGGGATGCCCAGCAGCCCGTCCTCGCCTCCGGTGATCCAGCGCAGCTTGATCGCCGAGAACCAGAACACCTGCCCGAAGGCGATGGTCATCAGCGCGTAATAGATGCCGCGGCGGTGCGACAGGAACAGGCCGACGACCGCCCCCGCCGCCGTCGCGGCCAGAACCGCGGCCCCCAGACCGCCCCACAGGCTGACCTCCACCTGCTTCTGGAACAGGCCGAAGGCATAGGCGCCAACCCCCAGATAGGCCCCGTGGCCAAAGGAATGCAGCCCGGCATAGCCAAACAGCAGGTTGAACCCCATCGCGAACAGGATCCAGATCGCCACCTCGATCCCCAGATACTGGTAAAGGCCGACCGGCTGCAGCCAGAACGGCGCGGTGACGACCAGCGCGGCAAACAGGCCCATCGCGGGTGTCAGGGGCGATCCGCCGCGCGCCGGGATATCGGACAGCGTGATCATCGGTCAGGTCTCCAGCGCGGATTTGCGGCCCAGCAGGCCGCGCGACCGGAACCCGACCACGGCGATCAGCAGGATGTACATCGACATCGTCGCCCAGGCCGAGGCATAGGCCCCGGTGATCCCGACCGCGAGACCGACCATCAGCGCGGCGATCACCGCGCCCCAGAAGCTGCCGACACCGCCGATCACGATGATCAGGAATGCCGGGATCACGACGTCGATGCCGACATGCGGGCGCAGACCCCAGATCGGCACCATGATCACCCCCGCCAATCCCGCCAGCGCCGCACCGAAGCCGAACACCAGAAGCCGCAGGCGCGACAGGTCATAGCCAAGCGCGCGCACCATCTCGCTGTCATGCGCACCGGCCTTGATGATCGCGCCATAGGGCGTGCGCTCGAGGAAAAGCCAGACCACAAGGATCGCCAGCGCGCTGAACGCGGCGGCAAACAGCTTGTACTTCGAAAAGATCATGCCACCCAGCAGCACCGCGCCGTTGATCGACTGCGGCACGGGCAGGTTCTGCTCGCCGGTGCCCCAGACAAGGCGGATGATCTCTTCCACCACCAGGGCGGCGCCGAAGGTCAGCAGAAGCCCGTAGAGCGCGGGCTTGCCATAGGTCGGCCGCAGGCAAAGCTCCAGCAGCATCCCCGCGACCCCGGCCAGCACTGGCCCGACAGCAAGCGCAAGCACATAGCGCGCGGTCAGCGGCAGCCCCAGCCACCAGGCGCCGAAAGGCGTTTCCGCGAACCAGTCGGCCCCGATCGTCGCCAGTGCAAAATAGGCACCAAGCGCGAACAGCGATCCATGCGCGAGGTTGATCACCTCCATCACGCCCACGATCAGCGTGAAGCCAAGCGCGATCAGCGCGAAGAGAAGGCCGAGCGTCAGCCCGTTGATGATGTGCGGAAGCAGATCGAACATGTCGGATGTCGCCTTTGCATGGGCGTCGAACGGTCTTGCCGAAGGCCGGAAGCGGGCCTTCGGCAAGGCTGATGCCGCGCCTCAGGCGTCGAAGGTCGGCGTGGCCTCATAGCTTTCCAGCGCGCATTTCGCGGCCGATCCGGTGTCGCGCACCGTCTCCGGGTCGGATTGCGTGACGATGCTGAACAGATCGTCGGGCTCTGAAGGCGACGGATTGGCCGACGCAAGATAGATCGTCTGCTGCACCTGGTGGGTGTTCGGGTCGATGTAGGCATCGTGGTGCTGCATCCGGCTTTCGGCCGGCATGCGGTGCCCCTCCAGCGCCTTGATGACCGCGATGTTGTTCGTGCTGCCCGCACGCTCGATGGCCGAAAGCAGTTCGCGCGTCGCCATGTAGCCATTGTAGAACACGTTGCCGGGAACCCGCATCGCGGTGTCGGGATACATGGCCTGGTACTTTGCCACGAACTCCGCCACGCCCGGCAGGTCAAGCTTGTAGTACCATGTGGTGCCGAACACGCCGAACAGATTCTCGATCGGCAGGCCATAGACGTCGGGCCAGTCCTGCTGGCTGTTGATCCAGGCCGGGCTTGCCCCCATGCCCAGCTGCGCGACCTGCTGGCGCATCGCCTTCTGGTCGTCCCCGCCGATGGCGGCCGCAACCACGCCCGGCTTGGCCTGCTGCAGCTTCAGCAGGGCGGCGGTGAAGTCGCGCGTGCCCTGCGGGATCAGGATCTCTTCCATGACGGTGCCGCCATATTCGGCCAGCAGTGCCTTGGTGGTTGCCGCCGTGTCATGGCCCCAGCCGTAGTCGTTGGTCAGCAGCATCCAGTCCGGCCCGTAGGCGTCGATCGCATTCTTCGTCGCGGCCTTGGCAAAGTTGGTGCCGTTGCCGTCCCAGACGAACTTCACCCGGTGGCAGTTCTCGCCGCTTTCGGTGGGCGAGGACGAGTTGGTGTTGAGATAGATCACACCGTATTTCTGGGCGATCTGGCTGATTGCGTTCGCAACGCCCGAATGGACCGCACCGATCAGGAACCCGCAGTCCTCTCGGGTGATCATGCGCTCGGCCACGCGGCTGCCGGTGGCGGGCGTCGTCTCGGTGTCGATGTGCAGATGCTCGATCCTGCGGCCCAGCACGCCGCCGCGCGCGTTCGCCTCCTCGATGGCCATCAGCATGCCCCGGCGGTCGCTGGCGCCCGAGTTCGCATATTGCCCGCTGGCGTCCGAGGTGAGGCCGATGCGGATCGGCTTGTCCGTGGCCTGCGCGTAGACCCGGTTGTGCCGCCATGGCCCCATGAACGCCGCCACCCCGCCGGCTGCGGTGGCCGACCCGAGCAGGCCGCGCCGCGTGAACTTCGAGTCCGACATGGTATCCTCCCTTTTCCGGCCCGGCGGTGCCCGTGGCCGACTGCGATGAGCGTGCCGGTTGATCCGGGCATCGAACGTTCTGCCCTGTCTGTAGAAAAAATATTCAATCCATGTCAATGAAAATTTCTTCGTGCACCGGACCCTCCGGCTGGCCTAGACTGGCGGACGAAAACCGCTTGCTCAGGACCGCCCCGCAACCATGTCAGAACCCGACACCAAACCCGCCGCCGTCGAGACCTTCGACGCGCTGCGCCACCGCATCCGCAACCGCTTCTCCGATCTCAGCCCGCACCTGCAACGGATCGCCCGGTCCGCCCTGGATGAACCGAGCGTCTTTGCCCTCAGCACGACATCGACCATCGCCGGCCTGCTGCAGATCCAGCCCTCGACGCTGATCCGCTTTGCCAAGGAATTCGGCTATGCCGGCTTTTCCGACCTGCAGAAGGTCTTTCGGCAGCGCCTGATCGAGGGCACGCCGAACCTGCGCGACCGGGTCGACACCAGCATCGCCGAACGCACCTCGCCGCCCGATGCGGCCGAGGTGCTGCGGACCTGCGTGGAGGCGCAGATCGCCGCCCTGCGCGACCTGTCGCGGACCTGCCCGCCCGAAGACTTCGCCGCCGCGCTCGATCTCCTGCGGGGCGCGCGCCATGTCTACATCGCCGGGTTGCGCCGGTCCCACCCGATCGCAAGCTACCTGTCCTATGGCCTGCTGCGGCTTGAGCGGCCCTGTTCCCTGCTGGACTTCGGCGGCGGCATGGCGGGGCCGCAGCTGGGCACCATGTCCGGGTCCGACCTGCTGGTGGCGATCGCCTTTCCGCCCTTCTCGCAGCCGGTGGTCGATGTGGTCATGGACGCCTATGTCAGCGGCCGCAACATCCTGGCCATCACCGACAGCACGGCCAGCCCGCTGGCACGCCACGCCTCGGTGGCCCTGCTGGTCGAGGCGGTCGCGCCGTCGCAGTTGCAGCCGATCTCGGGTGCCATCGGTCTGGTGCAGGCCCTGGTGACGGCATTGGGCGATGCCATGCAGAGGGGGCAGGAAACCGCGGCGAAAGCCTGACCGCCGGCGGCACATCCCGGCGGGGGCGCCCGGCCTCCGCGGCCACCAGCCGTCCCGGTCGGCCGCCCTGCGGCTGCCGCCGCGTCGCCCGGCTTTGCTGCGATTGGGGGTTGACCACCGCCCCGACTTTGCCTAGCAGGCGCCTCCAGTGGGCCCGTAGCTCAGTTGGTAGAGCAACTGACTTTTAATCAGTGGGTCACAGGTTCGAATCCTGTCGGGCTCACCACTTCCGCCAATACCTTGCCGACGGAACCGCGCCTGTGGCGCGGGGCACTGGCGCGCGCGGCCGGGGTGGCCTACATCACCGGCGGAATGCCGGTTCGCGGAACCGCGGCGCGAAAGGATCGAACGCAATGGACGCGGCCGGGCTGCCATCCCCACCCGTGCGGGACCGATGGGCCGTCCTGAAGGCGATTCTGCCCTATCTGGTCACGGCGGCGCTGTTCGCGCTCGGCCTCTATGCGCTGCAACGCCTTCTGGCGCCGGTCGACCTGCGCGAGGTGGTCGACCAGATTCACCAGACACCGTGGAGCACCGTCGCCGTGGCGCTAGCGGCCACGCTCTGCGGCTATCTGGCGCTTGCAGGCTATGACTGGTCCGCGCTTCGCTACATCGGCAAGCCGCTGCCGATCCCGGTGGTCCTGACCGGCGGGCTCATGGCCTATGCCTTCGGGAACACCATCGGGCTTTCGGCGGTCTCGGGCGGCGCGGTGCGCTGGCGCGTCTATTCGCGGCTCGGGCTCGATGGCTATGACGTCGCCGCCGTCTCCACCTTCGCCGCCGTGTCCTTCGGGGTGGCGGCGACGCTGGTGGGGCTTGCGGCGCTTGCGGCGCATCCCGGCGCGCTTGCCGCGATCATACCCTTCGGGGCGCCCATGGTGCGGACGGTCGCGCTCGCGGCGATCGCGGCCATCGTCGTGCCGCTGGTGATCGCCTCGGTCTCGGGGCGGGCGCTGCGGATCGGGCGCTTCTCGCTGCGCGCGCCCAGCCTGCCGGTGCTGGCCGGACAGGTGGTGTTCAGCGCGGCCGACATCGGGTTCTCGGCGCTGACGCTCTACATCCTGCTGCCGTCGTCCGACCTCGAGTTCCTGACGTTCCTTGCGGTCTTTGCCGCCGCCACCATGGCCGGCATCATCAGCCACGTTCCCGGCGGCGTCGGCGTGTTCGAGACGGTGGTGATCGCCGCCATGCCCGCGTCGATGCCGGTGGGGCAGGTGGCGGCCGCGCTCCTGCTGTTCCGGCTCACCTACTACCTGCTGCCCTTCGCGCTGGCGCTGATCGTCCTGGCGATCTTCGAACTCTGGCAGACCGTGGGCGGCGCGGGCGGGCAGACGGCCCTCGGCCGGTTGCTCGGTGTGATGGCACCGGGGCTGAACGCGGTGTCGCCGCTGGCCCCGCTGGTGCTGGCGGCGATGATCTTCGGCTCGGGCCTGTGGATGAGCCTGGCCGCCCTGGTGCCTCCGACATCCGACGCCGCCGAGGCCGCGCAGGCGCTCTTGCCGCTGGCCTTTGTCGAGGGGTCTGCGCTTCTGTCATCGGCGCTTGGCGCGGGGCTGATCGTGCTGGCGCTGGGCGTGGTCCGGCGCAGCCTGGGGGCCTGGCTGCTGGCCGTGGCCACCATGGCGGCCGGCGCGGTCGTGGCCATTGTCGACGGGTTCGACCTGCAGCGGGCGGCGGCCCTGGCGGCGGGGGTTCTGGTCCTGTTGCCGTTCCGGCATGTGTTCCACCGCCGCGCGATCCTGACCCATGCCGCCATGTCGCCCGGCTGGATCATCCTGGTGCTGTCCACCATCGCGGCCTTCGGGTTCGTGCTGTTCTTCGCACACAAGTCCACGCCCTATGCACATGAACTGTGGTGGCAGTTCGCGATGGACGAACGCGCGCCCCGCGCCTGGCGGGCGGGGCTGGTGGGCGGACTGCTGGTCGGCGTGACGGCGCTTGCGCTGCTGCTGCACGGCCCGCGCTACCGCCCGCAGCCGCCCGACGTCGACCTGCGGGCACGGGCGGTCGCCATCGCCGCCGCTGCGGGCGATCCGGCGGCGGCGCGGGCGCTCGGGCTGGCGCAGCATCTGATGCTGTCGCCCAAGGGCGGCGCCTTCATCGGGTTCCGCATCGCGGCCGGGGCCTGGATATCCGACGCCGGTCCGCAGGGCACCGAACCCGAGATCGAGGAACTGGCCGGTCTCTTTGCCGATGCCGCGCGGCGCGCGGGTGCCCGGCCGGTGTTCCAGAACCTGCCCGAGGATCACGCGGCGCTGGCCATCGACATCGGCCTCGCGGTGAACCGCGCCGGAGCCGAGGCCGTGCTCGATCTCTCGCAGCGGCCGGACCAGGCCGCCATCGCCCCCGATCTCCAGGCTGCGCTGACCCGCGCCTTCGCGGCGGGCATGTCCTTCCGCGTCGAACGCGGCGCCGACCCGGCCACACCCGCCCGCGCCATCCTGCAACGCAACGGGGCCGAGGTCGCGCAGGCGCGGCTCTGGTGGCAGCCCGGCCTTGCCGCCAGCCTGGTCGCGGCCGAGGGCATGGCCGCCGATCTGGCCGAGGTTCTGCTCGCCGCCCTTGTCCTTCGGCTGCGCGACGACGGCTGCCCGGCCGTGTCGCTGGCCCGCAGGGCCGAGGGCGCGGGCGATGGCGGGGCGGTCTGGCAGGTCGCGCTGCGGCTGGGCGCGGTGCCGCGCGGGCTGCTGACCGCCGAACCCTCGACCGCGCGACCCGTCGCGCATCTGCGCTAGCCCCGCGTCAGGCCGTGGCGATCTCGGTCAGGCCCAGTTCCTGCACCATCGCCTGACGCATCAGGAATTTCTGCGCCTTCCCCGTCACCGTCATCGGCAGTTCCCCCCTGAACCGCACATGGCGCGGCACCTTGTAATGCGCGATCCGTCCCCGGCACCAGTCGCGGATCTCCTCCTCGGTCGCGGTGGCGCCGGGGCGCAGCACGATCCAGGCGCAGACCTCCTCGCCATAGGTCGGGTCGGGGATGCCGAACACCTGCACCAGTTGCACCGCCGGATGGCCGAACAGGAATTCCTCGATCTCGCGCGGATAGACGTTCTCGCCGCCGCGGATCAGCATGTCCTTCACCCGGCCCACGATGTTGCAGTACCCCTCGGCATCCAGCGTCGCCAGGTCGCCGGTATGCATCCAGCCCTCGGGGTCGATGGCCTCGGCCGTGCGCTCGGAATCGGCCCAGTAGCCCTGCATCACCGAATAGCCCCGCGTGCACAACTCGCCGATCTGCCCGACCGGAACGGGCTCGCCGTCGGGCCCCGCCAGCCTGACCTCCAGATGCGGATGGATGCGCCCCACCGTCGTCACGCGCTTGTCCAGCGGGTCGTCGACATGGCTCTGGAAACTCACCGGGGACGTCTCGGTCATCCCGTAGGCGATCGTCACCTGTCCCATGTGCATCTGCGCCACCACCCGCTTCATGATCTCGATCGGGCAAGGCGAACCCGCCATGATGCCCGTCCGCAATGTGGATAGGTCGAATTCCGTAAAGCGCGGATGGTCCAGCATCGCGGCGAACATCGTCGGCACGCCGTACAGCGCGCTGCAGCGTTCCGCCTGCACCGCCGCCAGCGTCGCCAGCGGGTCGAACCCCTCGCCGGGGAACACCATGGTCGCGCCCTGCGCCACGCAGCCCAGCGTGCCCATCACCATGCCGAAGCAGTGATACAGCGGCACCGGAATGCACAGCCGGTCATCGGGCAAGAACCGCATCGTCGCCGTCGTGAAACGCGCGTTGTTGACGATGTTGCGATGCGTCAGCGTGGCCCCCTTGGGCAGGCCGGTGGTGCCGCTGGTGAACTGGATGTTGATCGGGTCGCCAGGGTCCAGCATGGCGGTGGCGGCATCCAGCCGCCCGGCGTCGGGCGCCGTGGCGGCCAGGCTGTCGAACGACAGGCAGCCGGGCGTCGCCCCCGCGCCCATCCGCACCACCGCGCGCAGGTCGGGCAGCCGGGCGCTCGTCAGCCGGCCGGGGGCGCAGTCATCCAGTTCCGGCGCAAGTGCCGCGATCATCGCCAGATAGTCGGACGACTTGAAGGCCGCGGCCTGGATCAGCACCGACACCCCCACCTTGCGCAGCGCGAATTCCAGCTCCGCCACCCGATAGGCCGGGTTCACGTTGACCAGGATCGCGCCGATCCGTGCCGTGGCGAACTGGGTCAGCAGCCATTCGGGCCGGTTCGGCGACCAGATGCCCACACGGTCGCCCCGCGCCACCCCCAGCTCCATCAGGCCCGTCGCCAGCCCGTCCAACGCCCGCGCGAAATCGGCCCATGTCCAGCGCAGCCCGCTGTCGGTGAACACCGCCGCCTCGGCCTCGGGCCGGACGGCGCAGGTCCGCGCCAGCATCGCGGGAATCGTCACATCCCACAGGGGCGGCTCCACCGGGCCCCGCACCATGGATGTTGCGCCGGGGCGCAGGCTTTCGGTCATCTGATGTCCTCCCCGGTGGCCCTTGCCACCCGCGCATGGTGGCGCGGCGGCGGCCGGCAGGGCAAGCCCCCGGCGGCACGGCCTCTTGCGTCCCCCCGCCATGGCGGATGACATGGGCGACAACCGGAGGCCCCGATGAACGCCCTTCCCCAGACCCGCGCCATCCTCGACCGGCTGATTGCCTTCGACACGGTCAGCCACCGCCCGAACCTCGACCTGATCCACTATGCGCGCGATCTGCTGCATGACGCGGGCGTGCCGACGGTGCTGGTGCCCGATGCCTCGGGCGGCAAGGCCAATCTCTATGCCACGGTCGGTCCCGCGGACCGGGGCGGGGTGATGCTGTCGGGGCACACCGATGTCGTGCCGGTGGACGGCCAGGACTGGACGCATCCGCCCTTCCGGCTGACCGAGGATGCGGGGCGCCTCTACGGACGCGGCACCGCCGACATGAAGGGCTTTGTCGCCTGCGCACTCGCCGCCGCCCTTGCGGCGGCAGGGCGGCGGCTGGCCCATCCCCTGCATCTCGCGCTGTCCCATGACGAAGAGGTGGGCTGCATCGGCGTGCGGTCGCTGATCGACCTGCTCGACGGGGCGCCGGTCCGGCCCGCCATGGTGATCGTGGGCGAACCGACCGAGATGCAGGTGGCCACCGGACACAAGGGAAAGGTGGGCGTCCGCGCCACCTTCCACGGCCGCTCGGGCCATTCCGCCCTGGCACCGCTGGCGCTGAACGCCCTGCACATGGGGGCCGACTTTGTCGCTGCGGTGCGCGCGGCGCAGGCGCGCATCGCCGCGTCCGGTGCCCGCGACGGCGACTATGACGTGCCCTACACCACGCTTCACGTGGGCAGCCTGCGGGGCGGCACGCAGTTGAACATCGTGCCGAACCTCTGCACGCTGGAATACGAGGTGCGCAACCTGGCCGAGGATGATCCCGACGCCATCCTTGCCGATCTGCGCGCCGCGGCGGCGCGGATCGTGGCCGATACCGGCGATGCCGACGCCCGGGTCGAATTCCAGCAGACCATGCGCTATCCCGGCCTCGGCACGCCGCCCGGTGCCGCTGTGGTCGCCTTCGTCAAGGGGCTGACCGGCGCGAACGGCACCATCAAGGTGGCCTATGGCACCGAGGGCGGTCTCTTTGCCGAACGCCTGGGCCTGCCGGTCGTGATCTGCGGGCCGGGGTCGATGGCACAGGGTCACAAGCCCGACGAATTCGTCACCGTCGAACAGCTCGATCGCTGCGACGCGATGCTGGGCCGCCTGGTCAACCGGCTTCAGGCGGGGCTCTAGGGTGCGGGCGGCGTCGCCGCCCAACACCAATCGCTAAGAAATGGTTAAGACGGAAGTGTCAAGCCATTGATATTGCTGGGTTCGAAAAGCGTCCCACGGTGGGACGCCTGGCTAGCCCCCCGGCATCATCCCCGCCACATAGCGCGCGAAGTCATAATTCGGACGCTCCAGATGGCTCAGCGGTCCGGGGTCCGAAAGCCCGGCACACAGCCCGCGATAGACCCGCTCCACGCAGCCCTTGTCCTCGACGTTCACATCGTCCAGCAGCGCCTTCAGCCGCGCGAAATGCTCGCGCGCCTTCGGGTCCTCGACGAATTCCGGGGCAAGTCCGCCGCCGAACAGGACATGCACCCGCCCCGGCCCCTCCGGCGTCAGCGACAGGTACCAGAAATAACCCGGCGACAGCGTGATCAGGAGCGCCGGATAGATCGACAGCAGCCAGGTCGTGCGCCTGTCATCCCCCTGCAGCGTGGTGTTCGACGGATGCGCCAGCGTCAGGTCAAGCGCGTCGTTCTTGATGATGTAGTGATAGTTGAACGCGGGCAGCCCCTCGGGGCAGGTCATCTTCAGCAGGTCGACCGTGGGCCCGATGGTGCCGGCGTGGCAGACCGGCAGGTGGTAGCTTTCCATGAAGTTCTCGGCCAGCACCTTCCAGTTCGTGTTCCAGTCGAACTCCTCCCGGAACGCCTCGACATAGTCCTGCATCCGGTACTTCCCGACCAGCGCCTCGACATCCGCCAACCGCGCGGCCGGGTCGGGTGCGTCGGGGTTCAGCGTCACCATGATCCAGCCCTGCCAGTCGACGCAGCGCACCCGCGGCAGCGCGATCCGGTCGCGGCAGAAGGCATCGTTCAGCGCCATCGCCGGCGCCCCCCGCAGCGTGCCGTCCAGGTTGTAGGTCCAGGCGTGATAGGGGCAGACGATCGACCGCACGTTCCCCCGGCCTTCCAGCAGCGTCGACATCCGGTGCCGGCAGACGTTCGACATGGCCCGAAGCGCGCCCGAACCGTCGCGCAGCACGATCACCGGCTCGCCCGCGATTGTCATCGTCAGATAGTCGCCGGGGTTCGGCAAAGCCTCGGCCCGGCCCGCGCAGAGCCATTCCCGCGCGAAGATGTGCTGCTGTTCCAGGGCCGCGAAATCGGGCGACACATAGACCGACTTCGGCATCGCGAGCGCCTGGGAAAACGGCGTGTCCACATTGGCCCGCAGTTCCTGCAGGGGTGTCAGCGAGGAATCGTGGCGCGTCATCGGCAGCGGTCCGGTTTGGCGGGGGGCTGGCGCCAGCATGCCGCATGTTCGGCGGCAGGGGAACGGTTTTCCGCCGCCACCGGGCGGTTTGCGCGGCCCCGGCACCGGGATTGCACCGCAGAAGGCAGAATGCTATCCCCGCAGCCGTGCCCTCTTAGCTCAGCGGTAGAGCAACCGCCTTGTAAGCGGTAGGTCGTCTGTTCAATCCAGACAGGGGGCACCATTTCACCCCGCGCCCTTCACCCCGCCCCGTCGTCGCCCGGCCCGAACAGATCGCCCGACGGGCCGATCAGTGCGTCAGCGGGACGCCCCCGCGCCAGACAGCGGCAAGCGACAGGTCGGGGGCAAGATGCACCAGATCGGCACGGCAACCCGGGCCGAGGCGGCCCGCCGCAGCCCCGATCAGCCGGGCGGGTGTCGTCGTGACCATGGCCAGGATCCGGGCAAGCGGCACGCCGAGCGACGCCAGAACCGAAACGGCGCGCGGCAGCGTCAGGTCTGCCCCCGCCAGGGTGCCATCCTCAAGCGTCAGTTGCCCCCCCCGTCGCAGGATGCGACGCCCGCCCAGTGTGATCTCGGTCAGGCCGGACCCTGCAAAGGCCATGCAGTCGGAGACCAGGAACAGCCCGTCGGGCCGCGCGGCGAGCGCCACGCGCAACGTCTCGCCTACCACATGGATCCCGTCGGCGATCAGACCGGCCGGCAGGTCCGACGACAGGATGGCGCCGACCAGTCCGGGCTCGCGATGGCCAAGGGGCGACATCGCGTTGAACAGATGGGTGGCGCAGGCCGCTCCCGCCGCCATGGCGGCGCTGGCCTCGGCCAGCGTGCAATCGGCATGGCCCAGGCTGACGGTCACCCCGGCCGCCGCAAGCCGCGCGATCTGCGCGGGTGTCGCGGCCGCGGGGGCCAGTGTCACCATCAGCGCGGGCAGGGCGCCGCGGGCCGCGATCAGCGCCGCGAGGTCATCGTCGGTCATCGGGCGGATCAGGGCAGGGTCATGCGCACCCTTGCGCCGCGGGTCGAGATGCGGGCCTTCGAGGTGCAGCCCCAGGAAACCCGGAACCCGCGCCCGCGCCGCGGCTGATCCGGCCGCGATGACGCGCGCGGTTGCCTGTGGCGTGTCGGTGATCAGGGTGGGCAGGATGCCCGTCGCGCCCAGCCGGGCGTGGACCTGACAAAGACCGGCAATCCGGTCGGCGGTTGCCGTGCCGTCGACCTGCCAGCCACCGCCGCCGTTCACCTGGAGATCCAGGAAGCCCGGCGCCAGCGTCCCGCCGTCCAGCCGAACCGCCGGGCCCATCGGCGGGGCCCCGGGCGGCAGGATCGCCGCGATCTCGCCATCCTCGACGGCCAGCCCGGCACCAGGGTGCAGCACCGTGCCGTCGAAGACATCGGCCCCGACAAGGGTGAAGGCTGGCATCAGACCGTCTCCGTCACCTTGCGCAGGTGGGGTGGCGTGTCGGGGTCATAGCCGCGTCGCCGCGCCAGTGCCTCGACGAAACGATACCAGGCGGTTGCCATCACCAGCGGCGCAACCATCGGGTGCAGCCCCGGCACCGAGGGCAGCGTTGCCGCGCCGGGCACCTGGACCCCGGTGATGAAGACGTCCGCCCCCTGCGCCGCCAGCCGTTCCGCCGTCGCGCCGACCTGCGGCAGCGCGGCATCGTCGACGCCGAGCGCCAGCACCGGAAACCGCGCATGCACGATGGCGGCCGGACCGTGCAGCACCTCGGCGGCCGAATAGGCCTCGGCATGCAGGCCGCAGGTTTCCTTGCCCTTCAGGGCCGCCTCGCAGGCGATCGCAAACGCCGGACCACGCCCGAGAACATAGAGCGACTGCGCGACCGCCAGCCGGTCCTCAAGCGCCGACCAGTCGAGCGCAAGCGCCGCCGAAAGGGCGTCGGGAAGGTTCGACAGGGCGGAACGCAGCGCGTTGTCCTCCTGCCACTCGGCCACGAGCGCCAGACCCGCCAGAACCGAGGCGACGAAGGTCTTGGTGGCGGCGACCGACCGTTCCGGGCCCGCCATCAGCGGGATCGCATGCGCCACGGCGCGCCCCATCGGGCTTTCGCCGTGATTGGTCAGCGCAAGCGTCAGGGCCCCCCCGGCACCCGCCGCGCGCATCATCTCGACGATGTCAGGGCTCTGGCCGGATTGCGAGATGCCGATGCAGGCCGCCCCGGTCAGGCGCAGCGGACGGCGGTAGATCGACGCGACCGAGGGACCAACCGAAGCAACCGGAATACCGGCCGAAAGCTCCACGGCATATTTCAGGTAGGTGGCGGCATGATCCGACGATCCCCTGGCGACGGTCACGATCAGGCCGGGGTCGACGGCCCGCAGCGCGGCTGCAGCGGCGCCAACCTGGCCTCGCGCCTTGGCAAGGAACCGGGCGGCGGCCTGCGGGATCTCGGCGACCTCGCGCGCCATGTGCGTATCGGTCATGCGGGTGTCCTTTCCTGGCCTGCGTCCTGTGGCGCAAGGGTGAGTTCGACGGCGAAGTCATAGGCGTCGCCGCGATAGAGCGAGCGGGTCAGTTCGACCACCCGGCCAGAGGCCAGATGCCCGATGCGTTCGATCCGCAACCCGGCGGCGCCAGGCGCCACGCCCAGCAGATCGGCATCGCGCGCGGCGAGGTTCGCGGCCGATATGCGCTGCACCGCCCGCACCGGGCGCATGCCGCGCGCCTGCAGAACCGCGTAGAGCGAGGCCTCGACGATCTCGGGATCGGGCAGCGCCCAGGTGGGAATCGACGCCCGCTCGATGGCCAGCGGCACACCGTCGGACGACCGCACGCGATCCAGTCGCGCCACCCGGTCGCCCGCGCGCAGGCCAAGGGCCATCACCTCTTCCGGGGCGGGGGCGGCGATGCTGCGCGAAATCCAGCGGCTCTCGACAGCCTTGCCGCGCCGCGCCATGTCTTCGGTGAACGAGGTCAGCAGCGACAGCGCCTGTTCCAGCCGCTCGACGCGCGGGGCGACGAAGGTGCCCGAACCGCGTCGCTGCGTCAGCGCGCCATCGGCGACAAGCGCCTGCACCGCCTTGCGGATTGTCACCCGGCTCAGCCCCGTCAGCGCCGCCATGTCGCGTTCGGGCGGCAGGCTGTCGCCGGGTTTCAGCCGCCCTTCGGCGATACCCTGCGCGATGCGCCGGTGCAGCTGCAGGTAAAGCGGCCCTGCGCCGGTGTCGTCAAATCCCTCGGCAGAGAAGATGCGGTCCATCACGCCGCCCCCCGCGCCAGCATCAGCGCGCCGTCCAATGCGCTGCCCAGCGGTTCTGCCACCGGCCAGCGCCCTGCCAGGCGGTCGCGGAATGCAGGGCCGAGGCCGCCCAGGAACACGACGGGCAGCGCGCGGCCCGCCTGCAGGATGTCGATTGCCGCGGCAACCTCGCGCAGTGCTTCGGCGAGGATCGCCGCCGCCGCGACATCCTCGGCCGCCGCCGCGAGAATGCGGGGGGCAAGGGCCGCAAAGTCGGCAGGGCGCGCCGTCCCGGCGGCGGCGATGACGCCAAGGCTGCCCCCGTGTTCCGCGATCAGCGCCGAGAGAAACGGGGTCAGCGCCGCGTGGCCGTCCTCGGCCCGCAGCGCGGCGGCGAGGGCCGCGCGGCCCATCCAGGCACCCGACCCCTCGTCACCCAGGACAAGGCCGCGTCCGCCGATCTGCCGAATCCGCCCGCCCTCGGCACTTGCGAACACCGAACCCGTCCCGATCGCCGCCACGATTCCGTCCCGCCCGCCAAGCGCGCCGAGCGTGGCGGTCACGGCGTCGGTCTCGATCCGCAGCGGTGCGAAGGGCAGGGCGGCGCGCAGCCGTTCGCTGGCACCTGTGGCGTTCGCTCCGGCCAATCCCATGGCGGCACCTGCAATCACATCGATTCCGGCCGCTGCCATCGCCCTGCGCGCAGTGTCCAGGATGTTGCGCGCCGCACCTTCGGCGTCCGAGGTGATGTTGGCAGGTCCGCCCTCGACCCGGGCCAGCACACGGCCCGCGGCGTCGCTTACCGCCGCCCGGCATCCACTGCCGCCACCGTCGAGTCCCAGATAGAACGCCATGCGAATCCCCCTTCGGCAACATAATACCAAAGAAATACCATTTTGGAAGTTCCGATCCGAAATCAGATCAGGAACCGCCAAGATCAGCAGGAAATCCGATGGGGGTTTACAATTGGTATTATTTTGGCATTATGAAGAGGTCACGGGGGGAATCGCATGGACAGCAGACCGACAGAGGCGCGGCATCCGGCATCGGTGGGCATCCATGCCCGTCCGGCCGCGCAGGTGCTGGCCGACTGCCTGTCGGCGCAGGCGATGGCGGTCGCGGCAATCGGCGCCGCGATTCCGGCCCTGACCGACGCCGCCGAGGCTGCTGGCGCTGCGCTGGCCGGGGGCGGGCGGATGGCCTATGCCGGTGCGGGCTCGTCAGGGTTGATGGCGCTGGCAGATGCGCTGGAGCTCGCCGGAACCTTCGGGATCGCGCCCGAACGGACACCGGTGCTGTTTGCGGGCGGCGCGGCGGCGCTGATGCACATGCGCGGCGGGGTCGAGGATGACGGAGACGCCGCCCGTGCCGAGGTGGCGGCGCTGGGCCTGAACGCGCGGGATGCGGTGATCTGCGTCTCGGCCTCGGGATCGACGCCCTACACGCTTGCCGTCGCCGAGGCGGCACGGGCGGCGGGTGCCACGCTGATCGGCATGGCTTCGGTTCCGGGGTCACGCCTGCTGGAAACCGCACACCATCCGGTGCTGATCGAGACCGGGGCCGAGGTGATTTCCGGCTCCACCCGGATGGGGGCCGCCACCGCGCAGAAGGTCGCGCTCAACATGCTGTCGGTGCTGGTGGGCATCCGCCTGGGTGCCGTGCATGACGGCTACATGGTGGACGTTGTTGCCGACAATGCCAAGCTGGCCGGGCGTGCTGCCCGCATCGTGGCGGCAATCTCGGGCGCCGACGAGGGCACGGCGCGCGCCGCGCTTGTGGCGACCGATGGCGCCGTCAAGCCTGCCGTACTGGTTGCACGCGGCCATGCGCCGGATGCCGCCCGGGCGGCTTTGGCGACCAGTGGCGGGCACCTGGCGCCGCATCTCTAGGGTTCAAACGCGGGGCCGAAGCGCCCGCTCAACAGGGAGACGACAATGACACGAACGATCCGCATGGCCCTTCTGGCCTCGACGGTGCTGGGTGGCGCGGCGCATGCGCAGACCACGCTGACCATCGAGAGCTGGCGCAACGACGACCTGTCGATCTGGCAGGATGCCATCATCCCGGCGTTCGAGGCCGCAAATCCCGGCATCAAGGTGATCTTCGCGCCCTCGGCGCCGGCCGAATACAATGCCGTGCTGAACTCCAAGCTTGCCGCCGGTTCGGCGGGCGACCTGATCACCTGCCGTCCCTTCGATGCCTCGCTGCAACTGTACAATGACGGGCATCTGGCCGATCTGACGGATCTGGCCGCGATGGCGAACTTCAGCCCCGTCGCGAAATCGGCCTGGCAGACCGATGACGGCGCCGCGACGTTCTGCGTTCCCATGGCCAGCGTCATCCATGGCTTCATCTACAACGCCGACGCCTTTGCCGAGGTGGGCGTCGAGGTTCCGGCGACCGAGGCCGAGTTCTTCGCCGCGCTCGACAAGTTCAAGGCGCACGGCGGCTACATTCCGCTGGCCATGGGCACGAACGACCAGTGGGAAGCCGCCACGATGGGCTACAACAACATCGGGCCGAATTTCTGGAAGGGCGAAGAGGGGCGCCTTGCGCTGATCAAGGGCGAGCAGAAGCTGACCGACGATGCCTGGGTCGCACCGTTCCGCAGCCTCGCGAAATGGAAGGATTACCTGGGCGACGGGTTCGAGGCGCAGACCTATCCGGACAGCCAGAACCTGTTCACCCTGGGCCGCGCCGCCATCTATCCTGCCGGATCGTGGGAAATCAGCGGGTTCAACACGCAGGCCGGGTTCAAGATGGGTGCGTTCCCGCCGCCGGTGCAGGCTGCGGGCGATACCTGCTACATCAGCGACCACACCGACATCGCCATCGGCCTCAACGCTAAGTCGCCAAATGCCGAGGCCGGCCGGGTATTCCTGGAATGGGTGGGCAGCCCGGAATTCGCGATGCTCTATGCCAACGCGCTGCCCGGGTTCTTCTCGCTCAACGCGACGCCGGTCGAGATGCAGGACCCGCTGGCGCAGGAGTTCGTGTCCTGGCGCGGCAAGTGCCAGTCGACCATCCGGTCGACCTATCAGATCCTGTCGCGCGGCACGCCGAACCTGGAAAACGAGACCTGGAACGCATCGGCCAACGTGATCCGCGGGTCGGAGACACCCGAGGCGGCTGCCGAGCGGCTGCAGGCGGGTCTCGCAGCCTGGTACGCACCGCAGCAGTGACGGCGACGGGCGCGGGTTCGCTCGCGCCCGCCACCACCACCACCGGCATCCTGACTGTAAGGGGGAAGGGACATGGCTTTGCGAAAGCCCGTGCGCTGGCACATTGCCGTGTTTCTGGCCCCGGCGGTGCTGGTCTATACCGCGATCATGATCGTGCCGCTGTTCGGCACGCTGAATCTCGCGCTGTTCAACCGGGTCGACGGCGCGCGGCAGTTCGTGGGGCTTGCGAACTTTGCCACGCTGTTCGGTGACGAACGCTGGTCGGGCGCGTTCTGGAACGCGCTCGGCAACAATGCCTGGTTCTTCCTGGTTCACATGCTGGTGCAGAATCCCGTCGGCGTGGCGCTTGCGGCGCTGCTGTCGTCGCCCCGTCTGCGGATGGCCGCCTTCTATCGCACGGCGATCTTCATTCCGACGATCCTGTCCTTCGTCATCGTGGGATTCGTCTGGAAACTGATCCTGTCGCCGATCTGGGGCATCGCCCCGGGAATGCTCGACATGATCGGCCTGAAAAGCCTTTTCGCGCCCTGGCTGGGACGCGAGGAGACGGCACTGACCACTCTGGCCCTGATTTCGGTATGGCAGTTCGTGGGCATACCCATGATGCTGATCTACGCGGCGCTGCTGTCGATCCCGGACGAGGTGATGGAAGCGGCCGAGATGGACGGCATCACCGGCTGGTCACGGTTCCGCCGCATCCAGCTGCCCCTGATCCTGCCCTCGATCGGGATCATCAGCATCCTGACATTCGTAGGAAATTTCAACGCCTTCGACCTGATCTACGTCAGCCAGGGCGCATTGGCGGGCCCGAACTTCGCCACCGATATCCTGGGCACGTTCCTGTACCGCACATTCTTCGGGTTCCAGCTGCAGCTTGGCGATCCGCACATGGGTGCAACCATCGCGACCGCGATGTTCGCGATCATCCTGGTGGGCGTCTGCGTCTATCTGTTCGGCATCCAGACGCGGCTGCGCCGCTATCAGTTCTGAATCGGGGGCAGACATGGCCGCACGCACAACATTGTCGCGCAGCATCGCCGCCCATGCGGTCCTGCTGACCTACACGGTGATCGCGCTGTTCCCGGTGTTCGTCATCGTGATCAACAGCTTCAAGTCGCGTCGTGCGATCTTCGCCGATCCGCTGGCGCTGCCCTCGCCATCGAACTTCGATGCCATCGGCTATGCCACGGTCCTGAAGCAGGGTGACTTCATTCTCTACTTCCAGAATTCGATGATCGTGACCGTGGCCTCGCTGTTCTTCGTGCTGCTGTTCGGTGCGATGGCAGCCTTCGCGCTGTCGGAATACCGGTTCCGGGGCAATCTGGTCATGGGCCTGTATCTGGCGCTCGGCATCATGATTCCGATCCGGCTTGGCACCGTGGCGATCCTCGAGATCATGGTGGCGGGCGGGCTTGTGAACACGCTGACGGCACTGATCCTTGTCTACACCGCGCAGGGCCTGCCGCTTGCCGTGTTCATCCTGTCGGAATTCATGCGCAGCGTGTCGGATGACCTGAAGAACGCGGGCCGCATCGACGGATTGTCGGAGTACCGCATCTTTTTTTCGCTGGTGCTGCCGCTGGTGCGGCCCGCCATGGCCACGGTGGCCGTGTTCACCATGATCCCGATCTGGAACGACCTGTGGTTCCCGCTGATCCTGGCCCCGGCCGAAGCGACCAAGACCATCACGCTGGGCAGCCAGGTCTTTATCGGGCAGTTCGTCACCAACTGGAACGCGGTGCTGGCGGCGCTGTCGCTCGCCATCCTGCCGGTGCTTGTCCTCTATCTCATCTTCTCGCGGCAACTGATCCGCGGGATCACTGCGGGAGCCGTGAAATGATCCGCGTTCTTGTTGCCGGGCTGGGTACCATGGGGAAAAGCCATGCGCTTGCCTATCACGCCGATCCCGCGTTCCGGATTGCCGGGCTGGTGAACCGATCGCCGGTCGAGCTGCCGGACGCGCTGCGCGGCTATCCTGTCACGTCCGACTTCCACGAGGCCCTGGAACGCCTGCGCCCCGATCTTGTCTGCGTCGCCACCTATTCCGACAGCCACGCCGATTTCGCCGTGGCGGCGATGGAGGCGGGCGCGCATGTCTTTGTCGAGAAGCCGCTGGCCACCACCGTTGCCGATGCGCGGCGTGTGGCGGATTGCGCCGCCCGCACCGGGCGCAAGGTCGTGGTCGGCTATATCCTGCGGCATCATCCGTCATGGATTCGGCTGATCGCCGAGGCGCGCGCGCTTGGCGGGCCGTATGTCTTCCGGCTGAACCTGAACCAGCAGTCCAGTGGCCCGACATGGGAGGTCCACAAGGCGCTGATGCAGACGACCAGCCCCATCGTCGACTGCGGCGTGCACTATGTCGACGTAATGTGCCAGATCACGGATGCCGCCCCGGTCGAGGTGCGCGGGATGGGCCTTCGCCTGTCCGACGAGATCGCGCCGGACATGTACAACTACGGCCATTTCCAGGTGCTGTTCGCGGATGGCTCGGTCGGCTGGTACGAAGCCGGCTGGGGCCCGATGATGAGCGATACGGCCTTTTTCGTGAAGGATGTCATCAGCCCGAATGGCGCGGTGTCGATCCGCATGCCGGAAAGCGCACGGTCGGACGACCACGACACCCACACGAGGACCTCGGCGCTCCGCATCCATCGGGTGGGTCGCCCCGACGAGGATCTCAGCATGGCCGATGAGCCGGGCCATCAGGCGCTGTGTGACCGGGAACAGGCCTTCGTCGCCCGCGCGATCACCGAAGACCTTGATCTTGCACGCCACCTTCAGGATGCCGTGCGCTCGCTTGCCGTGTGCATTGCCGCTGATGAGAGCGTACGCACGGGCCTTGCCGTGAAGCTCTGACGTCAACGCGCGCGTCGCCTGTCCCGTAGTATCCCAGCGGGGATGCGGGGGTGTGAAACCCCGTCTTCCCATAGCCATGTAGGAGCCGACCATGGGTGCCCTGACCCTGAAATCCGTCACCAAGTCGTTCGGCGCGACCGATGTCATCAAGGGCGTCGATCTGGAGGTGGCCGAAGGCGAATTCTGTGTCTTCGTCGGCCCCTCGGGCTGCGGCAAGTCCACGCTGCTGCGGATCATTGCGGGGCTTGAGGATGCCACCGGCGGCGACATCCTGCTGGACGGCCGCCGCGTCAACGATGTCTCCCCCGCGCGGCGCGAGCTCGCCATGGTGTTCCAGTCCTACGCGCTTTATCCGCACCTGACGGTGCGCGACAACATGGGCCTTGCGCTCAGGCAGGCCGGGGTGCCCCGGGCCGAAATCGCGCTGGCCACCGACAAGGCGGCGGGCATGCTGGCCCTCGGCCCGCTGATGGATCGCCGCCCCGCCGAACTGTCGGGCGGACAGCGGCAGCGCGTCGCGATCGGGCGGGCGATCGTCCGGCGGCCCAAGCTGTTCCTGTTCGACGAACCGCTGTCCAACCTGGATGCCGCACTGCGGGTTGCCACCCGGATCGAGATCGCCCGGCTGCACCGCGACCTTGGCGCAACGATGATCTATGTCACCCACGATCAGGTCGAGGCGATGACTCTGGCAGACCGGATCGTGGTGCTGCGTGCCGGAAAGGTCGAGCAGGCGGGCGCGCCCATGCACCTCTACAACGACCCCGACAACACCTTTGTCGCGGGCTTCATCGGCAGCCCGCAGATGAATTTCCTGAACGGCCTGGCACTGGGAGACATGGCCGCGACCCTGGGCGTGCGGCCCGAGCACCTTGTCCTGTCGCGCGCCGGCGGCACGATCCCGGGGCAGGTGAGCCATGTCGAGAAACTGGGCGGCGAAACGCTGGTCTATGTCCATGCCGAACCGCATGGCCTGCTGACGGTCCGCCAGTTCGGCGAACACGACTTCACGGTGGGCGAGGCCGTCCACCTGACCCCCGATCCGCTCCGGACGTTCCGCTTCGACGCGGAAGGCCGCCGCCTCCGGTGACGGGCCGGCCGCCCGCCGATGGCTGCCCAGCCCTGGCCGCCGGGCGTGATCGGTTGGGGCTGCGCCAGCCGGACTTGCCCCTGCCTGCCTCCGGTGGCGCGATGCCGCCCGGTGCAGCGCCCGACTTCCCGAGGACCTGCGGCCGTCAACCCCGTCCGCACGAAGGCAGAACAGCGGCGCCCCGTGCAGGCCGGACGCCGGACGCCGGACGCCTGAACCGTTCGGCCCAGGAACTTTCGCGCGGTTTCTACCAAATCAACAGCGTCCATTCGTCCGACGTGCTGGCGACCTGCATCCGCTATGTCTGCACGTCGCTGGCCGATACTGACGCCCCCGTGATTCGCAAAGCCTAGGCCGATGCCCTCTCCGCCCCCCATGCACCGAGAGGGAGCTAGCGCCGATGAACTCGGCCAGACCCTTGCCGCGCTTCTGGACTGGCTTGTGAAAGCCCGGCTTGCCGACCTCCTTGAAGCCGGGCTAACCCATGCCGACCTGTTCATGCTGGTGCGGGCGGCCGATGATTGCCGCAAGGGGGAGTTCGGCACCGAAACTCTGGCCACGATCCACGATCTTGCACCCAAGCTGGACCGGGTGAACGTTGATTTGCGTTAGCACTATAGCAGCTACTTGGGCCAGTGCCGCTCTTCTAACTTTGACTTTTTGGTA
Source organism: Paracoccaceae bacterium (assembly GCA_019454225.1). NCBI lineage: Bacteria > Pseudomonadati > Pseudomonadota > Alphaproteobacteria > Rhodobacterales > Paracoccaceae > Paracoccaceae bacterium. The sequence goes on along the minus strand of CP075370.1, from coordinate 3,613,637 downwards.
TAGTGGGCGCGATTGTATAAGGCTGAAACGAGGCTTGTCGTAACCATGCCAAAACGCTGCTTTGGGTTATCGGCCCGTGAGGGATGACCCTTCTCCAGTGCGTCGAGCATCGACATACCAGTTTTGAGGGCAGCCACCCAACTGCATATCTTTTGATCTTCAAACGAAACTAGAACACTGTGCGCGAAGGCATTCCGTATTTTGCGCACTCCCTCTATGTCCTGATACTCTGATCTTGAGATCAAGCCGAGTGCACGGGTTGCGCTCGACTTCGCCGAGAAGGTCGAAAGCGGAGCGTTAGGACCGTCAAAAAGGCTTTTGGTCGCAGCGCCTTCTAGGAGAAAGCCACGCAAGACCTCTTCTAACATTTCTTCTATGAGTGACGCCGCAACTAGGGCTCTTCCGCGATCTGTCTCGCTGTTGGAAGCGTTAAGAAAAGTCCGCAAACGCTCATAGTATGGATCGTCGAATTTCATAACTTTCGCACTGACCGGGTGGATTTGCCTTGGTTTCATACCAAATCACGCAAACAAGTGTGAGCGCAAAACTGCTTACTATGCGCTTACTAACGCCAAACACCCCCTGAGCCACCTCGCTGAGGTGTCTCGTAAATCTCTGATCTACTTGGGGTTATGGCTCCGGCGGTAGGGATCGAACCTACGACCAATTGATTAACAGTCAACTGCTCTACCGCTGAGCTACGCCGGAACACCGGGGGCATATAGCAAGCGATTCGGGGGGCGTCCAGAACCTATCGACAGGATCGTGCCGGGTTAGCGCAGGGCAAAGACCGCGTCTGTGGCGAGCTGGGGGCGGGCGGTGATCCGGTCGCGCGACCAGAGGTCGATCAGATGCGCGAAGGCGTTGCGCGCGGCGGCGCGGTGCAGGGCGGGGGCGGTGTCGGCATAGACGCGGGTGGTCAGCGCGGCCAGATCGGCGGGGCCATCCCGCAGGGCCATGAGGATCGCCGCCTCGCGTCCGCGCCGGTGCGCGGCGAGTTCCGCGAGTCGCGCCAGCGGGGATGTGACATCGTCGCCATGGCCGGTGTGGAACCGTGCCCAGGACCCTGCGGCCAGACGCTCGAGCGAAGCCATGTAGGCGCCCATGTCGCCATCGGGCGGCGATACCAGCGTGGTGGCCCAGCCCATCACATGATCGCCCGAGAACAGCCGGTCGTCCCAGGCAAAGGCCAGATGTCCGGCGAAATGCCCGGGGATGTGCAGGGTGCGCAGGGTGACGGCGCCCGCGGTTACCGTGTCGCCCTCGGCCAGCAGGATGTCGGGCGCGAAGGCGGGGTCGACCCCCTCGCCGCCGCCCGAAAAGCCGGCGGCGGCAAGGTCGCGCATGATGGCGCTGCGTCCCGCATCGGGCGGGCCGAAGCCGCAGACCGGCGCGCCGGTGATCCGCGACAGGTCGCGGGCCAGCGGGGAATGGTCGCTGTGCGCGTGGGTTACCAGAATCCGCGCGACCGTCTCGCCCGGCGACAGCGCCGACAGGATCGCGTCCAGATGGGCGGGGATCTGCGGGCCGGGATCGATCACGATCACCTCACCATGCCCGACGAGCCAGGTGTTGGTGCCCTGTCCGGTCAGGGCGGAGGGGTTCGGCGCCACCACCCGCCGCAGCTTGCCGCCGGCCATTCGGTCCCCCTTCCGTCAAAGACCCCAAAGGGTTACGCTGCTGCCATGGCGCTGTCGATGAAAAACCTGCTGCCCCGCAGCCTTTACGGGCGGGCGGCGCTGATCCTGATCGTGCCGGTGGTCGCGATCCAGCTTGTGGTGTCGCTGGCCTTCATCCAGCGGCATTTCGAGGGCGTGACGCGGCAGATGACCACGGGGGTGGTGCAGGAGGTCGCGCTGCTGGTCGCGCAGGTCGAGGCGGCGCCGGATCTGGCGGCGGCGCAGGTCGAGGCGGCGCGGGCGGCGGCCTTGCTGGGGCTGGCGGTCAGCCTGCCCGCAGCCGAGGTTCCGGCGGCGATGCAGCCGCCGTTCTGGGATGTGTCGGGGGGCGAAGTGCTGGCGGGCATGCGGGAGGGCCTGCCGGGCATTCTGGGCATCACCCTGCGGGAGAGCCCGCGCGAGGTGCGGCTGGCGGTGGCGACGAACAAGGGGCCGCTGGCTGTGACGGTGCCGCGGCGGCGCGTGTCGGCCTCGAACCCCCATCAGCTTCTGGTGCTGATGATCGCTACATCTGTGCTGATGACGCTGGTTGCCTACTATTTCCTGCGTGCGCAGTTGCGCCCGATCACGCGGCTGGCGGCAGCGGCGGATGCCTTCGGCAAGGGCCAGCACCTGCCCTATCGTCCCCGGGGCGCGACCGAGGTGCGGGCTGCGGGGGTGGCGTTTCTGGACATGCGGGGGCGGATCGAGCGGCAGATCGAGCAGCGGACGCTGATGCTGTCGGGGGTGAGCCACGATCTGCGGACGCCGCTGACGCGGTTGCGGCTGGGGCTGGCGATGCTGCCGGATGACGAGGAGACACGTGCGCTTCAGGCGGACGTGGCGCAGATGCAGCGGCTGGTGGACGAGTTCCTGGCCTTTGCCCGGGGCGATGCCATGGAGGAGCCGGAAGAGACCGACCCGGCCGACCTGGTGCGCCGCGTCGTCGAGAATGCCGAGCGGGGTGGGCAGGCGGTGCGGCTGGCCGGTGTCGAGGGTGGCGGCCGGGTCCGGCTGCGGGTTCAGGCGATGCAGCGGGCACTGGAGAATCTGATTGGAAATGCAGTGCGTTACGGCACCCGCGCCGAGGTGTCGGTGATCTTTGGCGAACGGTCGCTGCGTCTGGTGGTCGAGGATGACGGACCGGGCATCCCGGCCGATCGGCGCGAGGCGGCGATGACCCCCTTCATGCGGCTGGACGACGCGCGCGACCCGAACCGGGGGGGGGGCGTGGGGCTGGGGCTGGCCATCGCGGCGGATGTGGCGCGCAGCCATGGAGGGGCGTTGCGGCTGGGGGAAAGCGCCGCGCTGGGGGGGCTGCGGGCGGAGATTGTGCTGGCGCGGTAGGATCGTCGGGCGTTCGCTGTCAAGCCACTGGAAAGGCTGAAAAACCCCGTCTGGTTTGCGTCTGTTCCGCGTATGGCGCGCGTCTGGCATCCGTCCCGACAAGTTGTCTAGACAAACGACAGACCCGGCTGCCGCCGGGTCGCCCCGATGCAGGGTGGCCGGGCGTCAGCCGGGGCGTTTCCTGCCGCGCGCCGCGTCCAGCGGCACGACGCTTGCCTGCGAATGGTTCGCGTAGGTGTCCCAGGTGGGGGCGTAGTCGTCGGCCTGGTTGGCATTCGTCGCTGGCAGCGATGAAGGCTGGCAGACGCGAGATCAACATGCTGTGGCTCCACTGCAGGATTTGAGCATGGATAGCGGGCGGGGACGGGGCAAGCCTGTTCGCGCCCGCCTGTGGAACCGGCACCCGGGGGGCACAGGGGCGGCGGGAACGGCCGGATCGGGCCGCAGCGCGGGGGGTGCCCTTGCAGCCCCCCGGGCGCACCACTAAGACTCTGGCAAGAGACGAGCGATAGGAAACCCCGAGAGGCACGAGGCAGGCCATGCGCGATCCGGTTGACCACTACATGAACACCCTCGTCCCGATGGTCGTCGAGCAGACGAGCCGGGGGGAACGCGCCTATGACATCTATTCCAGGATGCTGAAGGAGCGGATCATCTTTCTGGGCGGTCCCGTGCATGACGGGATGTCGAGCCTGATCTGCGCGCAGCTGCTGTTCCTGGAGGCGGAGAACCCGTCGAAGGAAATCAGCATGTACATCAACAGCCCCGGCGGCGTGGTGACCAGCGGCCTGTCGATCTATGACACGATGCAGTACATCAAGCCCAAGGTCAGCACGCTGGTGATCGGGCAGGCGGCCAGCATGGGATCGCTTCTGCTGACGGCGGGGGAGAAGGGCATGCGGTTCAGCCTGCCGAACAGCCGGATCATGGTGCACCAGCCCAGCGGCGGCTATCAGGGGCAGGCGACGGACATCATGATCCACGCCCGCGAGACGGAGAAGCTGAAGCGGCGGCTGAACGAGATCTATGTGAAGCACACGGGCCAGCCGCTGGAAACCGTGGAGGCGGCGCTGGAGCGCGACAACTTCATGTCGGCCGAGGATGCCAAGGCCTGGGGTCTGATCGACGAGATCCTGATGCCGCGCGGCAAGGCAGACGACCCGGGCAAGTGACGCGGATGTGACGGGCGGCCGGTGCCGCCCGCATTTCGGATTGTGGCGGTCAGGGGTTTGTCCTAGGCTTCCAGAACGGCGACGGAAGGGCGACGCATGGCGACGAATTCGGGCAGCGACAGCAAGAACACCCTGTATTGCTCTTTCTGCGGCAAGAGCCAGCACGAGGTGCGCAAGCTGATCGCCGGGCCCACCGTGTTCATCTGCGACGAATGCGTCGAGCTGTGCATGGACATCATCCGGGAAGAGACCAAGACGACCGGGCTGAAATCCAGCGACGGCGTGCCGACCCCGCGCGAGATCTGCAAGGTGCTGGACGATTACGTGATCGGCCAGATGCATGCCAAGCGCGTGCTGTCGGTTGCGGTGCACAACCACTACAAGCGGCTGAACCATTCGTCCAAGACGGATGTGGAACTGGCCAAGTCGAACATCCTGCTGATCGGCCCCACCGGCACCGGCAAGACGCTGCTGGCGCAGACGCTGGCGCGCATCCTCGATGTGCCCTTTACCATGGCGGATGCGACCACGCTGACCGAGGCGGGCTATGTGGGCGAGGATGTCGAGAACATCATCCTGAAGCTGTTGCAGGCCAGCGAATACAATGTGGAACGGGCGCAGCGCGGCATCGTCTACATCGACGAGGTCGACAAGATCACGCGCAAGTCGGACAACCCCTCGATCACCCGCGACGTGTCGGGCGAGGGGGTGCAGCAGGCGCTTCTGAAGATCATGGAGGGCACGGTTGCCTCCGTGCCCCCGCAGGGCGGGCGCAAGCATCCGCAGCAGGAATTCCTGCAGGTGGATACGACAAACATCCTGTTCATCTGCGGCGGCGCCTTCGCCGGGCTGGAGAAGATCATCGCGCAGCGCAACAAGGGCTCGGCCATCGGGTTCGGCGCGCAGGTGAAGGACCCGGATGCGCGGGGGGCGGGCGAGCTGTTCGGCGAGCTGGAGCCCGAGGACCTGCTGAAGTTCGGGCTGATCCCCGAATTCGTCGGCCGCCTGCCGGTGATCGCCACGCTGACCGACCTTGACGAGGCGGCGCTGGTGCAGATCCTGACCGAGCCGAAGAACGCGCTGGTGAAGCAGTACCAGCGGCTGTTCGACATCGAGGGGGTCCACCTGACCTTCACCGCCGACGCGCTGTCGGCGATCGCCAAGCGCGCGATCAAGCGCAAGACCGGCGCGCGGGGCCTGCGGTCGATCATGGAGGACATCCTGCTGGATACCATGTTCGAACTGCCCGGCATGGAAGGCGTGCAGGAGGTCGTGGTGAACGAGGAGGTCGTGCAGGGTGGTGCCAAGCCGCTGCTGGTGCATGCCGCCGAGCGGAAGAAGAAGGAAGTGGCGGGCTGAGCCCTGCCGCCAGCCGCCATGGCCCCGATCACGGCAAGGAATGCGCGCGCGGCCGATCTGGCCGCGCGTTTTCCGTCCGTGGTGCTGGCACCTTCGGAAACCTATGACCGCGCGCCCGCCGGCTATGCGACCGAGGTGCCGAACCCGGCGATGGAGGCGCTGAACGCGCGCCATGCGTCGCAGCCGGTGTTCCGCTGCCCCGAGGCGCGGGCGCTGGAACTGCCGGACGCGCTGGTGTTCGACGCGGGCACGGCGATGACGGCGGCGGGCGATCTGGTCCTGGACAGCTTCAACATCGGCAACCGCCGCGTGGTGAACCGGGTGGACCGGCTGGACGAGGGGACGTCGCGGCTGGATCTGCCCGATGCGGTGCCCGAGTTCGCGGGAACCTGGATGCTGTGCAAGAAGATCGGATCGTCGAACTATGCCCATATCCTGCTGGAGATGCTGCCCCGCATCCCGCTGCTGCGCGCGGCGCTGGGCGCGCGGTTCGCGGACATCCGGCTGATCCTGCCCGATCCGGAGGGGCGGCTGGGCGAGGTGATGGGACAGATGCTGGACTGGCTGGGCGTCGGGGATCAGGTGATGCGGACGGGCCATGACTTTGTCGGCCGGTTCGAGCGGCTGGTGGTGCCCTGGAACCTGTCGTCGCATCCGTTCTGGATCCATCCGGCGGCGATCCGGTCGCTCGAGGACGCGGCGGCGGACGATCGGGCGGACGGGCCGGAACGGGTGTTCATCAGCCGGCTGGATGCGGGCAAGCGGCGGCTGGTGAACGAGGATGCGGTGTTTGCGCGGTTGCAGGCCCGCTGGCCCGACATGCGGCGGGTTGCCTGCGGCGACCTGGGCTTTGCCGAACAGCGCCGGGTTCTGGCGCGGGCGCGGATGGTGGTGGCGGTGATGGGCGGTTCCTTCGGCAACCTTGTCTTTGCGCCGCGCGGCGGGCGGGTGGCCTGCCTCGGGCCCGCGCAGTTCACCGACCTGTTCTTCCGCAACCTCGCCGCGCAGAAGGGAATGGATTACCTTGAACTGCGCGGCACCCCGCTGACCGACCGGCCGCATTCCGCCTTTCACCTGTCCGAACCGATGATCGAGCGACTGATCGACCATCTGGAACGGCCCTGACCGGAGATTGCCGATGACCGGACGCCGACTGATATCCTCGGGCTCGACCTTCGAGGCGGACATTGGCTATTCCCGCGCGGTCGTGTGCGATGGCTGGGTGTTCGTGTCGGGGACCACCGGATACGACTATGGCACGATGACCCTGGCCGACGGCGTGGTGGCGCAGTGCCGCCAGACGCTGGCCAACATTTCCGCCGCGCTGGCGCAGGCGGGGTGCAGCCTCGATGACGTGGTGCGCGTGCATTACATCCTGCCGGACCCCGCCGAATGGCCCGCGTGCTGGCCGCTGGTGGCCGAAGCCTTTGCCACCGCCCGCCCGGCGGCCACGATGATCGTGGCAGCCCTCCAGGACCCCGCGATGCGGATCGAGATCGAGGTGACGGCCCGGCTGCGCTGAGCGAGGCGCTTGCCGCGACTCGGCGGCGCGGGTAGGCTGCGCCGCAGGCCGGGTGCATGTGGGGGCGAGCATGTCGGGCAGTCATACCGCGTTGTTGACCGGGTCCAACTGGACCGGGATCGAGGTGACGGCGACGCCCGTCATCGTGACCTACAGCTTTCCCGGCGTGGCGCCGCCCTATGTTCCGGGGATCGACGACCCGAACCTGACACCCGCCGCGCTGGCAAGCTGGCAGGCATTTTCCGCGTCCGAGCAGACCATGGCGCGTGATGCGCTGGCGGCCTGGGGCGATGTGTCGGGCCTGATCTTCATCGAGGTGGCGGCGGGGCAGGGCGACATCAATTTCCAGAAGCTGGATTTCACCGGCACCGGCTATGCGGGCTATGGCGGCATTGCCTATCGCCCGTTCGGGGACTGGTCGTTCTTCAGCTATCCCTATTTCAACTCGGGCTATTCGGCGTCGGGCGACGTGTTCATGAACAGCGCCTTGCCGGTGAACTTCGGCACGCTGCTGCACGAGATCGGGCATGCGCTGGGCCTGAAGCATCCGACCGAGGCCTGGACGCAATGGGCCGCCAGCCCGCCCGTCGAACATGACGTCTGGGCGGTCGACGACCCCGGCGCCACGGTGATGAGCCCGCTGTCCACCCTGCAGGTCCTGGGCACGGTCGATGTGGCGGCCATCCAGTCGATCTATGGCACCCAGGCGCAGGACGGCACGCATGTCGCAAGCTGGTCCTGGAACGCCAACACGCAGCGCCTGACGCAGATCGGCTTCGAGACGGCCGACGCGATCCGGGGCACGCCCGTGATCGACAGGATCGAGGGCCGGGGCGGGAACGACCGGCTGTTCGGGCTGGAAGGGGTGGACCTGCTCTATGGCGGGGACGGCGACGACACTCTGGATGGCGGGCTGGGCAACGACCGGATGTACGGCGGCCAGGGGGACGACACCTATTTCGTGAACGTCGCGCAGGACCAGGTGACCGAGGCGCCGGGCGGCGGATATGACACGATCTATTCCACCGTTGCCCTGACCCTGCCCGCCGAGGTCGAGGTGCTGGTGCTGATGGGCAGCAATGCCCGGACCGGCAACGGCAACGCGCTGAACAACGCGATCTTCGCGGGCGATGCGAAATCGCGGCTGAACGGGATGGACGGCGACGACTATCTGGTGGGCAATTCGCTGAGCGACACGATCACCGGCGGCGCGGGATCGGACTACATGTTCGGGCAGGGCGGGGCAGACCGCTTCGTCTTTGCCGACGTGGCGGATTTCGGGCCGTCCTGGGCGCCCGACGCGATCGGCGATTTCAGCCGGGCGGAAAAGGACAAGATCGACCTGAGCGGGATCGACACCGATCCGGTGGCGGCGGGCGACCAGGCGTTCCTGTTCGTGGGCCGGCAGGCCTTTGCCGGGGGCGGGGTGGCCAGCCTGCGCTTTGTCGAACTGGGCAGTGACACGCGGGTCGAACTGGATGTGAACGGCGATGGCGTGAGCGATCACGAGATCCTGCTTTACGGCGTGGCGACGATGCGGGCGGGGGATTTCATCCTGTAGCGGCGCCGCCCGCGACCCATCGCCACTGGACCTTGCCCCCCGCATCGGCCATATGAAGGGGGCAACCGGAGGGACCGATGGGCATCCTGAACACGCTTCTGCGCGCCGTGACCTGGTGGAACGGACAGACCCTGAACACGCAGCTTTTCACCGCCCGCAACGGCGTGAAGGTGGGCGAGGACGATCAGGGCAACGTGTTTTACCAGACCGCGGGCGGCAAGCGGCGCTGGGTGATCTACAACGGCGAGGCCGAGGCGAGCCGGGTCAGCCCGGACTGGCATGGCTGGCTGCACTTCACCTGGGACGAGCCGCCGACCACCGCGCCGCTGAAGCACAAGGCCTGGGAAAAGCCGCATCAGGAAAACCTGACCGGAACGGCGGCGGCCTATGCGCCGCCGGGGTCGATCCGCCGCGTGGAACCCGCCGCCCGCAAGGACTATGAGGCCTGGGCGCCGGAATGACGGGGCTGCGGGCAGGCACGGGGGCGGCGTGATGGCCGAGAATCGGGCAGAGGTGCTGGTGGGGGCTGCCGTCCTGGCGGTGGCGGTGGGATTCGCCGTCTTTGCGGCGCAGGGCGTCGGGTTCGGCCGGGGTGCCGACAGCTATGACCTGCGCGCCTCGTTCCGCTCGGCCGAGGGGGTGCGCGTGGGCACCGATGTGCGGCTGGCCGGCGTGAAGGTGGGCACGGTGACGGGCCTTGCGCTGAACCCGCAGACCTTCTTTGCCGACGCGACGCTGAGCGTGGCCAAGGGCATCGAGGTGCCGGACGATTCAACCGTGCTGATCTCGTCCGAGGGGCTTCTGGGCGGGAACTTCGTGGAAATCCTGCCGGGCGGCAGCCTGGACAACGTGCCCCCGGGGGGCGAGGTGCTGGATACCCAGGGTGCGGTCAGCCTGATCACCCTGCTGATGAAGTTCGTGGGCGACGGCGCGGCGGACGCCGTGGGCGCGGACGAATGAAGGCGGTCCTGGCGGGGGCTCTTGCGGCCCTGCTGGCGGGGCCGGTGGCGGCGGCCGAGGGGGTCGAGGCCCCCGGTGCCCTGCTGCGCTGGCTGGACAAGACCAGCGGGCAGACCGGCGACCTGGAACTGGCGCGCGGCCAGACCGCGCGGGCCGGGCGTCTGACGATCCTGCTGGATGCCTGCCGCTATCCGGCCGAGGGACTGGCGACCGAGGCCTTCGCGCATCTGACCATCCGCGACAGCGTTCGCCCCGATCCGGTGTTCTCGGGCTGGATGATGGCCGAGGCGCCCGCGCTGTCGGCGATGGACCATCACCGCTATGATGTCTGGGTGCTGCGCTGCCTGACCGAGTGACGGTCGGGCGCATAGCCCGGCGGATCGAAGGTCGCCCGCGCCGACAGGGCCGCATCCAGACGCCGGTGATACTCGGCCCGGGTGATCTCGACCGCGCCGAGTGACGCGAGGTGCGGCGTCAGGAACTGCGCGTCGAACAGGGTGAAGCCGCCCGCCCGCAGCCGGTGAACCGCCCAGGCCAGCGCGATCTTCGATCCGTCGGTGCGGCGCGAGAACATCGATTCGCCGAAGAAGGCAGCGCCGATCGCGACGCCATAGACCCCGCCCACCAGCAGGCCCTGCGGGTCGCGCACCTCGATGCTGTGGGCAAAGCCCGCGCGATGCAGGTCCAGGTAAAGCGACAGGATCGCGCCGTTGATCCAGGTCTCGTCGCGCTCGGCGCAGGCCTCGACCGTGGCGCGGAAGTCGCGGTCGACCATGACGTCATGGTCCGGCCGCGCGATGGCCCGCGACAGCGACCGCGAGATGCGGAACCCGTCCAGCGGCAGGATGCCGCGCCGCCGGGGGTCGACCCAGTGGATGTCGGGGCTGTCGCGGCCCTCGGCCATGGGAAAGATGCCCATGGTATAGGCGCGCAGCAGCATCTCGGCGGTGATCTCGGGATGCGGGGTCGGCTGCATGGCTCAGGAGGCCCGGGCGGGGCAGGGGCGGGGCCCCCGCCGGATGGCGGGCGGGCGCCCTAGCCGAACTGCGCCGCCAGCCACTTTTCCAGCCAGTGGATCGTGTAGTCGCCGTTCTGGATGTCGGGTTCGGCCAGCAGCGCGTGGAACAGCGGCACTGTCGTGTCGACCCCGTCCACGATCAGCTCGCCCAGTGCCCGGCGCAGACGCGCCAGCGCCTCGGGCCGGTCGCGGCCGTGGACGATCAGCTTGCCGATCAGGCTGTCGTAATAGGGCGGGATCGAATAGCCGGAATAGAGCGCCGAATCCATCCGCACGCCAAAACCGCCCGGCGCGTGGAACATCTTGACCCGCCCGGGGCAGGGCGAGAAGTTCGGCAGCCGTTCGGCGTTGATCCGCACCTCGATGGCGTGGCCGTTGATCTCGAGATCCGACTGCGCGAAGGACATCGGGTATCCGGCGGCCACGCGGATCTGTTCGCGCACCAGATCGACGCCGAAGATGTATTCGGTGACCGGGTGTTCCACCTGCAGGCGGGTGTTCATCTCGATGAAGTAGAAATTCCCGTCCTCGTACAGGAACTCGACCGTCCCGGCGCCGATGTAGTTGATCTTGGCGACGGCGGCGGCGCAGATGCCGCCGATCTCGGCCCGCATCTTCGGGGTGATCGCGGGGCCCGGCGCCTCTTCGAACACCTTCTGGTGGCGGCGCTGCAGCGAACAGTCGCGCTCGCCCAGATGCACCGCGTTGCCCTTGCCGTCACCGAACACCTGAATCTCGATATGGCGCGGCTTTTGCAGGTATTTCTCGATATAGACCTCGTCGTTGCCGAAGGCGGCCTTGGCCTCGGACCGGGCGGTGCGGAAGGCGATCTCCAGCTCCGTCTCGGACTTCGCCACCTTCATGCCGCGCCCGCCGCCCCCGGCGGTGGCCTTGATGATCACCGGATAGCCGATGGATTCGGCGGTCTTCTTCGCCGTCTCGAAATCCGGCACGCCGCCTTCCGACCCGGGCACCACCGGGATGCCCAGCGACATGGCCGTTTCCTTGGCGGTGATCTTGTCGCCCATGATGCGGATATGTTCCGCGTTCGGGCCGATGAAGGTGATCCCGTGGTCCTCGAGCGCCTGCGCGAAGGCCGCGTTTTCCGACAGGAAGCCATAGCCGGGGTGCACGGCCTGGGCGCCCGTGATCTCGCAGGCCGAGATGATGGCGGCCTTGTTCAGATAGGATTCGGTGCTGGATGCCGGGCCGATGCAGACGCTTTCGTCCGCCATGCGCACATGCATGGCATCGGCATCGGCCGTGGAATGCACCGCGACCGAGGTGATGCCCATCTCGCGGCAGGCGCGGATCACGCGCAGCGCGATCTCGCCACGGTTGGCGATCAGGACCTTGTCGAACAGGCGGGGGGCGGTCACGCGCGCACCCTCATTCGATGATCATCAGGGGGGCGCCGTATTCCACGGGGCTGCCATCCTCGATCAGCAGGCGCTTCACCACCCCGGCGCGGGGGGCGGGAATGTGGTTCATCGTCTTCATCGCCTCGATGATCAGGACGGTCTGGCCCTCGGTCACCGCGCTGCCGACGGGCGCAAAGGCCGAGGCACCCGGTTCGGGCGACAGATAGACGGTGCCGACCATGGGCGAGGTCACGGCCCCGGGGTGCTGCGCGGGGTCTTCCGACAGGGCGGCGGCCACGGGCGCGGCGGCGGCCGCGCCGGGCGCGGCGCCCACGGGCACCGGGGCATAGGCCATGGGTGCCGACTGGATCACCGTGACCTGCTTGACCACGCGCACTTCCAGCGCGTCAGCCTCTCCGTACTCGCGCTTGACGCTCAGTTCCGTCAGCTCGTTCTTGTTCAGAAGTTCGGCCAGTGCCTGGATGAAGGCCACGTCGGCTTCGGTGGAATGTTTGCTCATGCCGTCCTCGTTGGCGTGTCCGATGGCCGCGTCTTCGTCGCGGGCCGCCCCGCTGCGCGTTGCCAAGGTGTATAAGGCAAGGCCCCGGGGGTGAAAAGCCGCGTTGTCTGCCGGTTTTTCGGGCAGCGGGTCCGTGTCCTGCGCCGTTCCATAATTTACCGTTTGATAAAAAACCAGACGCATGGCAGCCTTTCGGGAAAAATCGAAGCCAGGGAGAGACCCCAGCCATGGGACACCAGAGCGTGAAGCACGGGCCAAAGCACGGGCCGCTGACCCCGGGTGTGGTGCCCGGCAGGCTTTCGCCCGAGGTCTATGCGGCGAACTTCGCCGATCACGAACCCGCGCTGGACGGGCATGAGGCGCGGGTCGCGGCCGACCGCTGCTATTTCTGCCATGACGCGCCCTGCATCACCGCCTGTCCCACCGCCATCGACATTCCCCTGTTCATCCGCCAGATCGCCACCGGCACGCCCGAGGCGGCGGCAACCACGATCTGGACCCAGAACATCCTGGGCGGCATGTGCGCCCGGGTCTGCCCCACCGAAACCCTGTGCGAGGAAGCCTGCGTGCGCGAGGCGGCCGAGGGCAAGCCGGTCGAGATCGGCCGCCTGCAACGCTTCGCCACCGACACCGCGATGGCCAGGGGCCGCCACCCCTTCACCCGGGCGCCGGCCACCGGCAGGCGGGTGGCCGTGGTCGGGGCGGGGCCTGCGGGACTGGCCTGCGCGCACCGCCTGGCGATGCACGGGCATGATGTGACGATCTATGATGCGCGGCCAAAGCCGGGGGGCCTGAACGAATACGGGATCGCCACCTACAAGACCACCGGCGGTTTCGCGCAGGCCGAGGTCGAGTGGCTGCTGTCCATCGGCGGCATCACGGTCGAGACGGGGCGCGCCCTTGGCCGCGACCTGACGCTCGATGGGCTGCGGGGCGGGTTCGACGCGGTTTTCCTGGGGATGGGCCTGGCGGGTGTGAACGCGCTGCGCGCCCCGGGCGAGGACCGCGCGCATGTGACGGACGCGGTCGCGTTCATCGCGGGCCTGCGCCAGTCGGACCCCGGCACGGTGCCGGTGGGGCGCGACGTGGTGGTGATCGGGGGCGGCATGACGGCGGTGGATGCGGCCGTGCAATCGAAACTGCTGGGCGCCGAGAACGTGACCATCGTCTATCGCCGGGGCCGCGAGAAGATGAGCGCCAGCGCCCATGAGCAGGATCATGCGGCGCAGGCGGGGGTGAAGATCGTCGCGCATGCGATGCCCCTTGCGGTGCATGGCAACGGCGCGGTCCAGGAGGTGGAGTTCGCCTATACGGTCGAGGGCCCCGAGGGGCTGATGCCCACGGGCGAGACGTTCCGCCTGAAGGCCGACCAGGTGTTCAAGGCGATCGGTCAGACGCTCGCGGGGGTGCCGGACGGCCTGGCGATTGCGGGTGGCAAGATCGCGGTGACGGGACCCGGGCGCACCAGCGTTCCCGGAGTCTGGGCGGGCGGCGACTGCGCGGCGGGGGGCGAGGACCTGACCGTGACGGCGGTGGCCGAGGGGCGGGATGCCGCCGAGGACATCCACGCCGTCCTGAGCCTGGGGGCCGCGCCATGACCTTCGTGGACGGTTTCGTTGCGGCGGTTCCCGACAGCCATCGCGCCGCCTATGAGGGCGAGACGCGAAAGCTCGCCGACCTTTTCATCGAATGCGGCGCGGTCGAGGTGGTCGATGCCTGGGGCGCCGATGTGCCCGAGGGCAAGCTGACCTCGTTTCCCATGGCCGTCCAGCGGAAGCCGGGCGAGACGGTGGTGTTCGGCTGGGTGGTCTGGCCGTCGCGCGCGGTGCGTGACGCGGGCTGGGAAAAGGCGATGGCCGATCCGCGCATCGCGGCCATGCCGGGCGATCTCTATGACGGCAAGCGCATGATCTTCGGCGGTTTCGACGTGATCCAGACCAGACGGAAAGGAGACTGAGCCATGGCCAGCCTAGCGACACGTTTCATCGGCATCCGTTCCCCCAACCCGTTCTGGCTGGCCAGCGCGCCGCCGACGGACAAGGAATACAACGTCGTGCGCGCCTTCCAGGCCGGATGGGGCGGCGTCGTGTGGAAGACACTGGGCTCCGAAGGTCCGCCGGTCGTCAACGTCAACGGCCCGCGCTATGGCGCGATCTGGGGCGCCGACCGCCGCCTTCTGGGGCTGAACAACATCGAACTGATCACCGACCGCCCGCTCGAGGTGAACCTGCGCGAGATCAAGCAGGTCAAGCGCGCCTGGCCCGACCGCGCCATGGTGGTCAGCCTCATGGTGCCCTGCGACGAGGAAAGCTGGAAGGCGATCCTGAAAGCGGTGGAAGACACCGAATGCGACGGGGTCGAACTGAACTTCGGCTGCCCGCACGGCATGTCGGAACGCGGCATGGGCAGCGCGGTGGGCCAGGTGCCCGAATACATCGAGATGGTCACCCGCTGGGTGAAAAAGCACAGCCGCCTGCCCTGCATCGTCAAGCTGACGCCCAACATCACCGACATCCGCAAGCCCGCCGAGGCCGCGAAACGCGGCGGGGCGGATGCGGTCAGCCTGATCAACACCATCAACTCGATCACCTCGGTCAACCTCGACAGCTTCAGCCCCGAGCCGATGATCGACGGCAAGGGCGCGCATGGCGGCTATTGCGGCCCGGCGGTCAAGCCCATCGCGCTGAACATGGTGGCCGAGATCGCCCGCCATGCCGACACGCGCGGCCTGCCGATCTCCGGCATCGGTGGCGTCACTACATGGCGCGACGCGGCCGAGTTCATGGCGCTGGGGGCGGGGAACGTGCAGGTCTGCACCGCCGCGATGACCTACGGCTTCAGGATCGTGCAGGAGATGATCAGCGGCCTGTCGCAGTATCTCGACGAAAAGGGCATCGCCCTTGACGGGCTGATCGGCCGCGCGGTGCCGAACGTGACCGACTGGAACCAGCTGAACCTGAACCACGTCACCAAGGCCCGCATCGACCAGGACGCCTGCATCAAGTGCGGCCGCTGCTATGCCGCCTGCGAGGACACCAGCCACCAGGCCATCCTGATGAAGCCCGGCCGCGTGTTCGAGGTGAACGATGCCGAATGCGTGGCCTGCAACCTCTGCGTCAATGTCTGCCCGGTCGAGAACTGCATCACGATGGAGACGCTGCCCCAGGGCGCGACCGACCCGCGCACCGGCCGGGTGGTCGGCCCCTATGCCAACTGGACCACGCATCCCAACAACCCGATGGCGGTGAAGGCGGCGGAATAGCCGCCGCCCCGGGCGGCGGCGTTGCGGGAAACGTGGTCGTTGGCATCCGGAACGGCCCGGCGTAGCCCTCCCGGGAACCTTTCTCGCGGAACGGGGATGCCATGAAGTCTGCCCTGGTCTTTGACTGCGAGTTTCTTTCCGTCGAAGGCGCGCCATCCCGGTTCTGGTGCGGTCCTCTGGACCCTGACCCGGTTGTCGCGCAGATCGGCGCTGTCAGGATCGGCCTGGACGCGGATTTTCCGGTGCTCGACACGCTGAGGCTGCATGTGATCCCCCGGAACCGATACGGCGACCGGTACGGGCTTGACCCGTTCTTCACAAGGCTCACGGGCATCACCGAAGACGCCATCGATCAACACGGGGTGCCGCTGGACAAGGCCCTTGAACAGACGATGGATTTCGCCTCGGGCGCAAGACTCTGGTCCTGGGGCAAGGACGAATTCAACATGGTCGCGATAAGCTGCTATGTCGAAGGTCTGCGGCCGCCGATACCGGCGACGCAGTTCGGAAACGCCTGCCAGCTGTTTCTCAAGGCGGGAATGCCCTATGACGATATCAAGCGCACGAGAAGCAATTCCCTGGCCGCGTACTACCGGCTGGATCATCCACCCCTGCGCGGGCACGATGCGCTGGACGACGCGCTGTGCGTTGCCTATGCGATCCAGCATCTGCTCCGGCAGGGGTCGCTTGACGCTGCGGATTTCGACTGAAGTCCGGTATCGCATCCGTCCGTGATGCGCGCCGGGCCCCCCGCCCGGCGCGCGTCCCGCCACCGCATCCGGCAAGGCGCCCTGGCCGCCGATGTCCCCGATGCCATGCCGGATGACACCGCGCGGTTCACCGCCCCGCGCGCCCGGTTCCGCGCCGCGAGGGGCAACAATCCTTAAAAAACCGTGAATCCCTGACCATCAAGCCATTGATATCGCGTAACTAAAAAAGCGTCCCACGGTGGGACGCACCCGGCCTGCGACCGCTTGGCCCGCCACCTTGAACCCCCCGCCCGGCCCCCCTAATCTCGGCCCCGAATGAAGGGGGCCCAGCATGGCAGCCAAGCGCAGCATCTTCGAGGAGGTCGGCACCAAGGCCCCCCCCGCCCCGACCGCCGGGCTGATCTCCCGCGAC
This sequence comes from Paracoccaceae bacterium, assembly GCA_019454225.1. NCBI lineage: Bacteria > Pseudomonadati > Pseudomonadota > Alphaproteobacteria > Rhodobacterales > Paracoccaceae > Paracoccaceae bacterium. Next base: position 3,596,775 of record CP075370.1, on the reverse strand, counting down.
ACCGGCCCTGCCCGCCGTGCGATCCGGGCGTGGCTGGCCATCCTGTTTGCCCTGGTGGTCACGATGATCGCGGTGGGCGGCCTGACCCGGCTGACCGACTCGGGCCTCTCGATCACCGAATGGCGCCCGGTGACCGGTGCCCTCCCCCCGATGACCGAGGCCGAATGGACGGCCGAGTTCGAGAAATACCGCGCGATCCCGCAGTACCAGCTGGTGAACCGGGGGATGACGCTGGAGGCCTTCAAGTCGATCTACTGGTGGGAATGGGGGCATCGCCAGCTTGGCCGGGTGATCGGCCTGGTCTGGGCCGTCGGGTTCCTGGGTTTCCTCGCCGCCCGCCGCATCCCGCCGGGCTGGGCGCCCCGGCTGTTGCTGCTGGGCGTGCTGGGCGGGGTGCAGGGCGCCATCGGCTGGTGGATGGTGGCCTCGGGCCTGACCGGGCAGATGGTCTCGGTCGCATCCTACCGGCTGGCCACGCATCTGGGCCTCGCCTTCGTGATCCTGGGGCTGATCGCCTGGTACATGTTCCTGCTCGGCCGATCCGAGACCGACCTGCTGACCGCGCGCCGCGCCCGCGAGGGCCGGCTGTTCGGACTGTCGACCGGGCTGATGCACTTCGCCTTCCTGCAGATCCTGCTCGGGGCGCTGGTGGCGGGCATCGACGCGGGGCGGGGGTTCCCGACCTGGCCGCTGATGAACGGCCAGCTTTTCCCGGCCGATGCCTTCTACGTGCCGGACGGCGGCGGCACCTGGCGCGCGTTCTTCGAGAACCCGGGGCTGGTGCAGTTCGTCCACCGGATGTCGGGCTATCTGCTGTTCGCCTTCGGTGTCGTGGTCTGGCTGCGCGGCCGCCGCTCGGCCCATGGCGCGACACGGACGGCGTTCAACGCCGTCATGGCGATGCTGGTGGTCCAGATGGGGCTTGGCATCTGGGCGGTGCTGACCGCGGCACAGCTGCACGTGGCGATCAGCCACCAGATCGGCGCGGTTGTCCTGTGGGTCCTGATCATCCGGGCCCGGTATCTGAGCCAGTACCCCGTGGCGGGGTCGATCCGGAAGGGAACGGCATGAGCGCGAACAACACGGCCTATGCCGACCTGATGGAGTTCACCCGGCAGACGGTGGCCCTGTCGCAGATCGCCGGCCGGCTGGGCTGGGATCAGGAGACGATGATGCCCCGCGGGGCCGCCGGACAGCGTGCCGAGGAGATGGCCGCGATCGAGGGCGTGCTGCACGCGCGGCGCACCGATCCGCGCGTGGCCGACTGGCTGGCGGCCGCCGACCCCGCCGATGACGTGGCCCGCGCCCAGCTGCGCGAGATCCGCCGGTCGCATGACCGCGCGGCCCGGATCCCGGCGCGCCTTGCGCAGGAGATCGCGCGCGTCACATCGGCCGCGCAGGGTATCTGGGCCGAGGCCCGGGCGGCCGATGATGTCGCGGCCTTCCTGCCCACTCTGGCACAGGTCGTCGCGCTGAAGCGGGAAGAGGCGGCTTGCCTGGCGCAGGGCGGCGACCTTTATGACGCGATGCTGGACGACTATGAGCCCGGCGCGACAGCGGCCGGAATTGCCGCGATGTTCGACGCGATGCGCCCGCGGCTGCGCGCCCTGCGCGCGGCCTGCCTGTCTGCGGCGCAGCAGCCCCCCGTTCTGGAGGGGCATTTCGGGCATGACGCCCAGATGCGGCTGGCGCGCGATCTGGCCACCGCCTTTGGCTATGACTGGGATCAGGGACGGCTGGACCTGGCCGTGCATCCGTTCAGTTCCGGTTCCGGGCGGGATGTGCGGATCACCACGCGGGTTGTCGAGACCGATCCCTTCAACTGCTTCTATTCGACGATCCACGAGGTCGGCCACGCGACCTATGAGCTTGGCGTCGACCCCGACTATCTGCTGACACCGATCGGGCAGGGCGTGTCGATGGGCGTCCATGAAAGCCAGAGCCGGATCTACGAGAACCAGCTGGGCCGGAGCCGGGCCTTCACCGGCTGGCTGCATGGGCGGATGGGTGAAAGCTTCGGCGATTTCGGCATCGCCGACCCGGGCGAGTTCTACCGCGCGGTCAACCGGCTGCGCCCCGGGTTCATCCGGACCGAGGCGGATGAAGTGCAGTACAACCTGCATGTCATGCTGCGGTTCGACCTGGAGCGCGCACTGGTGGCGGGTGACCTTGTGGTGGGCGATCTGGAGGCCGCCTGGAATGACCGTTTCCGCGCCGATTTCGGGCTGACCGTCGAACGCGCGTCGCAGGGCATGTTGCAGGATGTGCACTGGTCGGTGGGGCTGTTCGGCTATTTCCCGACCTACAGTCTTGGCAATCTCTATGCCGGATGCCTGCATGTGGCGCTGCGGCGCGAGGTGCCCGATCTGGATGCGGCACTGGCGCGGGGCGACGCATCACCCGCGACCGGCTGGCTGCGCGAGAAGGTGCAGCGGCACGGCGCACTGATGGCGCCGGCCGAGGTGATCACCCGGGCCTGCGGGGTCGCGCCGGAAGCCGGGCCCCTGCTCGACTATCTGGACGCGAAGTTCGGCGAAATCTACCGCCTGTGACCGACAGCCCCGCGCCCCATGGCCCCGGCTACGGCCATGGGGTCTGGCTGCTCGCGGTCGGGCAGACACTGGGCTATGCCTGTTTCTTCTACATCTTCGCCGCGCTGATCCTGCACTGGCAGCGGGACACCGGGTGGGAGCCGACCACCCTGGCGCTCGGGCCGACGCTGGCCATCCTGATCGGGGCCGGGCTGGCCGCGCCGGTGGGGCGGGCGGTGGACCTGGGCCACGCGCGCCGGATGATGCTGGCTGGGCCGGTGGTCGGGGCGCTGTCGCTGGCCGTGATGGCGATGGCCGAGGTGCCCTGGGCCTATCTGGCGGCATGGGCGGGGCTGGGTGTGGCGCAGGCGTTCAGCCTGTACGAGGTGTGCTTTGCGCTGCTGATCCGGCGGTACGCGGAGGCCGCGCGCGGCGCCATCACCCGCGTCACGCTGGTTGCAGGGCTGGCATCGACGCTGGCCTTTCCGGCCGGGAACATGCTGGCGGATGCCTTCGGATGGCGCGTGGCGGTCTGGGTGGCGGCGGGGGCGGGCGCCGCGATCGTGCCGCTGCATCTGTTGGGCATGCGGGCGATCGCGCCCCGGGGCGGGGTGGTGGTGCCGCAGCCGGGCAGGGGCGCACCGCTGGCGGCGCTGCGCCGACGGGGGTTCTGGCTGATGGCGGGGCTGTTCGCCTCGGTCAGCCTCGGGCACTGGATGGTCGTCAGCTTCCTGTTGCCGATCCTCGCCGAACGCGGCGTCGCGCCCGGGCTGGCCGTGTTCGCCGCATCCTGCATCGGGCCCGCGCAGGTGCTGGGCCGACTGGCCCTGATGCAGTGGGAGGCGCGGATCGGAACGGCCCTGGCGACCACGCTGACCATGGCGGGATTTGCCGCCGGTGCCGGGCTGCTGGCGCTGGCGGGGGCGGGCGCGGCCTTCGTGCTGAGCTTTGCCGCGGTTCAGGGGGCGGCCATGGGGGTGATGACGATCCTGCGGCCGGTGCTGATCGCCGATGTTCTCGGCCGCGAGGGGTATGGCGCGATGGCCGGGATGCTGCAGGTTCCGGGGCTGATTGCCAGTGCGATGGCGCCGGTCCTGGGGGCGGTGCTGATGCAGGCCGGAGGGGCGGACCTTGTGACGGCGGCGGCGGGCACGCTGGCTCTGGCCGCGATGATGATCGCGCGGGCGGTGCGGGGCAGCCAACGCGGCTGATGCGGCGGCGGGCGTCAGCCCTGCCAGTCGGGCGGCCGCTTTTCCAGAAAGGCGGCGATGCCTTCGTCGGTATCGCGCCACAGCATGTTTTCCACCATCACCTCGCCGGTCATCCGGTAGGCCTGGGCAAGCGGCAGGCCGATCTGGTCATGAAAGGCACGCTTGCCGATCCGGACGGCGGCGGTGAGCTTGGCCGCGACGGTGGCGGCCAGCCGGTCGGTTTCGGCCGTCAGGTCCTCGGGCGGGACCACGCGGTTCACCAGCCCGATTTCGCAGGCGCGGGTCGCGTCGATGAAGGCGCCGGTCACCAGCATCTCGAACGCCGCCTTGCGCGGGACGGCGCGGGTCAGCGCCACCATCGGGGTCGAGCAGAACAGCCCGATGTTCACGCCGTTGACCCCGAAGCGCGTGCCGTCCGCCGCCACGGCCATGTCGCAGGAGGCGACAAGCTGGCAGCCGGCGGCGGTGGCGATGCCGTGGACCTGGGCAATCACCGGCTGTGGCAGGGTGGGGATCATCTGCATGACCTCGGCGCAGCGCGCGAAGAGGTCGGCGAAATAGGCCGCGCCGCGATCAGGCGCCTGCCGCCCGGCCTGCATCTCGCGCAGGTCGTGGCCCGCGCAGAACGCCTTGCCCGCCCCCGCAAGCACGATGACGCGGGTCTGGCGATCTTCCGAAAGCCTCAGAAATTCGGTGCGGAGCGCGGCCAGCATGGCGTCGGACAGCGCGTTCAGGCTGGCGGGGGCGTTCAGTGTCAGCCGCGCCACGCCGCCCGCGTCGGTTCGCTGCAAAATCGCATCGGTCATCTTGCCATTCCCCCGCTTTGCCGGAACCTTACGGAGGAGCGGCGGGGGAAGAAAGAGATGCTGGTGATGGATGCAGCGGCGCTGACCCAGTTTCTGCGTCGGGATTTTGCGCAGGTGGCCGACGATTTCGACGTGGGCGACGTGACGCCCGAGGGGATTGCGGTGCGGCTGCGCGTTGCCGAGCGGCATCTTCGGCCAGGCGGGACGGTTTCCGGACCGACGATGTTCGCGCTTGCGGATGTGGCGTTCTACCTGGCGATCCAGAGCCGGATCGGGCCGGTGGCGCTGGCCGTGACCACGAACTGCTCGATCGACTTCATGCGCAAGCCCGAAGCGGGGCGCGATCTGGTCGGGCGCGCACGGCTGTTGAAGCTGGGGCGGGTGCTGGCGGTGGGCGATGTGCTGATCTGGTCGGACGGGATGGCCGAGCCCGTGGCGCGGGCCGGACTGACCTATTCCATCCCGCCGCGCTGAACCGTCATTCCTTGGGCTTGCGGAACGATCCCTCGACCGTCGCGCCGCTTTCGATGGTGAGCGAGGCATAGGTGACATCTGCGGTGACCTGCGCCGGCGACCGCAGCATCAGGCCCTGGGTGGAAATACCCCCGTCCATGCGCCCGCGAATCTCGACCGTGTCGGCGGCCACGGTCCCGGTGACCCTGCCCTCCTGCGTAATGACGAGTGTACGGGCGCGAATCGATCCCTCGACCTCACCCATTACCTCGACCGTGCCTTCGGCGGTCAGATTGCCCACGATACGCAGATCGGCGGACAGGACAGACCGCCCCGGCGCGCGCGTCGCGGGCGGAAGGGGCGCGCCCGTCTGCGGGGCGGGTGGCTGGGTGGTCATGCGGCGTCTCCCTCGGTCGGCCGCCCGGATCGGGCCGCCCGGCGGATAAGGCGGGAAGGCCCTTCGTCGGTCAAGAGGGCGCGGCGGAATTCCGCCGGGGGTGACAGATGGCGTCTTCGATGCTTGACTGCCCCGGCCGCAGCCGGAGATGCCCGATGACCCCCGACCTGATCCTGACAGATGCCCGTGTCCTGACGATGGACCGCAGCAACCCGCGCGCCGAGGCGGTCGCGATTGCCGGCGGCCGGATCGTTGCCGTGGGCAATCGCCGGACGATCGAGGCGCTGGCCGGGCGGGATACGCAGGTGATGGCCTGCGGTGGGCGAACGGTGCTTCCCGGCTTTGTCGAAAGCCACCTGCACCTGGTGCTGGGGGGGGCTGAGCTGACGCATCTGTTCCTGGGGGGCGTGAAGGGTGCGGAGGCACTGTCCCGTGCCTTTCGCGAGTTTTCGGCGCGCAACCCCTCGGCGCCGCTGCTGATGGCGCAGGCGGCGGACTATGCGATGCTTGACCACGCCGTCACGCGGCACGACCTGGACGCGGTGATTGCCGACCGCCCCATCGCCATGTCGGCCGCCGACCACCACACGGTCTGGGCGAACACGGCGGCCCTGCGGGCGGCAGGGATCCTGCATGGCGCGGCCATGCCACCCGGGCATGAGGTGGTCATGGGGCCGGATGGCACCGCGACGGGCGAGTTGCGCGAGTTCGAGGCCTTCGCACCGGTGATTGCCCTGGGGGGCGAGGCGCGGTTGCATCTGGGGATCGCGACCGGGGGCGAGCCGGACCCCTGGCCCGATGCCGCCGCACGCGCGATCGACCGTGCCAAGGTGCTGGCCGGGCTGCGGCACTGCGCGGCGCGGGGCATCACCTCGATGGTGAACATGGACGGCAACCGCTACACCCTGGAACTGCTGCGCGAGATGCAGGCAGCGGGCGACCTGCTGGCGCGCGTGAAGGTTCCGTTCCATTTCAAGCCGCAGATGGACCTGTCGGAACTCGACCGCGCGGCGGCGATGACCCGCGATTTCGCGGATGACTGGCTGAGCTGCGGATTCGTCAAGATGTTCATGGATGGCGTGGTCGATTCGCGCACGGCCTTCATGCTGCGCGACTATCCGGGGCATCCGGGACACCGGGCCGAGCCGCTGTTCGAACCGGGTCGTTTTGCCGCGATCTGCACCGAGATCGATCGACGTGGATTGCAGATCGCGGTGCATGCCATCGGCGATGGCGCGGTGCGCCAGACGCTGGACGGCTATGCGGCGGCGCGCCAGTCGAACGGACCACGCGACAGCCGCCACAGGATCGAGCATATCGAGCTGATCGACCCTGCGGATGTCCCGCGCCTTGCGGCCCTGGGGGTGACCGCCAGCC